>NZ_JBHWJI010000010.1:0-194029 GCF_042731515.1 Streptomyces sp. NPDC059850
GGCGCCGCCGCGGCCGGTTACGTCCCCGCGCTCTTGTTGTACCTGGCGCGCGCGGTGTGCGAGGGGGTGGGGGTTCGTGTACCGTACCACGGCCTTCGGCCCCCCCCCCGCCGGGGCTTCGGGGGGGGGCGCGGCCCTTTTGCGTACACCTGGCTTCCGTGCCACCTGGTATGCGTGCCACCTGGATAATGACTTCCGTTCACCGCTGGTTCCGAAGGAGCGCTCGTTATGATCCCGCCCGTCATCCACTCGCTGCGCGAGCAGATCCGCGAGCACATCGTGGAGGGCATCGTCAGCGGGCGGTGGAAGCCGGGCGAGCGGATCGTGGAGCGGCGCATCGCCACCGAGCTGGAGGTCAGCCAGACGCCCGTACGGGAGGCGCTGCGCGAGCTGGAGACGCTGCGGCTGATCGAGTCGGCGCCCAACAAGGGCGTCCGGGTGCGGAATCTGACCGCAGCCGACCTGGAGGAGATCTATCCGGTGCGGGCCGGTCTGGAGCAGATCGCCGCCGAGCTGGCGGCGGACCGGCTGGCCGAGGACACCTCGGCGCTGGAGCCCGAGGTGCGGGCGCTGTACGAGGCCGACCGCAGGGCCGACGGCGAGGCGCAGGTGCGGCACACCGTGGCCTTCCACCGGGAGCTGGTGCGGGCATCGGGGAACAGCGTGCTGCTGCACACCTGGGAGTCGCTGGGCATCGAGATCTGGACGACGCTGTCGATCCGCTGGCTGGGCACCGTTCAGCAGTCGTACGCGGAGGAGCACGAGGCCGTGGTGGACGCGTTCCGGCGCCGGGATCCCCGGGTCGGCGAACTGGTCAAGGCCCATGTGCTCGGCTGTGCACCGCGTGCCTGATTTCGAGGCACGGAATGCCAATTTCGCCGTACGGACAAGTTTTTCCCTTCATCTACTTTGATCGATCATCGATCAGAACTTACAGTCGACCGCATGACCGATCTCGCAAGCACGCAGCCGAGTGCGCTCGACCAGTTCCCCGACCGGGACCCCGAGGAGACCGCCGAGTGGGGCGCCTCGCTCGCTGCCGTCACCCAGGCCGCCGGCCCGCACCGCGCCTCGTACCTGATGCGCCGCACCCTGGAGCGCGCCGAGGGCACTGGACTGGCGCTGCCGCCGCTGCTGGAGTCGGACTACGTCAACACCATCCCCACCGCCGCGGAGCCCGCGTTCCCCGGTGACGAGGCCATGGAGCGCCGGATCACCGCCTGGAACCGGTGGAACGCGGCCGCGATGGTCACCCGTGGCAGCACGGACGGCCTCGGCGGCCACATCGCCACCTTCGCCTCCGCCGCCTGGCTCTACGAGACGGGCTTCCAGCACTTCTTCCACGGCAAAGAGGCCGACGGCAGCGGCGACCAGCTCTACATCCAGGGCCACGCCTCCCCCGGCATCTACGCCCGCGCCTTCCTCGACGGCCGGCTGACCGAGCAGCACCTCGACCACTTCCGCCGCGAGGCGGGCGGCGAGGGCCTGCCCTCCTATCCGCACCCGCGCCGGATGCCGTGGCTGTGGGAGTTCCCCACCGTCTCGATGGGCCTCGGCCCGATATCCGCGATCTACCAGGCCCGCTTCAACCGCTACCTGGCCGCCCGTGGCATCAAGGACACGGCCAACTCCCACGTATGGGCCTTCCTCGGCGACGGCGAGATGGACGAGCCGGAGTCGACCGCCGCACTGGCGCTGGCCGGGCGCGAGGGCCTGGACAACCTCACCTTCGTCATCAACTGCAACCTGCAGCGCCTCGACGGCCCGGTGCGCGCCAACTTCAAGATCGTGCAGGAGCTGGAGGCCCAGTTCCGCGCCGCCGGGTGGAACGTCGTCAAGTCGCTGTGGGGCTCCGCCTGGGACGAGCTGTTCGCCCGGGACACCTCCGGTGCGCTGGCGCGGCGGCTGCGCGAGGTCCCCGACGGCCAGTTCCAGACGTACGCGACCCGCGACGCCGCGTACATCCGCGAGAACTTCTTCGGTGCCGACCCGGCCCTCGCGGAGCTGGCGAAGACGCTGTCCGACGCCAAGCTGGCCGAGTGTTTCCACACCTCCCGCGCGGGCCACGAGCCGCGCAAGGTGTACGCGGCCTACCGTGCGGCGATCGAGCACAAGGGCGCCCCGACGGTCGTTCTCGCCCAGACCGTCAAGGGGTACACGCTCGGCCCGACCTTCGAGTCGCGCAACGCGAACCACCAGATGAAGAAGCTGACCGGCAAGGAGTTCCGCGCCATGCGCGACCTCCTGGAGCTGCCCATCCCGGACAGCAAGCTGGACGACAGCCTCGTCCCGTACGCCCACCCCGGCGAGGACTCCCCCGAGGTCCGCTACCTCCAGGAGCGCCGCGCCGAGCTGGGCGGCCCCGCCCCGGCCCGCAAGGTCCACGCGGTGGCCCTGCCCGAGCCCGCCGCCAAGCCCTTCGAGGCCCTGGCCAAGGGCTCCGGCAGCCAGGAGATCGCCACGACCATGGCCTTCGTGCGCCTGGTCAAGGACCTGATGCGGGACAAGGAGACCGGCCACCGCTGGGTGCCGATCGTGCCCGACGAGGCCCGTACGTTCGGCATGGAGTCGCTCTTCCCGACCGCCGGGATCTACTCCCCGCTCGGCCAGACCTACGACCCGGTCGACCGCGATCAGCTCCTGTACTACAAGGAAGCCAAGAACGGTCAGATCCTCAACGAGGGGATCACCGAGGCCGGTTCGATGGCCGACTTCACCGCCGCCGCCACGTCGTACGCGACGCACGGCGAGCCGATGATCCCCTTCTACATCTTCTACTCGATGTTCGGCTGGCAGCGCACCGCCGACCAGATGTGGGCGTTCGCCGACCAGCTCGGCCGCGGCTTCCTGATCGGCGCCACCGCGGGCCGCACCACCATGACCGGTGAAGGCCTGCAGCACGCCGACGGCCACTCGCACCTGATCGCCTCCACCAACCCGGCGGCGCTCGCCTACGACCCGGCGTTCGCGTACGAGGTCGGCGTGATCGTGCGGGACGGGCTGCGGCGGATGTACGGCCCGCAGGCCGAGGACGTCTTCTACTACCTGACGGTCTACAACGAGACCAAGGTGCAGCCGCCGATGCCGCAGCGCGACGGTATCGAGGAAGGCATCGTCAAGGGTCTCTACCGCTTCAACGAGGCCGAGGCGCCCGCCGCCGACGCCCCCCGTATCCAGCTCCTCGCCTCCGGCACCGCCATCCACTGGGTGCTGGAGGCCCAGAAACTGCTCGCCGACGACTGGGGCGTGGCCGCCGACGTGTGGTCCGCCACCTCCTGGAGCGAGCTGCGCCGCGATGCCCTGTCCTGTGACGCGGCGCAGCTCAACGGCGAAGACCGGGTCCCGTACGTCACCCGTGCCCTGGCAGGCGCACCGGGCCCGGTCCTCGCGGTCAGCGACTGGATGCGTGCGGTACCGGATCAGATCAGCCAGTGGGTCGAGCAGGACTGGTACTCGCTCGGCACCGACGGCTTCGGTCTGTCCGACACCCGCGAGGCGGCCCGCCGCCACTTCGGGGTGGACGTCCCGTCGATCGTGGTCGCCGCCCTGGCCCGGCTCGCCAAGCAGGGCGCGGTCAAGAGCACGGCCCCCAAGGAAGCCGCCGAACGCTACGGCCTCTGAGGCCCAGCCCCCCACCGGAACCCGGCTCCCCACATGGGAGCCGGGTTCCTGGCGTCCGAGGCCTGCCCCGGATGCGGGGCCCAGCGCTCACCCCGGCCACGGGCCCCGGGGCTTGCTTCAACCGCGAGACCCAGCGCTCACCCCGGATGCGGAGCCCGGGGCCTGCCCCGGATGCGGGGCCCAGGGCTCACCCCGGATGCGAGATCCGGGGCTTGCCCCGGCCACGGGCCCCGGAGCCTGCCCCAACCGCGAGACCCAGGGCTCACCCCGGATGCGCGGTCCGGGGCAAGCCCCGGCCACGGGCCCCGGAGCCTGCCCCAACCGCGAGACCCAGGGCTCACTCCGGATGCGGGGCCCGGGGCTTGCCCCAACCGCGAGACCCAGCGCTCACCCCGGATGCGAGGCCCAGGGCTCACCCCGGCCACGGGCCCCGGGGCTTGCCCCAACCGCGAGACCCCGGGCTTGCCCCGGATGTGGGGTCCGGGGCTTGCCCCGGTTTCGGGGAGGGGCGGGGTGGGGGCAAAACCTCCGGTGACACGGTGCGGCACGGCATGATGGGGCGGTGCGTGCGGCGCGGCTGATCAAGATGGTCCTTCTGCTCCAGGCTCGGCCCTCGATGACGGGGGCCGAGCTGGCGCGTGAGCTGGAGGTTTCGGAGCGCACGGTGACGCGCGACGCCGCCGCGCTCTCCGAGGCCGGGGTCCCGGTCTACGCGGACCGCGGCCGGGCCGGTGGCTACCGCCTCATCGGCGGCTACCGCACCCGGCTGACCGGCCTCGGCCGCACCGAGGCCGAGGCGCTGTTCCTCTCCGGGGTGCCGTCCGCGCTGCGCGAGATGGGGCTCGCGGACGCTGCCTCCGCCGCCCGCCTCAAGGTCTCCGCCGCGCTCCTCCCCGAGCTGCGCGACGCCTCCCACACGGTCGCCCAGCGCTTCCACCTCGACGCCCCGGGCTGGTGGCAGGAGCCGCAGACGCCGTCGCTGCTGCCGGACGTCGCCGACGCCGTATGGGACGACCGGCGGCTCGCGGTGCGCTACCGCCGCCGGGACACCGAGGTGGGGCGCGAGCTGGAGCCGTACGGGCTCGTCCTCAAGGCGGGCGTCTGGTACCTGGCGGCCCGCGCGGACGGCCCTCAGGGCGACTTCCGGGTCTACCGGGTGGACCGCCTCGCCGCGGTCGATCCCGCGCCCGGCGAGGGCCGCTTCCGGCGCGACGAGACGTTCGACCTGCCCGCCTTCTGGGAGGAGCGGGCGGCCCAGTTCGCGCGCTCGATCCTCCGCGAGGAGGTCACCCTGCGCCTCACCCCCGGGGCCGCCCGCAGCCTGCCGTACGTCACGGACCGCACGGCGGGCGAGGAGGCCGTACGGTCGGCCGGGGAGCCGGACGAGCAGGGGCGGATCACCGTGACCCTGGCCGTGGAGTCGGCCGAGGTGGCGTACGGCCAGCTGCTCGCGCTCGGCCCGGAGGCGGAGGTACTGGCCCCGCCGGAGCTGCGGGAACGGTTCGCCGAGGCGGCACGGCGGATGGCAGACCTCTACGCGTAGCTACCGGTAGTCGTCAGCCGTACCCTCCTGGCCGCCGAAGACGACGTCACGGAAGTACCCGAAGACGTCCGGCCGCGATCCGTCGAGGTCGGTGAAGCCGTAGACCTTGGCCAGGTCCCCGCTGAAGACGGACTGTCCGCTCCACCGCGCCCGCTCCGGGTCGGCGGCGAGCGCCGCGACCGCGCGCCCGACGAAGTACGGCGTCTCGGCGATGGCGAAGTGCGGCTCCCGCTCGACCGCGTCCCGCCAGTTCTCCTCGGTCACCCCGAAGTGGTCCAGCATCTGTTCGGAGCGCAGGAAGCCCGGGGAGATGCACACCGCCGTGCCGTCGTACTCCTTCAGCTCCTCCGCCAGCCCGAAGGCGGTGCGGATGGGGGCGTTCTTGGTGAGGTCGAAGAAGAGGTTCTCCCGGTAGGTCTTGTTGAACTCCTCGTTCCCGTCGGTCACCTCGATCACCAGGCCGCCCGGGTTCCGGATCAGCAGCGGCAGCGCGTAGTAGCTGGTGATCAGGTGGGTCTCGACGCCGAGCCGGAGCATCCGCAGCCCCCCGGCCAGGTCGTTCTCCCAGGTCTTCTTGCCGAAGGCGATCAGGTGCTCGCCGCCCCAGACGTCGTTGACCAGGACGTCCAGCCGCCCCTGCTCGCGGTCGACGCGCTCGACGAGGGCCCGTACCTGCTCGGGCTCCAGGTGATCGACGGGCACCGCGACGCCCGTCCCGCCCGCCGCCGTGATCAGTTCCGCGGTCTCCTCGATGGTCTCCGTCGCCCGCCCGACCTCGCTGATCCGGTCCCGGGTGGTGCGCCCCGTCGCGTAGACGGTGGCGCCCGCCGCGCCCAGCTCGACGGCCATGGCCCGCCCCGCGCCGCGTGTCGCGCCCGCGACGAGTGCGACCTTGCCCGCCAGTGGCCCCTGTGCGTCCTGTGTGCTCACGTACGTGTCCTCTCGATGCGTCCTTCGGCTGGACACATCGACCCTGACAGCGAAACCCGCCATCTTCTGTCGTGTTTGGGAAGCGGCTTTGGAGCGGCCCCGAGGGGCCGCTCCGCGTGCGCCTGGGCACATGGGGACTCATGCTGGTCCCGTGATGGTGACTCCTCCCCCTCCCGGGGGAGGGGGCTTCTCACTTGGCCGCCGAGGCGACCTCATGACGCAAGCCCTGACCGGCACAGAAGGTGCAATACGGAATGTAGCGCATGCATGGCACTGAGCGATAATCGCGGCTGTGGTTCCCCAGCAAAGGAGGGCGGATGGACGAGACGGAGTTCTGGGGGCTGGTCGACCACGCCCGGGAGACCGCCGAGGGCGACCCCGAGGACCAGTCCGACCTGCTCGTCGAGCAGCTGTCACAGCTCGACCCCGACTCCGTCCTGGACTTCGCCCGGCACTTCGAGGCCCGCGCCAACCGCGCGTACCGCTGGGATCTGTGGGGGGCCGCCTGGGTGCTGCTGGGCGGCGTCAGCGACGACGCCTTCGAGGCGTTCCGCTACTGGCTGATCGGCCAGGGCCGGGAGGTCTTCGAGGGCGCGCTGCACGATCCGGACGCCCTGGCCGAGCTGCTCGACGACTTCGACGAGCAGGTGGACGGCGACTGCGAGGACCTGGGCTTCGCGGCGGACGAGGCGTACGAGCAGCTCACCGGCCTGGTCCTGCCGGAGCTGGGGCTTCCGGAGCGGCCGGACGAGCCGGTCGGCGCGACGGTCGACCTGGAGAACGACGCGGCGCTGGCGGAGCGGTACCCCCGGCTCTGGGAACGCTTCCGGAGCTGACGGGTCAGCCGGTCAGGGGGCGTCCCATCAGCACATCGTCCACATACGCGCCGTCCAGCAGGAACTCCCCCGGCAGGACGCCCTCCACCACGAACCCCTCCGACTCGTAGAGCCGCCGCGCCGGAAGGTTGTGGCCGAGCACCCGCAGGGTGATCCGGCTCGCGCCCTGCCGCACCGCCTCCTCGTACGCCGCGTTCAGCAGCGCCCGCGCGACGCCCCGGCCGCGCGCCACCGGGTCCACGGCGAGCCCCTGTATCTGGCGGACGTGCGCGTTGCAGGCCAGCTGCGTCGACGGGACCAGCCGTACGAAGCCGACGGGGCGCCCGTCCAGCTCGGCCACCTGGACGTGGACGGGGCGGTTGCGGTGGGTGAAGAAGGCGTCGTACGGCGGCTCCGGGGCCGGTAGTACGGAGTGCAGCGTGGACCAGATGCGGCGCTCCAGCGCGACCAGTGCGTGCTCGTCGTCGAGCACGGCGCGCCGGATGAACGGCGCGGGTACGGCGGACGGCTGGGGCGGGGCGGAGGGCTCGGACATGCGGGTCACTCTGCCACGCACTCCCCCACGCCCGACATCCCCCCGTAGCACGTCCGACATCACCGATAGCACGTCCGACATCCCCCGGAAGATCAGGGGCAGGATGGGGCCATGCGCATCGCGGTCACCGGTTCCACCGGGCTCATCGGCACGGCCCTCGTCCACTCCTTGCGCCGGGACGGCCACCAGATCGTGCGGCTGGTGCGGCGAACTCCCCGCGAGGAGGCGGAGGTCGAGTGGGATCCGCACCGGCAGTGGGTCGACACCGCCGGGCTGACGGGGTGTGAGGCCGTCGTCCACCTCGCGGGCGCGGGCATCGGCGAGCACCGCTGGACCGACGCGTACAAGAAGGAGCTGCGGGACAGCCGGGTGCTGGGCACGGCCGCCATCGCCGAGGCCGTGGCCGCTCTGGATACCCCGCCCCGGGTGCTGGTGAGTGGAAGCGCGGTGGGGTTCTACGGGAACACGGGGGAGCGCGCGGTGGATGAGAGCGCGCCCCCTGGGCACGGTTTCCTCCCGGATCTGTGCCAGGACTGGGAGGAGGCGACCGCCGCGGCACAGGAGGCGGACATCCGCACGGTGTTCGTCCGCAGCGGGCTGGTGATCGCGCCCGAGGGCGGGGCGTGGGGCCGTCTCTTCCCGCTGTTCAAGGCGGGGCTCGGCGGGCGGATGGGCAGCGGTCGGCAGTACTGGAGCTTCATCGCGCTGCACGACCACATCGCCGCGCTGCGCCACATCCTGGACACGGCGGACCTCAGCGGCCCCGTGAACCTCACCAGCCCCTCCCCCGTGACCAACCGTGAGATGACCGAGGCCATGGGCCGGGTGCTGCGCCGCCCGACGCTCCTCCACGTACCCGCCCCGGCCCTGCGGATCGCGCTGGGCGAGATGTCCACGGACATCCTCGGCAGTGTCCGGGCCCTCCCCCGCAAGCTCCTGGACTCCGGCTTCTCCTTCACCTACCCGCATGTCGACGAGGCCCTCAAGGCGGCGGTGGGCGGAGGGCGCTGACGGTCCGCGAGGGAACGGGATGTGGCGAAACCGAGCTTCCTGAACGGCCGTACTCGATCGGCGTGCGACCGTTGTGCGCCCGTGCTCGGTCGATGCGCGTCTGTCATCGACCGTTTTTGCCCTTACCGTCGTGACCGTTCCGATCCGCTCCATCCCGACCCCGGGGAGGGAACGTGCTCACCAGCGCGCACCGCACGGACGTCGTCATCGTGGGAGCCGGACTCGCGGGGCTGGCCGCCGCCCAGTTGCTGACCGGCGCGGGCATGGAGGTCACCGTCCTGGAGGCCGCGCCCCGGGTCGGCGGCCGCATGACGACCGATACGGTCGACGGCTTCCGGCTGGACCGCACCGGGCAGCTGGTGAACACATCCTTCCCCGAACTGCGGCACACCCCGGGGCTCGACGCGCTCGCCCTGCGCCCCTTCTCGCAGGGGGTGCTGGTGCACAGCGACGGCCGTACGCAGCGGATCGGCGCGCTCCGCGGCTCCCGGACCGGCTCCCGGGGCACAAGGGGCGCACTCACCACCGCGCGCGCTCTCGCAAGCGCCGCCCGCGCGCCCTTGGGCGGCGGACTCGATCAGGCCCGACTCGGTGCCGCGCTCGGCAGGCTCGCCGCCCTGCCCGCGGACCGCCTCCTCGCCCGCCCCGACCGGCCGGTCCACGAGACCCTGGCGGGGCGGGGCCTACCCGCTCGTACCGTCGAGAGCGTGCTGCGCCCGCTTCTCGTCTCGCTGCTGAGCGACCCGGGCCTGAACACGTCCAGCCGCTGCGCCGACCTGGTGCTGCGCGGCTACGCCCGCGGGCGGCTGTGCCTCCCGGCGGGCGGCGCCGCCACCGTCCCCGAACTGCTGGCCGCCACCCTGCCGCCGGGGACCGTCCGTACCGGCGTACGCGCCACCTCGGCCGCCACCACCGCCGTGACCACCGCCGCGCACGGCGAGATCGGCTGCCGCGCGGTGCTGGTGGCCACCGGGGCGCACGACGCCGCCGAACTCCTCCCCGGGCTGCGGCTGCCCGCCTTCCACCCGGTCACCGTGCTGCACCACACCGCCGACCAGCCGCCGCTGCGCGAACCCGCGCTGATCCTCGCCGCGGGCGGCCAGGGCCCGGTCGCGCACACCACGGTCGCCAGCGAGGTCGACCCCTCGCGCGCGCCGGGCGGCCGGGTGCTGATCACCTCCACCGTGCTGGGCGCCGCCGCGGGCCTTCCGGCCGCCGAACTCGACCGGCAGGCCAGGGCCCAGCTCGCCGCGGTCTACGGCACCTCCACCGCCGACTGGGAGCTGCTGGCCGCCCACCACGACCCGCACGCGGTGCCCGCCATGCCCGCGCCGCACGACCTGCGGCGCCCGGTGCGGCTGCTGTCCGGGCTGTACGTATGCGGAGACCACCGCGACGCCAGCAATGTGCAGGGCGCCCTCGTCTCCGGCCGCCGCGCCGCCCGGGCGGTCCTCCAGGACTTCGGCGCCACCCCCGGCTCCGACACCACCCCCGCGCTCCCGGCGGCGGCCGCCTGACGGCGTCGCCCGGGGGCTCAAGGCCCTGTCCGGCCGATCTTCGCGGGCCGCGACGCCGCTGTGTCATCAGCCGCTGCCGCGGCGGGCCGCACCTCGCCGCGTTGTCGGAGTCGTCCGAGTACGCCGCCTTGCGATGCTCCCCCAGCTACCGCCGGGAGGTGCCCCCGCACCAGACGCCGCGGCCTGATCCACGAAGATCCACCGGACAGGACCCAACTGCCCCGCGTCCTCATCCGGTTGCCGGCCGAAAACCGCTTGAGCGCCCGGCGGACACCGCGCACCATCACATCACCATGACCGACGAAACCTTCCTCGACCAGGTCGCCGACCGGCTCGCCGCGCTGCCCGCCGTGCACGCTGTCGCCCTCGGCGGCTCGCGCGCCCAGCGCACCCACACCCCGGACAGCGACTGGGACCTGGCCCTCTACTACCGGGGCGGCTTCGACCCGGCCGAGCTGCGGGCGGTCGGCTGGGAGGGCGAGGTCTCCGAGATCGGCGGCTGGGGCGGTGGCGTCTTCAACGGCGGCGCCTGGCTGACCATCGACGGCCGCCACGTCGACGTCCACTACCGCGACCTCGACGCCGTCGAACACGAACTCGCCGAGGCCCGGCAGGGCCGCTTCCACGTGGAACCGCTCCTCTTCCACCTCGCGGGCGTCCCCAGCTATCTGCTCGCCGCCGAACTCGGCGACAACCAGGTGCTCCGGGGCACCCTGCCCCGCCCCGCGTACCCGGAGCCGCTGCGCGCGGCGGCTCCCCCGTTCTGGCGCGAACGGGCCGCCCTGACGCTCGCGTACGCAGGCGGCTCGTACGCCCGGCACGGCCAGGCCACGGAGGTCGCGGGCGCGCTCGCCACCGCCGCCATGCAGACCGCGCACGCGGTGCTGGCGGCGCGCGGCGAGTGGGTCACCAACGAGAAGCGGCTGCTGCGGCGGGCGGGCCTGCGCGACCTCGACACGATCACCGCCGGGCTGCGGCCGGAACCCGAGACCCTGACCCGGGCGATCGCCGAGGCGGAGCGGGCATTCGGGGCGGCGCGCTGAGCGCCCCTCCCGGCATCCACACTTCGCCGGGTGCCGAAGCGCCCTCGTCCTACGCTGACCTCATGGCCTCCCCCGTCTCCCCCGCCCGCGACGCGGACATCGCCCGCGCCGCCACCGCCCTCGCCGACGCCTCCCGCGCCCGGATCCTGCTGGCGCTGGCGGAGGGGCGGGCGCTGCCCGCGAGCGTGCTGGCCACCGAGGCGGGGGTGAGCGCGTCCACGGTGAGCGGTCATCTGGCGAAGCTGCTGGAGGCCGGTGTCGTACGCGTCGAACAGCAGGGGCGGCACCGCTACTACCGGCTGGCTGGGCCCGCCGTCGGCGAGGCCATCGAGGCGCTGGCCAGGATCGCGCCGCCGCTGCCCGTCACCTCGCTGCGCGCCGCTGGCCATGCCCACGCCCTGCGCCGGGCCCGCACCTGCTACGACCATGTCGCGGGCGGCCTGGGCGTGGCCCTGATGGCCGCCCTGCTGGAACGCTCCGTACTGACCGGCGGCGACGGACGCCACCACCCCGAGACGGCCGAACACGACCGGCTGTCCGCCCCCGGCAACGACACCCCGTACCGGCTGACCGACCGGGGGCGGGCCGAGCTGGCCGCGTTCGGCGTGGACACCGACCAGCTCCGCGCCCGCCGCCGCCCCCTGATCCGCTACTGCGTGGACTGGACCGAACAGCGCCACCACCTGGCAGGCGCCCTCGGCGCCGCCCTCACCGACCGGCTCTTCGAACTGGACTGGATCCGCCGGGGCACGCGGCGCCGAGTGATCGACGTGACAGAAACGGGCGCGGCAGGCCTGGCCCGCACCTTCGGCATCGGCGCCGGCTAACGGCCCCGCGACGCCTGGCCCACTCCCCGGCCACCGCCGGAAGGCACCCCACGAAGGCGCCCACCGACTCACGACCGCCCGCTCCCCCACCAACCGCCGGGATGCCGCCGCACGCCACGTCGCCGAGGCCACCCGCCCCGGCCACCGCCAAGAGGGCGCCCCCGACTCACGACCGGCTCCCCAGCCACCGCCGGGGGCGCCGCCGCACGCCGCGTCGCCGGAGCCGCCCGATCCGGCCGCCGCCGGGGAGGCGCCCCGCCGGGGCGCCCCCCGACTCACGACCGCCCGTTCCCCCGGCTGCCGCCGGGTCGGCGAGGCATCCCCTACCCCAGCGCCGCGACCCGCTCCCGGTAGCCGCGGACCGGGGCCGCGTCTCGGTATGGCTCCAGGCGGCGTTCGAAGTCGCGTACGTAGTCCAGCGCCCGTGCCGACCGCATCTCGGAGGCCTGCTGCGCCGCCTCCGCGCCCAGCGTGCAGGCCTGCTCCAGTTCGCCGAGGCCCAGCCGGGCGGTCGCCAGCACCACCCGGCTGAAGAGGCGGCTGCGGGCGAACCCGGCGCCGCGCAGCCGCAGCGAGCGCTCCGCGTGCTGGGCCGCGGCCCGGTACTGCTGGAGGTCCCGGTGGCAGTGGCCGAACTCGTCGGCCAGCTGCGCCTCGTCGAAGGTCCGCGCCCAGTACGGCACGTCGTCGCCCGGCCGCGACGTCTCCAGCGCCCGCTCGGCGCGGGCGAGGGAGGCGGTGGAGGCCCGTACCTCGCCGAGCACCGCGTGCCCGCGCGCCTCGACGGCGTGCAGCAGGGACTGGAGCACCGGCGGGGCGCCGCCGCCCACGCCCTGCTGGGCCACCCTGGCGAGCTGGACGGCCTCCCGGCCGTGGCCCAGGTAGACGGCCTGGCGGCTCATCGTCACCAGCACATAGCTGCCGTACGGCCGGTCCCCGGCAGCCTGCGCGAGCCGCAGCGCCTGGACGAAATACCGCTGGGCCAGGCCGTGCGCGGCGATGTCGTACGACGTCCACCCGGCCAGCCGGGTCAGGTCGGCGACGGCGCCGAACAGCCGCCGCCCCGTCGTCTCGCCGTAGGTGCCGCGCAGCATCGGCTCGCCCTCGTGCTCCAGATAGCGCACCAGGGCCTGCCGGGCGTGGCCGCCGCCGTACGTCTGGTCCAGCGTCCGGAACAGCTCGCTGACCGAGCGCAGCGCCGCGATGTCGCCCGGGGTCACCCGGTGGCCGGGCCCGCGCTGGACCCGGTCCGCCTGCCGCTGCCGGGGCACGGGGACCCGTTCGGCGGAGGCGGCCCCGGCAGTGGCGGTCGTACGGCCTGCCGGAACCGCCCGGCCCGCGGCCGCCGCCCGGCCGCCCTGGGCCGGAACGGTCGCACCACCGGCAGCCGGAGGCTCACCGCGGGCGACCCGGTCGTCGGGTCTGCCGATCAGCCAGTCGCGACTGGGGACCACCAGCCCGGCCGGGGTGAACGCGATCTTCCGCAGCTCCGCGTGGCTGCCCGAGTCCTTCCGCCACAGCCCGCTGACGATGTCCACCGCCTCCTGCGGGGTGGCCGCGAACTCCAGACCCGCGTACACCGGCGCACAGGCGTCCAGACCCAGATCCTGGGCGGACAGCCGGCGGCCCAGCCGACGGGTGAAGACCTCCGCGATCAGCGCGGGGGTGGTGCCGCGCGGCTGCTGGCCACGCAGCCAGCGGGTGACCGATGTCTTGTCGTACCGCAGGTCGAGGCCGTGCTCGATGCCGAGCTGGTCCACCCGCCGGGCCAGCCCGGCGTTGGAGAACCCTGCCTCGGAAATCAGCGCGGCGAGCTGACGATTGGGGATGCGCTGGGGGGGTCGTTCCGTCATCAGCCTGCCGGTCTCCCTGATTCGCTCTGTGGAACGATTCGCTCTGTGGAACGGCGTGAATTTAACTGCCTGTAGCGGGCTGATCGCGCTGGTCGGACTCCTTTCATCCGATCGTGTGAGAACGAGCCGGATAGGGGTCCGAAAGTGCGCTGTCGTACAGCGGTCGTACAGTGGCGGAGGCACCGCCCACCGTTACGAGGTCCGAAAAGGAGCTTGCCGTGACCGCAACGTCCCCGGAGACGCCCCCCGCTTCGCAGACGCGACTGCGCTACGTCCATCTGGGGTTCGGGGCGGACGCCGTCGACTACCAGGAGGCGTGGCAGGAGCAGCGCCGGGTGCACGCCGCCCGCTTCGCGGACGAGATCCCGGACACCTGTCTGCTGCTGGAACACCAGGCCGTCTACACGGCGGGGCGGCGCACGGCCGACAACGAGCGCCCTCTCGACGGCACCCCGGTGGTGGACGTGGACCGCGGCGGCAAGATCACCTGGCATGGCCCCGGCCAGCTGGTCGGCTATCCGATCCTCAAGCTGCCGCGCCCGGTCGACGTCGTCGCCCACGTCCGGCGGCTGGAGGAGGCCATGCTGCTGACCTGCGGCGATTTCGGCGTGGCGGCCACCCGCGTGGAGGGCCGCAGCGGGGTGTGGGTGCTGGGTGACCCGGTGGACCAGCGGCCCGCGCTCGGCGGGCTGACGCTGGACTTCGACCCGCGGGTGGAGGACGAGGAGTTCGACCCGCGGCTGAACGGCCCGGAGTACGCCCCGTCCAACGCCGGACAGCGCCGCGAGGACCGCAAGCTCGGCGCGATCGGCGTGCGGGTCGCCAAGGGCGTGACCATGCACGGCTTCTCGTTCAACTGCGATCCGGACAACACCTCGTACGACCGGATCGTGCCGTGCGGCATCCGGGACGCCGGAGTGACGTCGCTCTCGGCGGAGCTGGGCCGGGACGTGACGGTCGCCGAGGTGATCCCGGTGGTCGAGAAACATCTGCGGGCGGTCGTGGAGTCCGCCGTTCCGCTGCCGCGCGCCGTATAGGGCCCGGGCAGCGGCCCTGTAGGCCCGGGCATGGGCCCAGGGCCCCGGGGAAGGCGGCCCTTGGGGAATGCGGCCCCCGACCTCACCGGTTGCCCTGGACGTAAATCCGTACGAATGACGGGCGTACCCTGGTGACCGCCGACGATTCGAAAGCCGCGCCACCCAGACTCGCCAAGCAAAGAGGAGTGCCGGACGTGTCCGCAGTCGCACCCGACGGACGCAAGATGCTGCGTCTGGAGGTCCGGAACAGCCAGACCCCCATCGAGCGCAAGCCCGAATGGATCAAAACGCGGGCGAAGATGGGCCCCGAGTACACCGAGCTGCACGGCCTGGTGAAGCGGGAAGGCCTGCACACGGTGTGCCAGGAGGCGGGCTGTCCCAACATCTTCGAATGCTGGGAGGACCGCGAGGCCACGTTCCTCATCGGCGGCGACCAGTGCACCCGGCGCTGTGACTTCTGCCAGATCGACACCGGCAAGCCGCAGCCGCTGGACCGCGACGAGCCGCGCCGGGTGGCCGAATCCGTGCGGACGATGGAGCTGCGGTACGCGACGATCACCGGCGTCGCCCGCGACGACCTGGACGACGGCGGTGCCTGGCTCTACGCCGAGACCGTGCGGCAGATCCACTCGCTCATGCCGGACACCGGCGTCGAGCTGCTGATCCCGGACTTCAACGCGGACCCCGACCAGCTCGCCGAGGTCTTCTCGTCCCGCCCCGAGGTGCTCGCGCACAACGTCGAGACGGTGCCGCGGATCTTCAAGCGCATCCGCCCCGGCTTCCGCTACGAGCGCTCGCTCGAGGTCATCACCAAGGCCCGCGAGGCGGGGCTGGTCACCAAGTCCAACCTGATCCTGGGCATGGGCGAGACCCGCGAGGAGGTCAGCGAGGCGCTGCAGGACCTGTACGACGCGGGCTGCGAGCTGATCACGATCACCCAGTACCTGCGCCCCTCCGCCCGGCACCACCCCGTGGAGCGCTGGGTCAAGCCGCACGAGTTCGTGGAGCTGAAGGAGGAGGCTGACGAGATCGGCTACGCCGGTGTCATGTCCGGCCCCCTCGTCCGTTCGTCGTACCGCGCGGGTCGGCTGTACCAGCAGGCCATCGACCAGCGGGAGAACGCGGCGCAGGCCGTCTGAAAGCCGAAACGCCCAACGGCGGTACGAACCCGGGCGGGTTCGCACCGCCGTTGGCTCGCAAGCGGGCATATCCGGTCGGTGTGAGCAACACGCTGTGTGAGTACGGGCACACCACGCTCTCCGCGTCCCTGACAAAACCGCAGGTCACAGCCGTAATCGGCGGCTTCCCCAAGGCTTCATCGGTGTTTGACCGACCGGTCACACACTGGTAACACCATTGGGTAACGATGAAACCACGCACCGCTCATGGTCGCGTGCTTCGTGATAATCCGCCGCTCCCGAGGGGTACCCATGCCGGCTGCGCCCGTACGCCCGTCCGTGACCGACGCGCTGCTCGCCCTGGAGGGACTGCTGCTGCGCGGCGGGCAGCGCACAGCCCGGCGCAACGCCTGGACCGCGGTCCTGGAGGACCGCCGCCGCGCCAAGGACCGGACCGAAGCCCAGCACGTACTGGAGGCCGTGTCCACCGAGGCTTCCCAGGCCACGTAAACTTCGCCTTATGGCGCGGAAGGAAACATCCGAGAACCCCGGGCGACTGAAGCAGATCGCCCTGACCTACAAGATGACCAAGCGGGTCGACTCGAAGGTCGGCCTTGTGGTCGCCGGCGTGGGGATCATCACCTTCGGTGTCCTCCTCGCCATCGGCTTCCTCATCGGCCACCCCATCTTCCTGGGCATCCTGGGCTTCGTCCTGGCGTTCCTCGCGATGGCGATCATTTTCGGCCGCCGCGCCGAGCGGGCGGCCTTCGGGCAGATGGAGGGCCAGCCGGGCGCGGCCGCCGCCGTTCTGGAGAACGTGGGCCGCGGCTGGTCGGTGACCCCGGCGGTCGCGATGAACCGCAACCAGGACGTCATCCACCGGGCCATCGGCAAGGCGGGCATCGTGCTCGTCGGCGAGGGCAACCCGAACCGGCTCAAGGGCATGCTGGCCGCCGAGAAGAAGCGGATGGGCCGCATCGTGTCGGACGTCCCGGTGCACGACGTGATCGTCGGCTCCGGCGAGGGCCAGGTGGAGATCAAGAAGCTCCGCACCACGCTGCTGAAGCTGCCGAGGGTGCTGCCGGGCGCGCAGGTGACGGTCGTGAACGAGCGGCTGCGCGCGCTGGGCGACCTCATGAGCAACATGCCGATCCCGAAGGGCCCGATGCCCAAGGGCATGCGCATGCCGAAGGGCCGCTGAGCGGCCGTACGCCGAGACTCCACGTAACGAAGGCGGCCCGGGACTCTCCGTCCCGGGCCGCCTTTCGTATGCAATCAGTCGTTCGTATGCAATCAGCCGTTCGTATGCGATTGCCGTTATGCGACCAGCGGCTCAGACGCGGATCTGCACGGCCCGCGACAACCGGTCGTGCAGCCCGCGGGTGTCACGGTCGAAGACGACCGCGGGGATGACGAGCAGCAGCAGCACGCTGCGCAGCACGGCCCGCGGCAGGCTGAGCCGCGCCCCGCCCTCGCCGACCACCCGCAGCTTGAGCAGCAGCTTGCCGGGGGTCGTGCCGACGGTGCCCACGGTCAACAGGCTGAGCACGAGGAACACGAGCAGCGCCCAGTTCCCGGCGGCCTGCACATTGCGCCCGGCCAGCAGCGCGTACGAGACGAGCACGCACAGGCCCCAGTCGATGAAAATCGCCCCGAAGCGGCGCCCGAGCGGCGCGATCGCGCCCGGTCCGCTCTCGGGCAGCCCCAGCCCCTGGCCGCGGTAGCCCAGGTCGACGCCCATCTCCTCGGCGGCCGCGCGGGGGCCGGAAAGCCAGGATCCGATTGCTTGCCTCTTGTCCACGCTCCATACGTTACTGCGGCCCCCCGCATACGCCCGTAACGCCCCCTGACCCGGTTAACCTGGGTGAAACAAATGGGTCATGCCCGGGAAATCCCGCCTGCTTATCGTCGGCGACAGCGCGCCACCCACGTGCGACCGCGCGACCGAACAAATCCCCGTCCCCCTGCGGCCGGGCTAGGAGGAGTTGGATGTTCCAGAACGCCGACGACGCTCGGAAGTTCATCTCGGACGAGGACGTCAAGTTCGTCGACGTCCGCTTCTGTGACCTTCCCGGCGTCATGCAGCACTTCACCGTACCGGCGGAGGCGTTCGACCCGAACGAGGAGCTGGCCTTCGACGGCTCGTCGATCCGCGGCTTCCAGGCGATCCACGAGTCGGACATGGCGCTGCGTGCGGACCTGTCGACGGCCCGTGTCGACCCCTTCCGCCGCGACAAGACGCTCAACATCAACTTCTTTATCCACGACCCGATCACGGGCGAGCAGTACAGCCGCGACCCGCGCAACATCGCCAAGAAGGCCGAGGCCTACCTCGCCTCCACCGGCATCGCGGACACCGCGTACTTCGGCCCGGAGGCCGAGTTCTACGTCTTCGACAGCGTGCGCTTCGAGACCAAGGCGAACGAGGCCTTCTACCACATCGACTCCGAGGCCGGCGCCTGGAACACCGGTGCGATCGAGGGCAACCGCGGCTACAAGGTCCGCTACAAGGGCGGCTACTTCCCGACCCCGCCGGTCGACCACTTCGCCGACCTGCGCGCCGAGATCAGCCTCGAGCTGGACAAGGCGGGCCTCCAGGTCGAGCGCCAGCACCACGAGGTGGGCACCGCCGGCCAGGCCGAGATCAACTACAAGTTCAACACGCTGCTCGCCGCCGCCGACGACCTCCAGCTCTTCAAGTACATCGTGAAGAACGTCGCCTGGCGCAACGGCAAGACCGCGACCTTCATGCCGAAGCCGATCTTCGGCGACAACGGCTCGGGCATGCACGTCCACTCGTCGCTGTGGCAGGGCGGCGTCCCGCTCTTCTACGACGAGCAGGGCTACGCGGGCCTCTCGGACACCGCCCGCTACTACATCGGCGGCATCCTCAAGCACGCCCCGTCGCTGCTGGCCTTCACCAACCCGACGGTGAACTCCTACCACCGCCTGGTCCCGGGCTTCGAGGCGCCGGTCAACATGGTGTACTCGCAGCGTAACCGCTCGGCCGCGATGCGTATCCCGATCACGGGCTCCAACCCGAAGGCCAAGCGCGTCGAGTTCCGCGCCCCGGACTCCTCCGGCAACCCGTACCTGGCCTTTGCCGCGCTCCTGCTCGCGGGCCTGGACGGCATCAAGAACAAGATCGAGCCGGCCGAGCCGATCGACAAGGACCTCTACGAGCTGGCCCCCGAGGAGCACGCGGGCGTCCCCCAGGTCCCGACCTCCCTCCCGGCCGTCCTCGACGCGCTCGAGGCCGACCACGAGTTCCTCCTCCAGGGCGGTGTCTTCACCTCCGACCTGATCGAGACGTGGATCGACTACAAGCGCACGAACGAGATCGCCCCCCTCCAGCTCCGCCCGCACCCGCACGAGTTCGAGCTGTACTTCGACGTCTAAAGGTCACTGACCTGCCGTCAGCAACATAAATGAGGGTTGCTATCCCCTAACCGGGATAGCAACCCTCATTCGCGTGCGGCCCCTTCCCCACTCACAGAATGGTGCAGCGGGACGGCACGCACACTTTCGGGCGTTGGGGTTCGTACCCGCCTCAAGCAGCATGAAAGACGCGGCGAGCAGCACTCGCGCGGCTCTCACATCTACTCACCCGCACACCGGTGCCCGGACTGGGCGACGAGGTGACATCTGTCGAGGTCCGCTTTCAGGCCCGCGCCGTGACCGCCGTGGACGATTACTTGGCTATCGGCCACGCGAGCAACGGGGCTCGGCACCAGATGTCGGTCGCAGTGCGCCGTCGCCCCAAGCTGGCCGTCGCGGACTCCCTGGTGCGGTTCCCGGGATTCGAGTCGACTCACGCGGTGTTCGCACCGTGGCCAGGCGTATAGGCTCTCCTACCGCGAGGCCGACGAGGTGGCAGACCGGTTCGCCAGGGCCGGGAGACAGCCATCAGTGGCTCGCGGCGGCCGTCCTCACGGGTGGACAGGGCTTGCCCGTGCCGAAGGCGGAGACGCTGTGTCTGCCGCGACCTCGGGTTCTTCAGGTGCCGGCTCGCCTAATGATCGGCGCAGGGTCCGGCGTTCAGAGCGAGCGAACCGTCGATCTGGGGTCGGTGACTTGGGTGGTCCTCAAGGAGCACGGCAGGAAACATTGAAGCTGGAGCAGCGGTGATCAGTAGTACGGCCAGTGGATTCCTTGTCCGCCGCCTCTGATCGCACGCCACTCAGGGACGGGGACCCGGCCGGCGGCGGCATAGATCCAACCCTTGTAGTGGTAGACGCGCGTGAGGATCGCATCGAGGACGTACCATTCGGCGTGATGCCCGCAAGCGCCGCATCGGTTCGGGTTGAAGCTGCGACCCCGCTGCCATGGGGGCCGGTCATGCAGCTGTGCCGCGACGTCCGCCGTGTCACCGTCCGGTGCCGCCAAAATGCGGCGCGCCATGTCGACGGCTTCAGGGAAATCCGTGGTGGTGAACTCCTCGCCGCGCGGCCGGTACGACGGCAGCAGCCCGAACACCCACCACAAGGAGAAGAAACACCGCTCACACGGCGCCTCGTACGCCAGCACGTCTACCTGCAGAGAACTCACCAGGCCGTGCCCCTTCCTCTCTCACAATAATCCTGGCACATCGAGTCTTGGCACGAGCGCGGGCTGACAGAGGGCGGGGTAAGGGTTGAGGAAATCCGACCGGTTCCGGGCAAGTCCGGCGACCCACTTGGTGGCGGTGTCCACCGTCTCTAGGCACTGCAGGCATTGCGATGGCGCTACCTCCCGCCCCCGCGTGCGGTGCTTCGCGGCGAGCCAATGTAAGGCGGCCGAGGGACAAAAGCGGGTGTCGCTGTCGTGGCTTCGGTATAGAGCACGAACAACACACCCTGCAGCGTCTTGCGGTCACCGATCCCCTTGCGCCCCGGATACTGGTAGAGCCCGACTCCACCAGCTTCCCCCGACTGCGACTCATATACTGACGACGCCTCAACCGACAGACACCGCAATGGTGTTACGGGTTCCAAGCAGGCCTTGCTTTGCCAAATCAGGGCATCTGGGGTATCCAGAAGGCATCTTATCGAACAGAAAAGATTACTTGCGGTCAAAAGTGGGGAATCCACGTGTCGGCGACCTTAGCATCAGAGAATGACTATCGCCACGGCAGAGCCGGAGCAGCCGGAAGAAAACTTCGTCTCGCGAACCGTCAAGGTAACGCCCAAAATTGCCGAAACTTATCTGTCCCGGGCTTCGGTCAATAGACGCCTGGACATGGGGCAGGTGAGAGCCCTGTCGCAAGCCATTCTCCGTGGCGAATGGAAGTTGACTCATCAGGGAATCGCCTTCGACAAGGACGGCGCGCTTCTCGACGGCCAGCATCGTCTCCGTGCAATTATCGAGGCTGACACTTCCGTACAGATGCTCGTTTTCGATGGGTTATCAAGAGACGTTTTCCCGGTTCTCGACACCGGAAAGCGTCGAAGTGCAGCGGATACGCTTTCGTCGACCGGCGCAAAATATCTGCACCTACTCTCCTCCACCATCCGCCACGTGATTCTCTTCAATACGATGCCCAATGCCCCCTGGAGCGGTGCCCGGGCTCGCGTATCGAACGACAGAATTCTGGCCGCATATAACGGTGATAAATACAAGTACGGGGAGGCGGTGACCATCGGCCGTGAGCTTTCCAAACACCTGTTCGCGAGCCAGACGGCGGCAGCAGTGGGGTTCTTCTTGACCACTGAGGCGGCGCCTGCCGCTGATATTGACGATTGGATCTCGGGTCTCAAGTCGGGTGCGAGTCTGGACCCTGGCGATGCGAGGCTCGCTCTGCGAGAAGTTCCAAGGGACACACAGAAGCGGGGTTCCCGGCGCAGGATGGACATGCGGGACCAAGTGGCGATCTACATCAATGCATGGAACGCCTGGGTTGTACCGGAGAAGGCCGGGGAATTGCGCCTTCGGCGTTTGAGGAAGGGGGAGAAGATGCCGAAGCCGGTCGAGGTGACATTCGAGCGCTAGGAACGCGTTGCGGGTCAGGGAAGGCTGCTGCGGACAATCACCTTCCCGGCCTCCCCCAGCACCACTACTTCCCGACTCAGGGACTTGGCGAGCCGCTCGACAAAGTCCCGCGAAATCGCCCGCGAGGGCCCACCTGGACCCTGCGCTACGATTACTACGCTCCCACCCTCCCAAAAGGAGCGGACAGCCTCCCAGCCGATCTTTGCAAATGAGGACGCAATGAACTTCTCTTCGCTGATCCGGCGAATTCCCCGAGGCGCCCGCCTCGGTGTCCCGTCCGCCCGCAGCTCGCATCTTTCGATCTCCGCAATGCGGTGATCGAGATGTCGGGCAATGAGGAGAATCTCCTCCGTCATGTCGGCTTCGGATCGCTGCACCGCGTTCGAGTTGTTATCCTTCGATGAAATGGCGCTGATAGTCCTCATATTTTTCTCGAAATCCGACCAACTCCTCTGGAAGGCGCGTTCCAATCTTTCGCGCGGGATTGCCAGGTCACCCGAGGCATCATTGATGTCAAAAAGAAGCTTCTGCGCGTCGTCTTTGCTATCCCCGATGATGGCCTGGAACTGACTGAGGGGACTGATGAGGTCGGCAGTTTTCATTCCGACCAGAAACGGGACGACATAGCCGCCCTCGACTTGCTTGGAAAGGGCCCCGGCCTCAAAGTTGATCCAAGTAGAGGATTGATTCTCCGGAGTTATGCAGATGATCCCAAAATTTGTTCCGGAAAGCTCGTCGGTGATCTCTCGAACCCCTCTCCTCCCTGCAGAAATGTCCAGACTGGAGAACCAGGGGTTGATGTATTGGAGGACGTCCGGCAGCCAAGACCACAGGGCTTTAGCGGTCTCCTTAGAGCGTTCTCCAGACCAGCTCAGAAATACCTTGATAGCGATCTCCTTCCATTTTGGTCAGTGTGCTGATTGACCGAATTAGGGTGCCCGATCTCACGCGCGGCATTGAGCAGGAGTGCCTGTTCCGCCTTCAGCGATCCGTACGACTCACGTACATAGGACAGGAACCTGTTCCCTGGATGGCGAATCAGGGTGGATTTGCTTGGACCCACTCCGTCCCAGTTCGCCAGAAGGGCGTCATAGGACGCTGCGTGCGCGCAAAACTCCAGGACTACGGGCGGCATTTCTCCCCCGATGATCAGGTCACCCCGGGCGGTGATGATGTCCCGCATCTTCTGGGCCGTCGGGGCGAACACCGCTTCTACCCACAGGCGCCACCGCGCCTCCTCCAGTTCCGGCAGCGGAATCTCGGCCGCGCCTGCGCTGTTGGGTAGAATGTAGCGTCTACAATACTCGATCCACGCCTTCTCGTTCGTTTCCGTGAGAACGAGAAGTGGGCCGTATAGGTCTTTTAATTGACTGCTCACCCAGTCGATTCGCGCTTTCCTCAGAGATCTGCGAGTCTCTCCTTGATGGTTCAGCCAGTAGGCCATGACGGAAATCAGGATGCCAGCACAGGCCGTTACCATTGCTGCGATCATCGGAATCTCCATGGCGCTGACGTAGTGGAGCTTGCCCAAGCCGTGGATGCCGAGTGCACCGCGTCGGGAGATGACGGGCAGGATGCCGCGGTGCCGCAACCTGCGGCGGACCGGTTCGCTGTCGTAGCCCTTATCGTCGAGGAGGGCCTCGAAGCGCCTTCGCGGGTGGCCAATACGGTCGGCGCCCCAGGGGAAACCATCGAGACCAGGGCCATAGTCTGGGTGGCGTCGTTGATGTTCGCTGCAGTGGTGACGGCCTTCAACAAGACGCCGTTGCCATCGCTGATCAGGTGGTGCTTGCTGCCGGTCTTGCAGCGGTCGACGCCCGCGTCCTGCCAACGCTCCAGGCATCGCCGACAGGTCTGGCCGGAGCCGATCGCGGTGTGGGGCACGATCAGCACTCCCCGCAGGCACAGACGGTTCGGCCCCAGCCGTGGCCCGAGCGACCGCTCCGGCCACGACGGCAGCGCCGGCTTGACCACCGTCCACAACTCGTCGTCCACGATCCACGGCTTCACTCTCACACCCCCGTGAACGGCTCCATCGCCACACCAGTTACGGCTGAACACCACCGCATCTCAAGATCGTGTTATGAGCTCTGACAGGCCAGGAAGCGAATCCTGCTGGAATTCGCTTCCGGAGAATTCACGGGGTGCCCCTTCACCGAGTGGTAACGCAACTTCCTGCCTGCCATCACACTTCCGGCCGAGCGCTGCTGTCGTAAGCCCATGCCCGACCGGTCTGACGGTACTGCTCGACCGGAATCGGTTCGACCCTCGCCCTCATGCGGGCGGTGTACAGCAGGCCGTCCAGGTGGTCGATCTCGTGGTGGATGAGGCGGGCGAGGCCGTGTTCGTACGTGGTTGTCGCGGTCTCGCCGGTCAGGGTCGTGGCTTCGACGGTGATCTGCAGGGGGCGGGGGACGAGGCCGCGGACGTCGAAGAAGCTCAGGCAGCCTTCGTACTGCTCGTCCGTCTCCTCGGAGCGGGAGGTGATCCGGGGGTTGCGCAGGATGATGGCGGGGGTGTCGCCGGGTGGTTGGACGACGGCGGCGGCGCGGGCGATGCCGATTTGTGGGGCTGCGATGCCCATTCCCTTGGCGAAGGGGTGGACCTGGCCGATGCGCTCCATGGCTGCGAACAGCTCGTCCACGATGCGCTCGGCCTCATCGCGCTCGGGTGGCAGATCGAAGGGGCGGGCCGGTTCGGCGAGGATGCCAGCGCCCTGTTGGACGACGCCGAGGTCTCGCATCTGCTGGCTGGGCCGGACGTCCATCAGCGGAACTCCCCTTGGTCTGTGTCGTGTTCGGGCCGTGCCCGGAACCGCCATTCCAGACGGTATCGAGCGTGCAAGGCTGGGGTGGTCGTGATCCACGTGAATTGCCGAAGCTCGCCGTCGTCGCTGCGGACGGGAGGGGTGCGCAGCGGGGCGGCTTCGGCGGTCATGGAGGTCTCGGTGCCCCAGATGACCGGGTCGAGGGTAGCCGGGAAGGTGAGCTGGACTTCGAGTCGCTCGGTGGGCAGGCGGACGGCTCGCTGGAACCAGTCGCCCCACTTGTCGTCGCCGACGGTGTAGGCGTACTCGATCCATACGGACTCGCCCGGGTAGAGCGGGAAGCGGCCGTGCTCGTTGTCGAACAGCAGCCAGACTTCCTTGAAGGCGTCACGGTCGTGCTTGGCTTGCCAGCGCATCTCCTCGCCTCGACAGGTGGCGGTGAGATCGAGGTCGCCCCATGTCAGCGGGTGGGCCCGGTAGTGGGCATTGGACCGCTCGGGGTCGCCGGGGTAGCGGTCGACGGAGATGCGGATCAGGTAGCGGGTCACCGGGTCGGTGCCGGTGTTCCGCAGCAGCCTGCGCATGGTGAGCCGGTAGGCGCGGCCGTCGTACCGGAGGTGGGCCGCGTCATGTTCGACGACGAGGGCGGAGCCGGTCGCGTATGGCTGTTCTGGCAGATGTGGAGCCGCAGGAGGCCGCATGGTTCGCGTTCGGGCCCGCTCGTAGTCGCCCCAGCGGCGCCAGATCGACTTGCCTGCGTTCAGGACCTCGTCGGCGAGACGGGCGAATTCTTCGCTGGGCTTGTGGCGGCCGGACTCCATGTGGCTGACGTAGGACGGGTCGAATCCCATGGCCTGGGCCAATGCCCGCTTGGACATGCCCCGGACGTCGCGCCAGCGCGCCAGCTCGGCCGCGAAGTCCTCGGCCGCCTGGTCAACGGTGATCTCTTTGCCGTGCGCGTCCATCGATGGGCAGCCCCGCGTCATGGTCAGTGAACATGAATGAACCGTGAGTGATCCCAGTTCATCATCCCGTCACGGTGCGCGTCGCCGTTTTCCTTCCTTTACCGCCCTGGATCGACCCGTCCGGGGCAGATGTGAGGAGGCGACGCGTGATGCGCGTGCTGTACCTGTTGAACATCTCCAACCCGGACCGGCTGTCCGCCGACTCGGGGTGGATTTTCGCGGACCTGCTCACCCCGGCACTGGCGGACGCCGGGGCGGAAGTGACCGTGGCATCCCCAGCCCCGGTGGGAGATGTCCGCTGCGGCTTTCATCGGACGAAGGCGCCGGGGACCAAGTACCGGGCCCGTTTCTCGGCGGACATCGACGAGCTGGTGGCGTTGATCCGGGCAGAGAACCCGGACGTCGTGGTGGCCAACCAGATCGAGGAAGCCCCAGCGATCCGCACGGCTCTGCTGGAGGCGGGATCGGACGCGCTGCTGGCCGGGTACTGCCACTACCTGCCGTTCTCCTTCGCCAGCGGCAGCCAGCTACTCCTCGACCCCTCCATGAACGACGCGGGGCTCGGGCGGCCGGTCCTGCTGGCGTTCGCCGCCGGGCTGGCCGCATGCGACCGGGTGATGGTCCACTCCTCGACGGCCGCCTCCTGGGCCTCGGCCGCAGCCGCCCGTATGACGGTCGACCTCGGCGAGAAGCTGCGGGTCGTACCCGCTCCACGGGACGAGCGCCTGGTCCGTGACCCCGCCACCATCGAACCCACCTCCGGCGCGGAGGCGATCGGTGTCTACAACCACCGGCTGTACGCGCACTACGGCACCGAGCAGTTCGTGGACCTGGCCCGCGACCTGACCTCCTCCGGTCTCGTCCGGCTACGGGTGATGGACCTGTTCGGCAAGCGGCGGGTCGAGCGCACGGGCCTGAACGACAGCCCCGAGAAGATGCGCGAAAAGCTCGCCGCGCTGCCGCACGTCCAGATCGTCTCCGATCGGGGCGACCGCGTTCGCTACAAGGCCCTGCTGGCCGGTGCCCGCTTCGGCATCGCCCCGTTCCGTCCCGGCTGCCCCTGGTCGATGAGCGTGATCGACTGCCAGGGCATGGGCCTGCCGGTCATCTCACCGCGCCTGGGCTGGCTCGCCGAGCACATCGACCCCGAGCTGTGCTTCACCACCCCGGCCGAGGCCGTCGCCCTGGCCGAACGGCTCGTCTCGGACGACGAGTTCCACGCCGTGCACGCCAAGCGCGCTCACGCCTCCACCGCCGACTTCGCTCCTGCCCTGGTCGCCGCCCGCTACCTGGAGGCCCTGTCGTGAGCGAATACGACGCGGTCTTCCTGTCGTACGACGAACCGATGGCCGACGCCCTGCACTCCCGCCTTCACCGGACGCTCGGCGGCACCGTGAAGCGCCTGCACGGGGTGCACGGGATGCGCCGGGCCTACCGGCTGTGCGCCGAGATCGTCGACCGCGAGCAGTTCTTCCTCGCCGACGGCGACTTCGCCATCGACACGAGCTTCGACCCGGCCGCCGTCGAACCGATCGATGAGGATGTGTCCATGCGGGTGTGGCGGGCTACCAACCCGGTCAACGGCCTGACCTACGGCTACGGCGGGCTGAAGCTGATCCGCCGCAGCGCACTGCGCGGGATGGGACAGGCTGTGGACGTGCTCGCGGCCTTGCCCGGCCGCGTCGAGTTCGCCCGTGAAACCGCCGGGGTCACGCGGTTCAACCAGAGCCCCTTCCACGCCTGGAAGGCCGGATTCCGCGAGTGCGCGATGCTGGAACGCGGAAGCGAGTACGGCATGGCGGACGGCGACGCCCGCCAGAGGGTTCACGCATGGACGAACAGCCACAGCGGTGAGTTCGCCGCCTATGCTGCCGCCGGGTCCCGCGACGGCGTTGCCTTCGCCCGCCAGGCCGCCCGTTTCCCGCAGCGGTTCGACCACCTCAACGACCCTGCCTGGCTGCGGGCAAGGTTCACCGCCGCCCACGGGGACCAGGCGGTGGCAGGATGATCGGCCCGCTCGTGCTCATCGAGCCGTACGCGAACCGGCTGGGCGGGCATCACCAGCACACGCTGGTGGCCCTCGCCCAGGCCCGCCCCGGCAGCCTGGTCATCGCCCCGCACGGGATTGCCCCTGAGGCGGTAGGTGCTCTGCGCGCGGCGGGTGCCCGGCTGGTGACGGCACCGGCCGGGCTCCCGGCCGCCTGCCTGCTGGCTGCCTCCCGACTGACGGCCGGGCTCTCCACCACTGGACTGCGCGTGTTCCGGTCGCGCCGCTGGCCCCACCACCTGCGCAGGTTGCCGCACCAGATCACCCTCATCTCCGATTGCCTAACCGAGGCGTCCGCGCTGCGGACCGCTCGCCGACTGGAGTCCGGCGCCGACGCGGTGGTGATCCTCACTGCGAGCGAGGCCCTGCACGGGGCCGCAGTCCTCTTGGGCGGCCAGCCGCACCTGCGGTTCGTCCACGAGGCGGTCACCACGGAGGACGCCATCGTGCGGCTGCTCGGTCGGCTCGCCTGCCGGGGCGAGCAACAGGTGATCGCGGTGTATCCGACACTGGCTGTCGGCGATGAGTTCACCACTGCCTTCCCCCACCTGCCCGCGGTAGTGGGCGCCTTCGCGGTCGACGACGGCCGCCGTTTGACCGCTGCTGAACGCGACGGCGGCAGGGCCGCGTTCGACATTCCCGCTGCCGAGGCCGTGGTGTGCCTGGTCGGCGGCTGGTGGCCCTACAAGGACATCGCCACCGTCGACGCCGCCCTCGCCCGGCTGAAGGAACCCCTGCACCTGCTGATCACCGGCTCCCCGCTCGACGAAGCCGTCCTCCAGCGGTGGCGGTCCCTGCCCGGCCTGCGCGTGCACACCGTTCCCGGTCCCGTAAGCGAAGCCGTACTGCGGCTCGTCTATGCCGCCGCCGACGCCACCCTCGTCAGCCGACACCCCGGGACCAGTAAGGAATCCGGGCTGGTGATGGACGCCGCCCGCCTCGGCGTCCCCCTGATCGTCTCCGACCACGACCCGGCTCTTAGCGCCCGCCTTCGCGGCCAGTCCTGGTCCCTCACGTTTCCCTCCGGTGATCCAGTCGCCCTCGCCGAAGTCCTGCATGCGGTCATCCGTCAGCCACCCTCGTACCCCGGATCCAACGCCCCCGGCCAACTGGGGATGCGATCAGCCGCCGCGCAAGCCGACTTCCTGACCCACACCTACGCCGGTCTGCGCGCAAAGGGGCCCTGAATGCTGACCATGCCTCCCCCTCTGATCGCCGTCGTCGGCCCCGTCGAGCCTCCCTTGCTGACTGCCTGGGTCCACCACTACCGGTCGCTGGGTGTCGAGCGATTCCTGATCGCCTTCCACTTCCCCGATCACGTCCCCGACGTGCGACGACACGAGCTCCAAGCCGCCGCCCGAGAGCTGGGCATCATCCCCACCGGCACCAGCACCGGACCATGGCACGAGCACACCAACACCCAGCTCAGAGACGCTCTGCGGCTCCGGGCGGGACCCGGCTGGCACCTGCTCGCCGACGCCGACGAGTTTCAGCAGTACCCCGCCCCGCTCGCTGAGGTGATCGCCCAGGCCGACAGGTCCGGGCACTGTGTAGTCGGCGGGCTGATGCTCGACCGCGTCGCCGCGAGCGGACGTCTGACAGGCTGGCGGCCCGAAGACGGCCTCGACCTGGCCTATCCCCTCGGCGGCCACCTCACCCACCGGCTCCTGCACGGCGACCCCCGCAAGATCGTCCTCGCCCGCCACAACGTGGCCGTGTCCTCCGGCAACCACCGGGCCCCCACGCACCGGCCGGATACGAACCGCATCTGCGCGGTCCACCACTTCAAGTGGCGCTCGGGCATCCTGGACGACCTGCGCCGCAGGGTCCAGCGCTTCTCCTCCGGCGCCTGGCAGGAGCGCACCCCGGCCGTCCGCGACGAGGCCAGCCGCCTGCTGGCCCACGTCGACCGGCACAGCGGTGTGATCAACATCAGCGACCCACGGATGGCCTTCCGCCGAGTCAGCCTGGACCGGATGCCCTTCAACTGGCCTGCCGAGGCTCGCGGCATCTTCACCACCTGGCGGCCGTACCGGCACACCGCCCAGGATCCGCGACAATGACCACGCTCACGCCCGCCCGTCGTGAAAGGGATGGCCACGTGCCCCTCGCCGTTCTCCTGGCCGGTCTGACCGGCTCCGGGAAGACCACCGTCGCCCAGGCCCTGACCGGCCACGGCTTCACCCGGCTGTCCGTCGACGAAGAGGTCCACCGGCTCCACGGCCGCTACGGCGTGGACTACCCCGAGCACACCTACTTCGAGCGTCAACGGCCCGTCGTAGCGACGATCCGGGAACTGCTCGTCAAGGAACTCCGGACGGGGAACGACGTCGTCCTGGACCACGGGCTGTGGCGCCGAGCCGAGCGCGACGACTGGCAGCGCGCCGCTCGCGACGCGGGCGCACACCCCCTTGTGGTCTACCTCCCCACCGACCGCGACGAACTGCTGCGGCGGCTGGCCGAGCGCAACCAGCGCCAGGACGCCAACGCCCTCACCGTCACTCCCGAAGCCCTCGATGACTTCTTCGCCCGCTTTGATCCCCCGGCCGAGGGCGAGGAAGTGATCACCTACAGCGGAGAAGTCGACGTACTCGTGGCAGACCTGGATACGGCCAGGGACCGGAAGGGCTGAACACGTTCCACGACGGGTGACTGAGCCCCGCCGCTGCCTCTGGGGCAGGGGCGGGGCTCAGTGCTGGGTGGCCGGTCAGGTCACGGTGTGGGTGTCGGTGCCGGAGGACGGCAGGAAGCTGGTGTCGCCGCCGTAGATGGCGATCACGGGGTGGGTGCCGACGCCCAGGGTGGTGAGCGTCAGGGTCGCCACACCCGCCGTCACGGGCTGGGTGAAGACGCCGCCGCCCGAGCCGCCGATGACGAAGGTCATCACCCCGGTCGGGGCGCCCGCACCGGGGGCGACCGGGGTCACGGTGGCCGTGAACGTCACCGACTGGCCGAGGGTCGACGGGTCCGGGCTGGACACCACCGAGGTCGTCGTCGCGGCCTGGATGACCGCGATGAGGGTGGTGCCGGTGGAGGAGAGGAAGTTGGTGTCGCCGCTGTAGACGGCGACGACGGGGTGGATGCCGACGCTCAGCCCGGGGGCGGTGACCGAGGTCGTGCCGCCCGACAGCGTCCCCGTCAGGGTGGGGCCACCGGTGATGGTGAAGGTGACGGTGCCGGTGGGGGTTCCGGCGCCGAGCGGGATGACGGTGGCGGTGAGCGTGACGGACTGGCCGAACGTCGCCGGGTTCGGCGTTGCCGTCACCAGGGTGATGGTGGGGGAAGCCATGATGGGCCCTCCAAGTGAGGTGGAGTGGTGGGCCGTTGGTCGCCGGGCCGACGCCTTGATCAGGGCGCGGCGGCGCATCGGGTACCAGGGGGTGCGCACTTACGGCGATCGACTCCGGGGCCTGCCCGCGTCACCGTCCCCCGGCGGATGTGGAACCCACCGGTCTGTAGCACCAGTAGGCGCGCGGTTGGTGGCAGAACGCCAGGTACACGGGGGTGAATTGCCCTGAATGGCGCAGCGCTCAGCGGCTCGCGCCGGGTGCGCCGCGCGTACCGTCGATGCGCGGGTTCGCTGACCGGTGCGCACCGCGCGGGCGCTGTGGGGGCGTGGTGAGTGGGTGCGTCGGGGCGCGTACAGGAGGGGCGGAGGGTGGACTTTCGGCAGTGTCCGGGCGGGTTCGGGTTCCGTAGCGTCAGCCGGGTGAAGGTGAAGAGGATTGCGCGGGTCGTGGGGCGGGGCCGACTGCCGGTGGCGGGGGCGGCCGTGGGGGCCGGGTTGAGTGTGGTGAGCCTGTGGTGGGTGGTGCCCACGGCGGCGGCCGCGTTCCGGGCGGGCGGGGGGCGCGGGCGGACGGGGCCCGCGGTGCTGGCGTTCACGGGGGTGGTCTCGGCGGGGGTCGTCGCGGCGGCGGTGGTGCCGAGCCTGCTCGGGCTGGGGAGCCGGTTCGTGGGGGTGGTGGTGTGCGGCGTGATGGTGCCGTGGTTCGCGGGACGTTTCTGGCGGCAGTACCAGGAGCTGGTGCGGGCGGGCTGGGAGCGGGCCGAACAGGCGGAGCGCGAGCGGTGGTTGGTCGCCGAGCGGGCCAGGCTGCGGGAGCGGGCCCGGATCGCGCGGGACATGCATGACGTCCTCGGGCACGACCTCAGCCTGATCGCGCTGTCGGCGGGCGCGCTGAAGCTGGCGCCCGGGCTGGAGGAGGGCCACCGGCGTACCGCGCGGGACATCAGGGCGCGGGCGGAGGTCGCGGTGGACCGGCTCGGGGAGGTGATCGGGGTGCTGCGCGAGGAGGCGCCCACCGCCTCCGTCGCGCGGCTGGTCGACGAGGCTGCCGCCGCCGGGCTCGCCGTCGAACTCCGCAGCGAGGGGGCGGAGGGGGCCGAGGGGGCGGATACGGGGCTGCCGCCGCTGGTGGAGCGGGCCGCGTACCACGTCGTCCAGGAGGGGCTGACCAACGCCGCCAAGCACGCCCCCGGTGCGGCCGTGACCGTCCGGGTGGTGTGCGGGGCGGCGGAGACGGTCGTCCGGGTGGAGAGCGACGCCGAGGCGGGTGGCGCGGGTTCGCGGGTGCGCGGCGGTGGGCATGGGCTCAGGGGGCTCGACGAGCGCGTACGGCTGGCCGGAGGGTCGTTCGCGTACGGCCCTCAGGCCAACCGCTTCGCCGTCGAGGCCCGGCTTCCGCATACGCCCCCGGAACGGACCGTTCCAGCAGCCCGCCAGGAACACCGTCAGGCCCGCCACCGCATACGTCGGGTGCTGATCGCGGCGGTCATGGTGCCGCTGGTGACCGGCGCGGGGCTGAGCGCCGCGCTGTTGGGGTGGGACTGGGTGACGGCGTCGCGCGCGGTGCTGGACCCGGATGACTTCGCCCGGCTGCGGGTGGGGCAGGATCGCTCCGAGGTGGAACGGGTGCTGCCGGACCGTCAGCTGGCCCATCACCCCTCTGCCGCAGAACCGGAGGGACGGGGCATCACATGCGAGTACTACGCGATGACGGCGGATCGTCTCGACGACCGTTCCGGAGACGCGTACCGGCTGTGCTTCCGCGGGGACGTTCTGGTGGCGCGCGATGCCCTCGCGCCGTGAACCCGCTGAGCTGCCGGTGATCCGGGTGCTGGTCGCCGACGACGAGGCGATGATCCGCGCGGGCGTACGCGCCGTACTGGCCACCGATCCGGCGATCGACGTCGTCGCCGAGGCGGCCGACGGCCGGGACGCCGTGGAGCTGGTGCGGCGGCACCGCCCGCAGGTGGCCGTCCTCGACGTCCGGATGCCGGTGATGGGCGGGATCGAGGCGGCGGAGGAGATCCGCAGGACGGTGCCGGAGACCGGGGTGGTCATGCTGACGACGTTCGGGGAGGACGACTACATCCTGCGGGCGCTCGGCGGCGGCGCGGCCGGTTTCCTGATCAAGTCGGGCGAGCCCGAGGAACTGATCGCGGGGGTCCGCGCGGTGGCCGAGGGCGCCGCCTATCTGTCACCGAAGGTCGCCGCCCGGGTGGTCGCGCACCTCGCGGCCGGTGGCGCCGGTGCCGCCGCCGGTCGGCGCGGCGCGGCCCGGGAGCGGGTCGCGGCGCTCACCGCCCGGGAGCGCGAGGTGCTGGCGTTCCTCGGCGGCGGGCTGTCGAACGGGCAGATCGCGCGTCGGCTCCATGTGGTGGAGGGCACGGTCAAGGCGCACGTCAGCTCCATCCTGGCCCGGCTGGGGGTGGACAACCGGGCCGCGGCCGCCGTCGTGGCGCATGAGGCCGGTGTCGTCACCCCGCCGCCGCCCGAGCCAAAGCGAGAGGCATAGCGATGTGACGCGTACGGCGAACGGCTCCAGCGCGAGCAGCGCGGCCGCCACGACGCATCCGCCCAGGATCGCCCCGGCGAGTACGTCGTGCGGATAGTGCACCCCGGCCAGGACACGCAGCAGCGCCGCCGCCACTGCCGTCGGCAGGGCCAGGGCGGCCCAGCGCGGCCGCAGGACGGCTATGCCGGTCGCGAGGGCGGCGGCCAGGGTGGCGTGGTTGCTGGGGAACGACCAGTCCCCCGGCTCGGGGCAGTGGGCGAGCGCGGCGGCTCCGCGCACCGCACGGCAGGGCCGTTCCTCGTCCACCACCAGCTTCAGGGCCTCGCTGAGCGCGTAGGCGGCCACGGTGCCGAGGCCGACCAGAACGGTACCGGCGATTCCGCGCGCGTCCCCGCTGCGCAGCGCGGTCCACCCCCATACGGCCAGCAGCAGCCCGAGGACGGCCACGGTGCCCTCGCTCGCCGCCTCCAGGAGCGCCGCCGGGACGTCGGCCACCGCTCCGGTCAGCGCGCGGTACGCGGATGCCGAGGCTCCGTATCTGACCTCGACGGGGCCGGGGTCCCCCAGTCCGCCCGGGGAGAGCCCGCCGGTCGGGGAGAGCCCGCCGCCCGGGGAAAGCCCGACGACCGCCCCCGCGCCCGCGGCGAGCAGCGCCGCGGCCCACAGGAGGCGGGAGGTGGAGTGAGAGTGGGTTCGCATGGCCCCGAACGTAGGAGCGGCGCGGTCCGCGAACCCGGGCCGAACGGCAGGGCGGGACCTGGACGATGGTCAGGGTTGACAGGGCGGGGTTGACGGGGCGGGGTTGGCGGGGCGGGGCGGCACGCGCCGGAGCGGTTCCACGATCGTGTGGACCTCCGTCGTACGCCCTGCGACGCCCACCGCTTTACGGCAAGGTGACCGGCACCGCCGTGCTGGACCGCATCGTCACCGCACCGTCAGGGGGACCAGATCCGTGGCAGCGTCACAGAGCACCGGAAAACCGGCAGGACAACCAGTAGAGCCCGGTGAGGAGTTACGGTTCCGGCCGCCCACGCCGGTGGCGCTGGAGACGATCACCACCCGGGCCATGGCCCGCCGCCTTCCGCAACTGGTGCGCCGCGCACTCGGGTTGGCGTGGCGGGTGGACCGCAGGGCGGTGGTGACGCTGCTGGTGTGCCAGGCGCTCGCGGGGTTCTTCGAGGCGTTCGGGCTGCTGGCGACGACCGGCACCATCACGGCGCTCATCTCGTCCGGGCACATCGGCGAGCGGCTGCGGGAGGCGCTGCCGTCGATCGCGGTGCTGGCCGGGGCGGCGGGGCTGCGGGCGCTGCTCGGTATCGCGGTGTCGAACATCTCCAGCAGGCTGTCGCCGCGGATCTCGCGGGAGGCCGAGACCCAGATGCTGGACGCGGCGATCAACGCGGAGCTGGCGGCGTACGACAACCCCGGGTTCAACGACAAGTGGGACGCGGCGGACCGGGGTGCCGAGGTCGCGCAGGATCTGATCGTCGAGTCGCAGCAGCTGATGGCGTGTCTGTCCTCGCTGATCGCGGCGGCCGGGGTGGTGACCGTGCTGCACCCGGCGCTGCTGCCGCTGTTGATGCTGGCCGCGCTGCCGCAGGGGATCGCGGGGATGAAGGGCGCGCGGGTGCAGTACGAGACGAGCCGGGCGATGAGCGCGGACCGGCGCACGCTCGGGCTGCTGCGCTGGTACATGGTGGACAAGGACATCGCCGATCAGCTGCGCTCGGGCACCATGGCGTCGTTCCTCCTGGAGCGGTACCGGGCGATCGGCGCGCGGGTGGACACCGCGACCGACAAGGCCGTGCACCGGGGCGCCCGGTACGCGGTGGCGGGGGCGCTGGCCGGGGGGTTCGCGTCGGGTCTTGTGTGGGCGTCGCTTGCGCTGCTGCTGGGCTCGGGGCAGATGTCGGTGGCCTCGGCGGGGACCGCGGTGTTCGCGCTGCGGACGGTGGGCGCGTCGCTGCAGGGGATGGTCGGGTACGGGACGCGGCTGTTCCGTACGGGGCTGTACCTGGACGACTGGGCGGAGTTCATCGAGGAGGCGGGCGGGCACCGGATGCGGCGCGGCAGCCGGGTGCCGGACGTACCGCGGGTGATCCGCGCCGAGGGGCTGACGTACGCCTATCCGGAGTCCTCGGGGGCGGTGCCTTCGGAATCGGAGTGCTCGGGGCCCGGCGCTCCGGCGCTCGCCGAGGTGAGCCTGGAGGTGCGGCGCGGCGAAGTGCTGGCGCTGGTCGGGGAGAACGGTTCCGGCAAGACCACCCTGAGCAAGCTGCTGACCGGGCTGTATCTGCCCACCGGGGGCGCGGTGACCTGGGACGGTACGAGCACCGCGGAGCTGGAGCCGCAGGCGATGTGGCGGCACACCGCCGTCGTACCGCAGGACTACGCGCACTGGCCGCTGACCGCGCGCGACAACATCACGCTCGGGCAGCCGCACGGCGGGGACGAGGCGGTCCGGGCGGCGGCGGTCCACTCCGGGGCGCACGAGGTGGTCGACGGGCTGCGCAGCGGTCTGGACACGCTGCTGGCCCGGCAGTGGTGGGGCGGGGTGGAGCTGTCCGGCGGGCAGTGGCAGCGGATCGCGCTGGCCCGCGCGTTCCACCGGCCCGCCGGGCTGCTGGTGATGGACGAGCCGACCAGCGCCCTGGACGCGCGCGCCGAGCACCGGATCTTCGCCGGGCTGCGGCGGATGGCGCGGGACCGCGCGGTCGTGCTGGTCACGCACCGGCTGGCGAACGTCGCGGTGGCCGACCGGATCGTGGTGCTGGACCGGGGCCGGGTGATCCAGCAGGGCACGTTCGAGGAGCTGACCCGATCGCCGGGCCTCTTCCGGGAGTTGTGGGAGCTGCAGAACGACCGCGGGGTGCCCGCCCCGCGTCGTGGCGGGACGTCCTGAAACGGCTTACGACGCGCCCTCAGGCCACGCGGGCGCGGGACGCGGCGATCTCGGCGTACGCCGCGTCGCGGCCCTCCCAGTGCGATCCCTCGACGGACTTGCCGGGTTCGAGGTCCTTGTAGACGTCGAAGAAGTGGGTGATCTCCATACGGTCGAACTCGGGCACGTCCTCGATGTCCTGGACGTCGACGTAGCGCGGATCGTGGGCGGGCACGCACAGGATCTTCTCGTCCGGCCCCTTCTCGTCGCGCATGCAGTACATGCCGATGGCCCGGCACAGGATGACGCAGCCGGGGAAGGTGGGCTCGCCGACGGTGACCAGGGCGTCCAGCGGGTCACCGTCGCGGCCGAGGGTGTGGTCGATATAGCCGTAGTCGGCCGGGTACTTCGTGGCCGTGAACAGCATCCGGTCCAGCCGGATGCGCCCGGCCTCGTGGTCCATCTCGTACTTGTTGCGGGACCCCTCGGGGATCTCCACGACGACGTCGAATTCGGCGGCGGACTCCATCGCGACCTCCGGTCACCGGTGGGCGTCCTTCCAGTGTGCGCCGTGTGCGCCGCTCACGCACCGCGTACGAGGGCGCCCACCTCGGCCTCGAAGAGCGCCCCCGGATCGAAGCCCATCCCGCTGAACTGGCCCTGCACTTCAAGGCTGATCACCCCGTGCAGCCGGGTCCAGGTGGCCAGGGCGCGGCACTTCAGCTCACCGTCCGGCTCCGGGCCGGGGGCCCAGGGGCCCACGCCCTCCAGCTGCCGCGAAAGCTCGGCTTCGAGGGGGGTCGGGGCGGTGGCGCGGTCGAGCGTGGCGCAGGCGTCGAGGATGGTGCGCATCAGGGAGCCCGCGATCTCGGTGGTCTCGGCGGGCGCCTGGTAACCGGGCACCGGGGTGCCGTAGATGAGCAGATAGCGGTCGGGCTGCTGCTTGGCCCAGTCGCGCAGGGCGTGGGCGAGGGCGCGGAAGCGGTCGGCGGGGGCGGCGGCCTCGACGGCGGCGGAGGCCACCGCGGCCAGATCGCGGTAGGCGTCGGTGATCAGCTCGGTCAGCAGCTCGTCCCGGCCCGCGAAGTAGCGGTAGAGCGCGGGGCCGGTCATGCCCATCGCCTTCGCGATCGCGTTCACCGAGATTCCCGCCGTGCCCGACTCGGCGAGCTGGGTCAGGGCCACTGCCTTGGCCTCGTCCCGCGTCTGCTGCCGGTAGCGCTCTCGCCGTGCTGTGGCCATGGGCGCGCCCATCCCTTCTCGTACGGACCTCGTGCCGACCCGAAAATCGGGGCTTGACACATCGAGGGTAACAGGTTCATTGTTTCGTTAGAAGTTCTCACAGTCGATAGAAGACCTTACAACCTCACGAACCCCCGACCTCACAAGAAATGGGGCCCTGCCATGCCGCTGACCGACGCCGACATTCTCACCGAAGTCGTCCTGCCCGGCCCGGTGGATCCGGAGGGGCTCCGGCTCCGCTCCCGCGCGGTGCCCGAACCCGGCCCCGGCCAGGCCCTGGTGGCCGTCGAGGCGTCCGGGGTCTCCTTCGCCGAGCAGCAGATGCGCCGCGGCAAGTACTACGACCAGCCGCCGTTCCCCTTCGTGCCCGGATACGACCTGGTGGGCACGGTCGCCGCGACGGGCGCGGGAGTTGATCCGGGGCTGCGGGGCGGGCGGTTCGCCGTGCTGACGAAGGTCGGCGGATGGGCCAGCCATGTCCTGGCCGACGTGGGCGATCTGGTCGCCGTGCCGGACGGCGTGGGCGCGGCCGAGGCCGAGACGGTGGTGGTCAACGGGATCACGGCGTGGCAGATGCTGCACCGGGTGACCGGGGCCCGCGCCGGGATGACCGTGCTGGTCCACGGGGCCAACGGCGGAGTGGGCTCCACCCTGGTCCAGCTCGCCCGCCGGGCCGGAATCGCGGTCATCGGCACCGCGTCGCCCCGCCACCACGACGCGGTGCGGGCGCTGGGCGCCACCCCCGTCGACTACCGCGACCCCGATCTGGCCGCGCGCGTGCGCGAGCTGGCGCCCGGCGGGGTGGACGCGGTCTTCGACCACGTCGGCGGCGAGGGCATCGTGGAGTCGTTCCGGCTGCTGGCCCGCGGCGGCACCCTCGTCTCGTACGGCACGGCGGCCACCCGGGACGTGCCCGGTTCGTCCCGGGCGCCGGTCCTCAAGCTGCTCGCCCGGCTCATGCTGTGGAATCTGCTGCCCAACGGCCGGAAGGCGCACTTCTACAACCTGTGGGCGGGCAGGCGGCGGCGCGCCGCCTACCAGGCGCGGGTGCGGGAGGATCTGGGCCAGGTCTTCGCGCTGCTCGCGAGCGGTGAGTTCACCGCCCAGGTGGCCGCGCGGATCCCGCTCGCCGAGGCCGCGCGGGCGATGCGGCTGGCGGAGTCCGGCACGGTCACCGGCAAAGTCGTCCTCGTGACCGGTGAGGGCTCATGAACTCCGCCCTCCTGGCGCTCTTCGCCGTGATAATTTTCGTATACGAGTGGTATGCGAGGAGGCATGGGCCCAGTGCAGTCCGGACGAGAAAAGGCGTACGCGTTCCTCAAGGAAACCGTGCTGACCGATCCCGACATGCAGGGCCGGTTCCTCACCGAGCAGGAGATCGCCGATCGTATCGGCATCTCCCGCACCCCCATCCGCGAGGCGCTGCTGCTGCTCGCGGCCGAGGATCTGGTCCAGTTGGTGCCCAAGCGGGGTGCGCAGATCGCGCCGCTGTCCGGCCGGGAGATCACCGAGCTGATGGAGCTGCGCGGGATCGTCGAGCGCTATGCCGCGGAGCAGGCCATCGAGCAGCGGAAGGTGCCGGTCGAGGAGCTGACGGAGCTGCTGGAGCGGCAGCGCGGGCTCAGCGGGCCCGAGCACGCCAAGGAATTCATCGCCGTGGACCACCTCTTCCACGCGACCATGGTCGCCTCGGTGGGCAACGCGCTCCTCAACCGGCACTACGACGGGCTGCGCAGCCGTCAGATCCGGGCCGGGGTGGTGGCGCTGTACAACCGGACCGGCCGCCAGCAGGCGGTGCTCGCCGAGCACCAGGCGATCCTGGACGCGGTGGCCTCCGGCGACCCGGAGGCGGCGCGCACCGCGATCAGCGATCACCTGGAGTCGACGCTCAAGGTGCTGCTCGCGGGGTGAGCCGCGGGCCGCCTCAGGCCTCGGGCCACCGCACGCCTCGGGCTGCTCAGGCCTCGGCCGGGGTCTCGGGATCGGCCCCCGGGTAGGTGATCACCAGCATCGTCACCCCGTCCTCGGAGGTCCACGGGCCATGGGGCATGCCCGGCGGGCGGCACGCGTAGTACCCCCGCGAGAAGGTCCGCCCCAGCGTCAGGTCGTGCATGTCGCCCTCCAGCAGGTAGACCTCTTCCCAGAAGTCATGGCGGACGACTCCGGACGCCGAGGTGTCCGTGCCCGGCTCCCACCGGACGAGCGCCGTGCGGCGCGCACCGCTCCCGTCCGCGGCGAGGGTCTGCTCCCGGACCCCCGGGGCCGCCCCCTCGGGCACCTGCCAGGCGCCCGAAGGACGGTGGAACTCCAGCTCAGGCTTGGCCCGCCCGCTCATGCGTCGGTGCCCAGCTTGCGGTTGGCCAGGACGGACACCGTGCGCCGCACCGCCGTGACCTCCTCGGTGTCGACGTCCGCCACCAGCAGTCCGGGCGCCGCCTCCAGCCGCTCGCGCACGGTTCCGTCGGGGCCGACGAGGGCGCTGTAGCCGATGCCGGTGGGGGCGCTCGTCGAGGGGGCCCCGGCGCCGCTCGCCGCCGGGTCGGCCTGGCCCACGGCGGCCAGCCAGACGGTGGCGTCCAGCGCCCGCGCCCGGGTCAGCAGCTCCCACTGCTCACGCTTGCCGGGGCCCGCGCCCCAGGAGGCCGGAAGCAGCGAGAGCACCGCGCCCGCGTCGGCGTGCGCCCGGAACAGCTCCGGGAACCGCACGTCGTAGCAGGTGGCGAGGCCGATCCGGACATCGTCCAGCTCGAAGGTGACCACCTGGGAGCCCGGGGCCACGGTCTTGGACTCCGCGAAACCGAAGGCGTCATACAGATGGATCTTGTCGTACGCGGCCTCGACCCCGGGGCCGGTGGCCAGCAGGGTGTTCGTGACCCGCCCGTCGGGGGCCGGGGTGAACATGCCCGCCACGACCACCAGCCCGGCGTCCTGCGCGATCCGCCGGACCTCGGTGGCCCAGGGGCCGTCCAGCGGTTCGGCGAGCGGGCCCAGCCGGGTGCCGAAGCACGCCATGGCGGCCTCCGGGAAGACCACGAGCCGGGCGCCCTCGGCCGCCGCGCGCTGGGCCTGCTCGCGCAGCGTGTCGAGGTTCGCCTTCGGATCCGGACCGGTGGTGATCTGGCTCAGTGCGATGCGCATGGGGTGTGTTGCCTTCCCTGATCGGCGCGGTGGTGAGTGGTGATCTGGCGATGATGCCCCGGGAGGAGCGGGGCTGCCCATCGCGCGGGGCGCGTCAGCCGGTCGCGGCGGACGAGTGGTGGCGTTCGGCCACGGCGTCCGGCTCCTCGTCCTCCGCGGGCGCCGCGTCCCGGCCCAGCCACAGCCCGGCGACCGTGACCACCGCCGTGAGCGCGATGTAGAGCGCCAGCGGCTGCCAGGCGCGGTACGTACCGAGCAGCGTCGTGAACAGCAGCGGCGCGATCGCCCCGCCGACGACTCCGGCCAGGGTGTACGCGAGAGAGGAGCCCGTGTAGCGCAGCCTCGGTGAGAACTGCTCGGCGATGAAGGCCGCCTGCGGTCCGTACATCAGCGAATGGATCACCAGCGCCACGATCACACCCAGGGTGAGCAGCGGCCAGCTGCCGCCCGCGACCAGGGGGAAGAAGACGAAGGGCCAGACACCCGCGGCGACGGCGGAGAGACCGTACAGCCACCGCCGGTTGACGCGGTCGGAGAGCGCCCCGGCCAGCGGGATCAGGAAGATCTGGAGGGAGGAGCCGATGAGGACGGCGGCCAGCGCGGAGCCGCGCGACATGCCCAGCTCGCCGGTCGCGTAGGTGAGCACGAAGACGGTGAACATCGCGTACAGCACATCGGGGGCGATGCGGCAGAGGATCGCCGCGGTCAGCGCCCGGGGCTGGGAGGTGAACACCTCGCGCACCGGCGCCTCGGGGCGGTCCTGCGCGGCCTCCATGGCCCGGAAGACCGGGGTCTCCTCCAGCTTGGCGCGGATCCACAGCCCGAACACCACCAGCACACCGGAGAGGAGGAACGCCACCCGCCAGCCCCAGGACAGGAACTGCTCCTCCGTCAGCGCGGCGCCCAGTGCCGCGAGCACCCCGTTGGCGAGCAGATTGCCCGCGGGCGGTCCGACCTGGGCGGCCGAGGCGAAGAAGCCGCGCCGCCGCGGATCGCCGTACTCGCTGGACAGCAGCACCGCGCCGCCCCACTCGCCGCCCACGCCGACGCCCTGGGCGAAGCGCAGCAGCACCAGGGCGGCGGGGGCCGCGACGCCGACGGTGGCGTAGGTGGGCAGCAGTCCGATCAGGAAGGTCGCGGCGCCGATGAGCACCAGGGTCGCGATGAGCACTTTCTTCCGGCCGATGACGTCTCCGAGACGGCCGAAGACGAAGCCGCCCAGCGGGCGGGAGACATAGCCGACGGCGTAGGTGGAGAACGCCAGGAGGGTGCCGGTGAACGGGTCCTTGGAGGGGAAGAAGAGGTCGCCGAAGACCAGCGCCGCGGCGGCGGAGTAGACGGCGAAGTCGTACCACTCCAGGGCGGTTCCGGTCAGGCTGGCGACGAAGGCGCGGCGGACCGCGGGTCCGTCCGCCCGGGGCTCTGGTGCGCTCGGGGAGGTGCGCTTCATGTCCGTCCTCGGGGTGGTGCGGGGTGGGTGCTGGGTGAGCGGGTGCCCAGTGAGCGGGTGCCCGGTGGGTGGGTGCTTGATGGGTGGTTGCGTGATGCGGGGCTTCCGGCATACTTGTTGTATACCAAGCGTATGCGCAACCCCCTTGAGGGAAGTTCCTCGCGATTTGGAGAGCACGCCCCATGACGACGCAGCCCCCGCAGTCCCCCCGCCCCGCCCTGACCTTCACGCTCCCCGACGGCTCCACCCGGCATGTGGAGGTCGTCCAGGTGCTCAACGCGGGCTACGCCGGGCGCAGCCAGGAGGACGTGGCCGCCCATGTCGCCGAACTCGCCGAGCTGGGCGTTCCCGCCCCCAGCGTGACGCCCGCCCTCTACCCCGTCTCCCCGTACCTCGCCCAGCAGACCGGCCGGGTCAGCGTGCAGCACGGCCGCACCTCGGGCGAGGCGGAGTGGGCTCTGATCGTCGCCGACGGCGGGGAGCTGCTGCTCACCGCCGCCTGCGACCACACCGACCGGGAGCTGGAGGTGCACGGCGTGGCCTGGAGCAAGAACGCGAGCCCCGATGTGCTCGGCGCCCGCGCCTGGCCCCTCGCGGACGTGTCCGAGCGGCTGGACGGGCTGACCCTGCGGGCCTGGGTCACCCATGGCGGCGAGGAGACCGAGGTGCAGAGCGGCACCCTGGCCGAGCTGCTGCCGCCCGCGTACTGGGTCGAGGTGCTGCGCGAGCGCGGCGGTCTGGTGCCGGGCACGGTGCTGATCTCCGGGACGATCCCGATGGCGGAGGGCGTCGACCAGTTCGCCGACCGCTGGCGGGTGGAGCTGGGCGATCCCGCCACCGGCGACACCATCGAGTGCTCGTATGACGTGGTTCCCATGCCGGAGCCGATCGGCTGACGCGGCACACAGCGAGCCACAGCGGACCAGGCGGTGGGCCTGGTCCGCTGTGGCTCGTTAGCGTCTGATTCCGTGTCGTTCAGCTCTCGGTCAGGTGGTCTCCCGTCCCTTCCGCATCACCACGCCTGCGGCGATCAGTCCGAACAGGCAGGTGAGGGCGCCGATGAGCACGTTGTTCCAGATCATCCCGGCATCCGGGTCCATGGCAACGACCCAGGGAGAAATGATCATCCATATACCGATCGCGGACATGGCCCAGCACAGGCTGTACATCCTCCTCGGCGCCGATGTGAGGCCGATGCCCAGCAGGGCGATGGCCAGGCCGAGGACGAGGTTGTTGACCATGAGGTCGGGGCTGGTGCTCGAAAAGTGCACCACCCAGGGAGAGATGGCGAAGTACAGACCGGCAAGCAGCACCGGTCCGTCGAGGAAGACAACGTCCCGCGCGTCCATCATGCGAGCGAAGCGCTCACGCATCTCGGACACGTCGGGGTGGCCCTTGAGATCACCTCGGGTACGTGAGACGTCGGCCATACGACTCGCCTCCTTCGTTCATGCAAGTCTGACCGCGCAGTGCGGTAATACCGCCGCACCACCATTGTGCGCCTCGCCTAGCTTTATAGGTAGATGTCGGATTGGCTCCGCTACCCGAGATGCCCGAGGTGTCCGCGAGGCCTAAGAGGACGGGGTGGCCTCCTCGTGCTTCGCGTACCAGGCGCGGTCCAGGTCGCTGATGTTCACGGTGGTCTGCACGGTCAGCCCCGGCACCGGCGCCACATACGCGCGGGCGACGTCCAGCACCGCGCGGGACAGCTCCGCCTTGGTCTCGGCGTCCCGGCCGGACAGGATCGCCACCTCGATGTGGATCATGGCGAGATGGGGTGCCCCGTCGGCGATGACGGCCTCTTCGATCCGGCGGAACCGGGTCTTGCACCCGGCCACCCCGGTGTCGATGGTCTTGGCGACCACCGGGTGCAGGGCGGTGCCGAAGCCCTGGCGGTCGAAGGCGTCGGTCAGGGTGTCGGAGTATTCGACGACGATGTGCGGCATGGGCGGGCACTCCTCATCAGCTCTGCGAGAGTGGAGTGGGCATCGTCGCACCCTGCCCGGGACCCGAGCGCCCCGGCCCGTTCTTCTGCTTCAATAGGGGGCATGGTCAGCCTCATCAACGCCGCGACGGGTCGTCTCGACCTCGAGCCGTTCTGGCCGTCCCGGCAGGCGCACCACTTCGACCGCGAGTGTTGCCGCGCATCCGTTGCGCGGGCCCGCTCGCTCGGCTGCTGACGCCGCCCCACCCGGCCGCTCAGCCATCCGCCCGGCTCCGGGGGCTTTCCTCTCCCGGCCCCGGGTTCCCCAGCCCAGCCCGCGCGCTTGACGTCCACCGACGCCCCTTAGCGCGAAAGAGCTGACTCCCATGACGAACGTCCGTACCCTCTCCGCCTCCTCGTCCACCGCGCCCGCCGCCGTACCCGGCCGTAGCCCGATCAGCGGCCGTCAGCGGCTACGAGCCGTCGCCCGGGACGAGGTGCCCCCCGTCGACGACTTGCTGCACCCCGGCGCCACCTGGCTGCCCGCTCCCCCGCACACCGTCCCCGCCCTCCCCGGACAGCCGCCGATGATCGGCTACCTGGTGCTGGTCCCGGCCGACCAGCGGGAGCGCCAGACGGCCACCACCGCCACCGCCGCACCCACCGCGCCTGTCACGCCCACCGCCCCGCCGTCGTCCGCCGCGCCCCTCCCCACCGACGACGGCCCGGTGCGGATCGACCCCGAGCAGCGGTCCGTGCGGGTCGGGGGGCGTCCGCTCGATCTCACCTATCTGGAGTTCGAGCTGCTGGCCCATCTCGTCGCCCACCCGCACCGGGTGCACACCCGCGACCAGCTGGTGACGACGGTCTGGGGGTACGGACACGTCGGCGACGGCCGCACCGTGGACGTCCATGTCGCCCGGCTGCGCCGCAAGTTGGGCGCGGAGCACCGCGGGTCGATCGTGACCGTGCGGCGCGTGGGCTACAAGTACGTGCCGAACGCATAAGCACGGCGAGAAGCGCCGTACGGACCGCGACTCGGCCCGTACGGCGCTCCTCGGCGGGCGCCGCTTCTCAGCGTTCGGCGCCCACCAGCGGGCGGGACTCCGCGGGGGCCGGAGCCTCGCCATGGCTGACGTTCGGCAGCCACCGCAGGGCGCGCGGCAGGTACCAGTTGCGCTCGCCGAGCAGCGCCATCAGCGACGGCAGCAGCAGCATCCGTACGAGCGTGGCGTCCACCAGCACCGCGACCGCGAGCCCGACGCCCATCTGCTGCATGTCCTGCATCCGCAGCAGCGCCAGGACCGAGAACACCGCGACCATGATGGCGGCCGCGCCGGTGACGGAGCCCGCCGTCGAGCGGATGCCCTCGCGGATCGCCTCGCGCGCCGACAGGCCCCGGTCGTGCGCCTCACGGATCCGCGAGACCACGAAGACGTGGTAGTCCATCGACAGTCCGAAGAGGATGACGAGGACGAACAGCGGCATCCACGACTCGATCGCCCCGGCCGGTTCCATGCCCAGCAGTTCCGCGCCCCAGCCGTGCTGGAAGACGGCGGTCATGGTGCCGTACGCGGCGCCCACCGACAGCAGGTTGAGCAGGATCGACACGATCGCGATCGGCAGCGAGCGGAAGCACACCAGCATCAGCAGGAACGTCACGGCGGCGATGAAGACGAAGACCGGTGCGATGTCGCTGCTCAGCTGGTCGGTGAAGTCGCGGTTGTTGGCCAGCTCACCGCCCACGTAGGCCTTGTCGGAGACCGGGCCGAGGATGTCCGGCACCAGGTCGTCGCGCAGGGTGTCCAGCGCCCGCTCCGACTCCGCGTTCGCGCCGTTCCCCGCCAGCGGCACCTCGATACGGGCCACCCCCTGCTTGGCGTGCAGCTCGACCTCGACGGCCTTGCCGAACCGGCCGGAGTCGGCCAGCCGCTGCTTGAAGTCGGTGACGGCCGCGCCGAAGCGGGGCGAGGAGACGTCGTCGGCCCGCAGCACCACCTCGGCCGGGGCCGGGCCGCCCGGGAACGCCCCGGTGATCTCCTTGTACGCCACGGTCAGCGGGGCGTCCGAGCCGAACTGCTTCTCCATGCCGAGGTTCTCGGTCTTCATCCCGAGCGCGGGGGCGCACAGCACCAGCAGCAGGGCGCCCGAGATCGCGGCGAACAGCTTCGGCCTGGCCAGCACGGGCTTCATGAGCTTGCCGGTGACCCCGCCGCTCGCCTGGTGAACGCCCTTCCGACGACGCCGGTTCAGCAGCGGCACCCGGCCCTTGTCGATCCGGTCGCCGAGCCAGGACAGCGTGGCGGGCAGGACCGTCACCGACCCCAGCATGGCCATCAGGACGACCAGCAGGGTGGCGACCGCGAAGCCCTGGAAGAGCATCAGCCCGGACAGGAACATGCCCGACATCGCCAGCATGACCGTGACCCCCGAGATCAGCACCGCCCGGCCGCTGGTCTCCGCCGCGATGCGCAGCGCGGTCTGCGGATCCCGGCCCGCGGCCCGCTCGTCCCGCTCGCGCCGCAGGTAGAACAGGCAGTAGTCGACGCCCACGGCCAGCCCGACCAGGAACATCACGGAGTTGGTGGAGTCGTACAGCGGCAGCTTGTGGCTGACCAGGGCCAGCAGCCCGAACGTGCCGATGCAGGCGGTCAGCCCGAGCAGCACCGGCAGCAGGGCCGCGACCAGCGCCCCGAAGACCACCAGCAGGATGCCCAGCGCCAGGGGCACGGCGGTGAGTTCGGCCTTCTTGAAGTCGTCCGCCAGCATGCCGTCCAGCTCGTGCTGCGCGGTCGCGTCGCCGAACTCATGGGCGGTGATCCCCCGGTGCGCGGACTCGGTCGCCGCCACCGCGTCCAGCACGGGCTTCACCCGCTCCCCCGCGGTGTCCGGATCGCCCTTCAGCTCGAAGGTGACCAGCCCCTCCCGGCCGCTGGCCGAGCGCACCGGCGGCTGGATCCGCGCCGTCTCGCCGGTCTTCTCCAAGCGTGCGGTGAGATCACCGGCCGCGGCCCGCCAGCCGTCCGGGCCGTCGCTGCGCAGCATCACCATCTCACCGGCCGGTGTGGTGACCCCGGCGTCCTCAAGGATCTTCATGGCGCGGGCGGAGTCGCCCGCGCCGTTCTCGGAATTGGTCATCTGCCGCGACCCGGACATGCCACCGACGACGGCGACAACGACGACGAACAGCAGCCATCCGATGATCGCGGACTTGCGGTGGCGGGTGCTCCACCCACCGAGCCGCACGGCGAGGCCCTGCCTCGTTGCGCTCATGGCGTCTCTCCCACTGGGGATGCGGACTGAATACGGACCGGATCGGTCACGTCCACAACGCTAGAAAAAGCCGCGTTCCGGCCCCAGCCGGGCAACCCCCGAATCGCCGGGACATATGGAGAGACCCGGGGGTGGTGTTAGGTGTACCCCCGAAGGCAGCGCGGCCCCCGTGACCGATCATGCGGCGTCCAGCAGACTGAGGACATCGGATCAGCGGCAGATACACCATGGAGGGCGTCGGATGAAGGTCCGCAGCAGACTGTTGGCCTGTTTACGGGGGCTCGGCGCATCCGTTCTCGCGCTGGTGTCGATCATCCTGTCGGTGCTGACGATCCTGTCCATCACCTTCATCCCGCTGGGCCTGGGAGTCTTCACCACCCCGGTGATGATCAGCGCGGTGCGCGCCCACGCCAATCGGCGCCGGTTGCTGGCCGCCCAGTGGTCCGGCGTGCAGATCCGGATGCCGTACCGCCCGCTCCCCCACGACCGGCGCTCCGGTGTGACCGGCCAGGTGGAGCTGTGCACCTTCCTGCTGAAGGACCCGGCGACCTGGCGCGACCTGCTCTGGCTCCAGGTGGACATGACCGCCGGGTACGTGATCGCCCTGCTGGCGTTCGTCTTCCCGCCGTACGGGGTCGAGGGTTCCGTCCTGGCCGCCGGGGTCTGGGAGCCGATCGTCGACGCGGGCGGCACCTACTGGTACGCGTTCATCCCGGTGACCTCGCAGGGGACCGCGAACCTCGCCGCCCTGACCGGCCTCGGCCTCATCGCCCTCGGGCTGTTCGTCTCCCCGGCGCTGCTGCGCGCCCACTTCCTGCTGTCCCGCGCCTTCCTCGCCCCCACCCCGCAGATGGCCCTCGCCGAGCGCGTCGAGCGGCTGACCGCGACCCGGCACGACGCCGTGGACACCTCGGCCGCCGAGCTGCGCCGCATCGAGCGCGATCTGCACGACGGCGCACAGGCCCGGCTCGTGGCCATGGGCATGAGCCTGGGCACCATCGAGGCGCTGATCGAGAAGGACCCGGCGAAGGCGAAGGAACTCCTCGCCGCGGCCCGTACCAACTCCGCCGAGGCGCTGGCCGAACTGCGCGACCTGGTCCGGGGCATCCACCCCCCGGTCCTGGCCGAACGGGGCCTCGGTGACGCGGTGCGCGCCCTCGCCCTGCGGATGCCCCTCCCGGTGGAGACGGAGGTGGAGCTTCCGGGCCGGTTCGAGGAACCGGTCGAGTCGGCCGCGTACTTCGCCGTCAGTGAGATCCTGACCAACGCGGCCAAGCACTCCGGCGCCGAGCGCATGTGGCTCGACATCCACCACGAGGCGGGCATGCTGCGCATCGCGGTCACCGACAACGGCGGCGGCGGCGCGCGCGTCAACCACGGCGGCGGGCTCAGTGGCATCGAGCGGCGGCTGGGCACCTTCGACGGCGTCCTCGCCGTCAGCAGCCCGCCCGGCGGCCCCACCATGGTGACGATGGAGATCCCCTGCGCCCCCACCGCCCCACGACCGGCGGTCTGAGCACCAACAGCGCCCCCGCGACGGTACATTCGACGCATTCGGCCCGGCAGTCAGTACCGGGCCCGATGACGTCATGGAGCCCGCCGTGCGCGTAGTCGTTGCCGAGGATCTGTTCCTGCTCAGGGACGGGTTGACGCGGATGCTGGAGGCCTACGATTTCGAGATCGCGGCCGCCGTCGAGAGCGGCCCCGAGCTGACCCGGGCGCTGGCGGAGCTGAAGCCGGACGTGGCCGTGGTGGACGTACGGCTGCCCCCGTCGTTCACCGACGAAGGCCTGCAGTGCGCGCTGGCGGCCCGCCGGGAGCGGCCGGGGCTGCCGGTGCTGGTGCTGTCGCAGCACGTGGAGCAGTTGTACGCGCGGGAGCTGCTGGCCGACGGGAGCGGCGGCATCGGCTATCTGCTCAAGGACCGGGTCTTCGACGCGGACCAGTTCATCGACGCGGTGCGGCGGGTCGCCGAGGGCGGTACGGCGATGGATCCGCAGGTGATCTCGCAGCTGCTGTCCCGGCGCTCGCAGGACCAGCCGATGGGCCATCTGACGCCGCGCGAGCGCGAGGTGATGGAGCTGATGGCGCAGGGGCGGTCGAACACGGCGATCGCGGCGCAGCTGGTGGTGACCGAGCGGGCCGTCGCCAAGCACACCTCGAACATCTTCGGGAAGCTCGGGCTGCCGCAGTCCGACGACGACAACCGCCGGGTGCTGGCCGTGCTGGCGTACCTGGACCGGGGGCGTACGGAGGCGAACGGGAGCTGACGGGCGCTTCCCCCGGCGCGCGTCCCGCATCGCCCCCGGCGCGCGTCCCGCATCGCCCCCCGGCGCGCGTGCCCCATTGCTCCCGCCCCGCATCGCTGGTTAAGTGCGCTGCGCACCACAACCTTTGGCCGTTGTCCGTTGGGGGGCGCATGAGCGACCTGAGCAGACGCACGCTGATCGGAACCGCCGGAGCACTCGGGGCCGGGGCCGCGTTAGGGGCCCACTCCCCCGCACTGGCCGACACACCGCACCCGCCGCAGCAGCCACAGGACACCGCCGTGACCGCCTTCTCCACCGCTCCCGCGCGCGCCGCGCTGCGACGGCTGCTGCCCGGGCACGCCGATCAGTTCCGGCTGGTGGCGCTCCCCAAAGGCGCCGAAGGGAAGACCGAACGGTTCGAGGTCACCGGTTCGGCCGGGCGTGTCACCGTGGCCGGGACGAGCCCCGCGGTGCTGCTCACCGGCGTCCACTGGTACCTCAAGTACACCTGCCACGCCCAGATCACCTGGGCGGGCGATCAGCTGGGGCTGCCGGAGAAACTGCCCGCGCCGCACGGCACCGTCGAGCGCTCGACCGCGCTGCCGCACCGCTTCGCGTTCAACGACACCCACGACGGCTACACCGCGCCCTTCGCCGACTGGGCCCGCTGGGAGCACCTGATCGACGTCGCGGCCCTGCACGGCTGCAACGAGCTGCTGGTCACCGCGGGCCAGGAGGCCGTCTACCACCGGCTGCTCCAGGACTTCGGCTATACGGAGGCGGAGGTGCGCGCCTGGCTGCCCACCCCCGCCCACCAGCCGTGGTGGATGATGCAGAACATGAGCGTGTACGGCGGCCCGGTGTCGACCGCGCTCATGGAGAAGCGCACCGACCTGGGGCGGCGCATCGCCGACCGGCTGCGGGAGCTGGGCATGCGGCCCGTCTTCCCCGGCTACTTCGGCACCGTCCCCGACGGCTTCGCCGACCGCAACCCGGGGGCGACCACCGTCCCGCAGGGCGACTGGAACGGGTTGCGGCGGCCCGACTGGCTCGACCCGCGCACCGAGGCGTTCCGCGAGGTGGCCGCGGCCTTCTACCGCCACCAGCAGGACCTGTTCGGTGCGTGCGACCTGTTCAAGATGGACCTGCTGCACGAGGGAGGCAACGCCGGTGACGTCTCAGTCCCGGATGCCGCGCGCGCCGTCGAGACCGCGCTGCAAACCGCCCGCCCCGGCGCGATCTGGGTGATCCTGGGCTGGCAGGCCAACCCCCGCCGCGACCTGCTGGACGCCGTGGACCACGACCACACGCTGGTCGTGGACGGTCTGTCGGACCTGGACACGATCACCGACCGGGAGAAGGACTGGGGTTCGGTGCCGTACGCGTTCGGCACCATCCCCAACTTCGGCGGCCGTACGACGGTCGGCGCCAAGACCCACATCTGGGCGGACCGGTTCACCGTCTGGCGGGACAAGCCGGGCAGCAAGCTGGTCGGCACGGCGTACATGCCGGAGGCGGTCGAACGCGACCCGGCCGCGTTCGAGCTGTTCAGCGAGCTGGCCTGGCGGGACGAGGCGGTGGACCGGGACGCGTGGTTCCGTACCTACGCCGACGTCCGCTACGGCGCGCGGGACGGGCACGCGCGCGAGGCGTTCGCGGCGATGCGCGACACCGCGTACCAGATCAGCAGCAAGGACGGCCGCCCCCACGACTCGATATTCGCCTCCCGGCCCTCGGTCGCCGCGCGCTCCGGCACCTACTACGCCACCCACACCCCCGCCTTCGACATCGCCCGCTTCGACGCGGCCCTGGCCGGGCTGCTGGGGGTGCGGGCCGGGCTGCGCGACAGCGACGCGTACCGCTACGACCTCGCCGACACCGCGCGGCAGGCGCTCGCCAACCGCTCCTGGCAGCTCGCCCCGCAGCTCTCGGACGCCTACGCCCGCAAGGATCTGGACACCTTCCGGGCGCTGTCCCGGCTGTGGCTGAAGCTGATGCGGCTGAGCGACGACGTGACCGGCACCCACAAGCGGCTCCTCCTCGGCCCCTGGCTGGAGGACGCCAAGCGGATGGCGTCGGGCGCGGAGGAGTCCGCGCAGCTGGAGTTCGCCGCCCGCGCCCTCATCACCACCTGGGCGGACCGGGGCGCCTCGGACGGCGGCAAGCTCGCCAACTACGCCAACCGCGACTGGAACGGCCTCATCGGCGACTTCCACCTGCCCCAGTGGCAGGCCTACCTGGACGAGCTGGAGGACGCCCTCGCCCAGGACCGCGCGCCGCGCACCTTCGACTGGTACGCGATCGAGGAACCGTGGACCCGGGAGCGGAAGAGCTATCCGGTCCGGCCGGTGGCCGACGCCTGGCGCACCGCGCGCCGGGTGCACGACGCGCTGGCCACGGCCCCGTACCAGGGCACGCTGTCCGTCGACACCGAGCCCGGGACACTGCCGCCGGGCGGCGCCGCGGTCATCACCGCGGCCCTGCGCAACGTCAACGGGCTGCGGGCCACCGGCCGCGTCGACTTCGACCTGACCGTGACCGGCCTCGACCCCGCCCCGCAGGGCCCCACCTCGCTGCCGTCGGTGCCCGCGGCGGGCAGCGGCGAGGTCCACTGGCGGGCCACCGCGCCCGACGACCCGCTGGACGATCCGCTGAAGCCGTATCCGTACGAACTCGCCGTCCGGTACGGACCGCGCGGCGAGGACCGGGTGCGGGCGGTGCGCACCGGCACCCTGTGGGTGGCGGGTCCGCTGGCCGAGGGCTGGAAGACGGTCACCAACAACGGCGCGGCCTTCGGGCAGTTGGGCGAGCGGTTCGCGATCGACGGGGCGGGCCAGGACCTGTGGAAGGCCACCGCCGAGTTCGGCGCGGCCTACCGGCAGGGCGCGCTGCGGACCGGTACGGCGGTGACGGTGAAGGTGGCCGCGCAGGCCGTCACCGGGCCCTGGGCCCGCGCCGGGATCATCGTCCGCAACGCGCTGGGGACGGCGGGCTCGCCCGGGTTCCTCAACCTGTCCGTCACGCCCGCCAACGGCGTCGTGCTGTCGTACGACTCCAATGGCGACGGCACCCTGGACACCTACCAGCGGGTCACGGGCGTCAAGGCGCCGGTGCTGCTGCGGCTGACCCGCGCGTCCGCCACCTCGTACACCGGCGAGCTGTCCACCGACGACGGCGCGAACTGGCGCAAGGTCGCGACGGTGACCGTGCCGGGCGCGGCGGCCGCGCAGGACGCCGGGCTGTTCATGAGCGCGGCGAACGGCGGCAGCGGGGCGCGCGGCACGGTCGAGTTCAGCGACTGGCGCGTCCGTTGAGGACCGCGGCCTGAAGACCTTCGCGGAAACATCGGCTCCGCCCCGGACCCCACGCTCCGGTGGCGGAGCCGCCCGCTTTGTGACCTCCTCCTACCACCGCTCGTTTACGCCACGTGGAGCAGCAGCAGGCGACAGCCCATTCCGACGACGACACCGATGCCGACACCGCGGGTCCCATCGACGTCGAGCAGGCCGAGGCCGCCATCGTCGAGCACTATCCGCGGCTGGTGCGGCTCGCGTACCTCATCCTGCCGCCCGGCATGGGCCGCACCCGGCGGGTGCTGGCCGCGCACGCGCTGGCGCAGCGGGCGCTGCCGCGCAACCAGGGCAGGCCCGACACCCCGGAGGTCGAGCTGCCGTGGCAGCGCGGCACCAAGGGCGCGGCGGGCGACGCGGGGTACGCCTATGTGCGGCTGCGCGTGCTGCGCTCCGCGCTGCGGGCGGCGCGGCCGCGCCGCCCGTGGGCGCTGGCCGTGCCGCTCCCCGTGGTGTGGGGGCTGCGGCTGTTCCCCCGGTCCGGCGGCGCCGATGAACTCGCCCTGGACAAGGCGCTGTCCGAGCTGTCCGGCCCCGGCCGGGCCGCGTATGTGCTGCGCGAGCTGGAGCGGCTGGACGACCGCGAGGTCAAGGCCCTGCTGCAGGCCGCGGGCGTGGACTCGGACGACGCGCTGGACGCGCTCGACGAGGCGGACGAGGTCCCGGAGCCCGCGGGCAGCCGGGACGACGGCTCGCTGCTGGAGTCGGCCGAGTTCGATCCGTGCTCGCTCCAGGCGCGCCCCACCGATCTGATGCGCCGCCGCCAGCATCTGCGCGCGCTGCTGGTGGCCGTGGTGGCGCTGGTGGTGTGCGGGTCGCTGCTGGGGATGCCGGGCGAGGGCTGGGGGCGCGCCGGTGCGGCGGCGCCCTCGTACGCCCGTAACCCGTCCTCCGAACGAGCCCTGGACCCGGACCGGTTGACGCGCGCCGAGCCCTTCGCGTGGCGCACCGCGACCCGCGCCGACTTCTCGTCCTGGCCCGCCCGTGGCGACCGGCTCGGCGACTCCGCGCTGCTGCGCCGCGCGCTGGCCGTCTGGGCCCGCCCGGGGGACGCGGTACGGGTGTCGGCGACGGCGGGCACCCAGTCGGGGCCGCCGTCCGGGCCGCCGCAGCTGCTGTACGCGGGCGAGGTGGACCAGGCGGCGGTGGTGCTGCTGTACGACGGGCTGCGGATCGCCCGGTACGCGGAGGGGAATGGCGACGGAGGCGGCCCGGTGGCGCTGGACCTCGCCCGTCTCGACGCGGCGGACGCGGCCGCCTCGACCGCCCTCACGCTGGGCCGTACCGACGGCAACGTCCGCTATCTGACCGCCCCCTGGGTGCGCCGCGCCTCCGTACGGGACCTGCTGCGGCCCGACGGGCGGCCGCGCCCGGTGCGGCTGACCACCGACGGGGTGACCGACCCGGTGCGCACCGTGCCCCGGATGCGCCCGTGCCGGGGCTGGCCCGCGCTGCGGTTCGGCTCGCACCTGGTGGCGGACCTCGGCGAGCTGGCCCCGGCCCGGCTGACGTACGGCGACCCCGGGACCACCGGGCGCGGCGCCCCGCGCGATGTGGCGGGCCGGGCGGCCCTGCTGAGCTGGGCGCGGACGGCGTGCCGACTGCCGCTGATGACCGGGCGCGGGGTGCGCTCGGTGAACATCTGGCGGTTCGGCGTCCAGCGGCTGCCCGAGGCGGGCGGCCGTGCTGCGTGGCTGTGCACCCGGGCCGAGACCTGGCGGGGCCCGGGCAGCCGGGTGCTGGCCCAGTTCCAGCCCTGGACCACCCGCCGGGGCGCGGCGGGCGCGGTCGCCGCCACGTCGGACTCCTCCCCCGCCTGCGGGCAGCGCGCACCGCGCGTCCTGGCGGGCGTGCTGTGGAAGGCGCGGTCCGGGCGCTGGTTCCTGCTGGCCGCCGGCAGCCGCCAGGTGACCGCCATCGCGGCGAGCGGCGGCGTCCGGGGCCGGTCTGCCGGCCGCGCCCTGACCACCCCCGCCAAGCCCGGCGCCCGCGCCACCCTCAAGGCCCGCCTGACGGGCGGCGGCCACCTGAACGGCCTGCGTTAGCTCACCTTCACGACTCCTCGGCCGGTCCGCAGTCACGGGCGCCCACGTGCAGCGCCACCGCCGTGTCCGCGCCCAGCGTGGCGGTGAATCGGCCCGAGGAGTCGACCGTGACGGACCTGCCGCTCTGTACGTCGCAGTAGCCGCCCGCCGGGAGGGAGGTCTGGAAGGTCCGGGTCAGGGAGGCGCTTTCGTGGTTGATGGCCACGTACGCCTTGTCGCCCCGTCCGAAGGCGATGGTGTCGTCGCCGTTGTCCCACCAGTTGGTCACCGACGTGCCCCGGGCCGTGTTGCGGAGGGCGACCATGTTCTTGATCTCGGGCCAGGCGTGCTGGCACTTCCAGCCGTCCTGGTAGCAGGCGCCCACCGTGCCCCCGCTTGGCGGACCGGCGTCGTTGTCGCTGAACTCGTAGCCGGAGTGGACGTCCGGGGAGCCATAGGGCCAGGCCAGCATGAAGACGTTCGCCAGGGTGTAGTCGGCGCCGTCCTTGTAGCTGAGGGTGGAGCCGTTGCGCTCGGTGTCCCAGTTGTCGACGAAGACACCGGACTGGCCGCTCGCCATATGGCCCCAGCCCTCGCCGAAGTTCTTCAGATACGCCAGCTTCTCGTCCCGGAACACCCGCTTGAGGTCACGGCCGTAGCGGAACTCCTGCACATCGCCGTTGCGCGGATATTCCGCCGGGGAGACCGCCTCGCCCTCGCCGTGGATGACCTCCTGCTTCCAGTAGACGCCGGGGTCGCTCAACTGGCTCTTGACGGCGGCCAGGTCGTCCGCCGGTATGTGCTTGGCGCCGTCGATACGGAAGCCGTCGACACCGAGCGAGAGCAGGTCGTTCAGGTACCGCGCGAGCCGGGTCCGGACGTACGGCTCACCGGTGTCCAGGTCCGCGAGACCCACCAGCTCGCAGTGCTGCACGTTCCAGCGGTCCCGGTAGTCGCTGATCTGCGCGGTGCAGTCGTCCATGTCCTGGGACTGGTAGATCCCGGGGTAGGTGTACTTGGTGTACGAGGAGCCGCCGGTACCGGTTCCGGATCCGGCGGACATGTGGTTGATGACGGCGTCGGCGACGACCTTGACGCCCGCGGCGTGACAGGTGTCGATCATGTTCTTGAAGGCGGCGCGGTCACCGAGCCGCCCGGCGATCTTGTAGCTGACGGGCTGGTAGGACGTCCACCACTGGCCGCCCTGGATGTGCTCGGTGGCCGGGGACACCTCGACATAGCCGTATCCGGCGGGGCCCAGGGTGCTGGTGCACTCCTTGGCGACGGAGGCGTACGACCACTCGAAGAGTTCGGCGGTGACGTCCTTGGTTCCGGGCGGTGTCGCCTGTGCGGTCCGCGGGGGCAGGGCGACGAGCGCCGCCGCGAGGGCGAGCACGGTGGCGAGGGAAATGCGGCTGCCGGTCATCGTTACTCCGTGGGGGGAGAGTTCTGTCAGGACTTGGTCGCACCCGCCGTGAGCCCCGCGACCAGATGGCGCTGCACCCAGGCGAACACCAGCGCCGCCGGGACGGCGATCATGACGGCGGCGGCCGTCATCGAGCCCCAGTCGGAGGTGTACTGGTTGACGAAGGTCTGCAGCCCCGCGGCGAGGGTCAGGTTCTCCTCGCCGGTCATGAACGCGGACGCGTAGGCGACTTCGGCCCAGGCGGTGATGAAGGTGTAGAAGGCGGTGACCGCGATGCCCGGCTTGGCGAGCGGGACGACCAGCCGCCAGAACGCGCCGAAGGGGGTGAGCCCGTCGACCCGCCCCGACTCGTCGATCTCGGCCGGGATGGTGTCGAAGTAGCCCTTCATCATCCAGGCGCAGAACGGCACGGCCACCGTCAGATAGGTGACGATGAGCGAGACCGGCTGATTGAGCCAGCCGAGCGTCGACATGATCGTGTAGAGCGGCACGATGAGGATCGCCACCGGGAACATCTGGGTGATCAGCAGCAGCCACATCAGCGGCCGCATGCCGGGGAAGCGGAAGCGGCTGACGGCGTAGCCGGTGGTGGCCGCGATGAACACGCCCAGCACGGTCGTGCAGCCGACCACCAGCAGCGAGTTGCCGAACCAGGTCAGGAACTCCGTATCGCCCAGCACATGGCCGTAGTTCCCCAGCGTGGGGTCCTTGATCACATCGGCACTGAACGCCTCGCCCTTGGGCTTGAACGAGGTCATCAGCAGCCACAGCGGCGGGAACACCGCGACGGCCGAGGCGAGGATCAGGGTCGTGTGCAGCCCGATCGAGGCGAGCGGGCCGCGTTGACGGTCGCGCATGGCTGTCACACCTCTCCCTGCTTGCGGAGGGCGCGGCGGTAGACCACCGCGAAGAGCAGGAGGATGAGCAGGATGAGGACGCCCCAGGCGGAGGCGCCCGCGTAGTCGCGCGGACTGTTGACGAAGGAGATCCGGTACGCGTACGTCACCAGGATCTCCGTGGTGTCACCCGGGCCGCCCCGGGTCAGCAGGTAGATCACCGGGAACATGTTGAAGGTCCAGATGGTGGAGAGCAGGACCACGGTGGAGGAGACCGGCCGCAGCCCGGGCAGGGTGATGTGGCGGAACCGCTGCCAGGGGCTCGCGCCGTCCATCTCGGCGGCCTCGTACCGCTCGCCGGGGATGGACTGGAGCCCGCCGAGCAGGGCGACCAGCATGAACGGCACGCCGATCCAGACGTTGACGGCGATCACCGAGACCTTGGCCAGGGTGGGGTCGTTCAGCCAGGGCACGGCGTCGATGCCGCCGCCGTCGAGCAGCTTGTTGAGGATGCCGTTCCGCTCGTTGTAGAGCAGCCGCCACGCGAAGACGGAGACGAACGCGGGCACCGCCCACGGCAGGATCAGCAGCGAGCGGTAGACGGCGCGCCCGGCGAACCGGCGGTTCAGCAGGACGGCGAGGCCGAGGCCGAGCGCGAAGCTGATGGCGACGCAGGAGACGGTCCAGGTCACCGTCCACAGGAGCCGGTCCAGGAAGACGTCGTCCGTCAGGACCGCGGTGAGGTTGTCGAGGCCGGTGAAGCGGTAGGTGGCGGGGAGGTGGTTGATCCCGATGGTGCGCTCGACGTTGGTCTCGTCGGCGTCGGTGAGCGAGAGGTAGAGGCCGCGGCCCAGCGGATAGCCGATGATCAGGCCGAGGACGATCACGACGGGCGCGACCATGGCCCAGGCGTACCAGTGGCGGGCGAGCGCGGTGCGGATCCGGCCGGTGTCGGCGGTCATCGTCACCGGCCCTACTTCCAGTCGCCCTTGAGGAGCTTCCGGTACGCCTCCCCGACCGCCGTGGCGGCCTCCTTCGGCGACGTTCTGCCGCCGAGGACGTTCGGGAACTGGACCAGGACCGCCTGGAAGAGGCTGTTGCCCTCGGGGATCCACGGGCGCTCGACGGCCTTGTCGACGGCGGCCTTGAAGAACTTCACGTTGGGGTTGGCCGCGACCGCCTCGTTCCGGTAGACGGAGGCGCGGGTGGGCAGCAGGCTCAGCTTCTCGGTGGTCTTCGCCTGCACCTCGGCCGAACTCATGTAGCGGGCGAAGGCGTACGAGGCGTCGAGGTTCCCCGAGCCCGCGTAGACGGTGAGGTTGTGGCCGCCCTGCGGCGCGCCCTGGCCGCCGCCGCCCGCCGGGACCGGGACCACGCCGAGGTTGGACGTGCCGGGGTTGGATTTATCAGCGAAGGCCTTGCCCGCGAGGGTGTCCTCGATCGCCCACGGCCCGTTGAGCGTCATCGCCACGTCGCCGTTCTTGATGGCGTGCTGCATGGTGTCCCAGCCGTCGGTGGCGTCGGTCTCCGCGGCTCCCGAGGCGACCAGGTCGCGGGCGGCGGCGAACGCCTTGACGCCGGGGGCGTCGTCGACGGTGATCCGCTTCTTTCCGGTGTCGAGCAGATCGCCGCCCTCGCCGTAGAGGAAGGGCAGGTACCAGTAGGCGTCGTCGCCGCGCAGATAGAGCCCGGTCTTGCCGGTCTTCTGCTTGATCTTCTTGGCGGCGGCCTTCAGCCCGGCCCAGCTGGTGGGCGGCGCCACCCCGGCCTCCTTCAGCATCTTCTTGTTGTAGAAGAGGCCGAGGGTGTCGATGACCTGCGGTACGCCGTACGTCGCGCCCTTGAACTTGGTCCCGGCCGCCGCCTTGGGCAGATAGTCGGACTGGTCGGCGAGGGCGGTGGTGCCGTCCAGCTTGGCGAGATAGCCGATGTTGGCGAGGTCCTGGGTCCAGGCCACCTCGGCGCGCAGCACATCGGGGGCGCCGGAGCCGCCGGATCCGGCGGCGTTCTTGAACTTGGCCAGCGCCTCGCCGAAGGGGACGTTGACGTAGTTCACCTTCACCCCGGGGTACTTCTTCTGGAAGCCGAGGGCGAGCTGCTCGTACGTGCCCTTCTCGGCCTCGTTCGAGGTGTCCCAGTAGGTGACGGTGCCGGAGATCTTGCCGTCGGATCCCTTTCCGCCGCCGTCGGTGCCGCCGCCGCACGCGGTCGCCGTGAGCGTGATGGCCGCGATGAGCGCGGTGGCCGCCATGCCATGTCGCATCTGTACCCCTCCCCGAGCCGGCTCGCCGCACCAGCGCGGCGCCGGATTGCGGAGGAACGTAACAGCGCCACGGGGTCCCGGGAAGACCGCCGGAAATATCTTGCGGCGACTTTCTGCAAGCGGACCCGATCGTTACCCCAGCGTGTCCCCGTGGTAGCCGCCCAGGCGCTTGACAGGAGCGCCACAAGGCCGCGTAGTGCGCCGTTGCGCGCCACTCGCCCCTGCAAGCTCTTCCGCAAGACATTGCAGAGCTGTTACGTTCCCGGCATGACCCAGGAGCTCACGACCTCCCTCCAGGCCGACCTCCAAGCCGAGCCGGCCCGCTCCCCCGAGGGGCCCGGCTGGTGGCGGGACGCCGTCATCTACCAGGTGTACGTCCGGTCCTTCGCCGACAGCGACGGCGACGGCGTCGGGGATCTGCGCGGCGCGCGCGAGCGGCTGCCGCACCTCGCCCGGCTCGGAGTGGACGCCGTCTGGCTGACCCCGTTCTACGCCTCGCCGCAGGCCGACGGCGGCTACGACGTCGCGGACTACCGGGCCGTCGATCCGCTCTTCGGCACCCTCCAGGACGCCGACGACCTGGTGCGCACCGCCCATGAGCTGGGGCTGCGGGTGATCGTCGACGTCGTCCCGAACCACACCTCGGACCGCCATCCGTGGTTCATCAGCGCGCTCGCGGACCGGCCTCGGGGGGCGGCCCGCGAGCGGTACCACTTCCGTCCCGGCCGGGGCACCGGCGGTGAACTGCCGCCGAACGACTGGGAGTCCGTCTTCGGCGGCCCCGCCTGGACGCGCACCACCGGCCCGGACGGCACCCCGGGCGAGTGGTATCTCCACCTGTTCGCGCCCGAGCAGCCCGACCTCAACTGGGACTGCCCGGAGGTCCGCGAGGAGTTCGACTCGGTGCTGCGCTTCTGGCTGGACCTGGGCGTGGACGGATTCCGTATCGATGTCGCACACGGCATGGTCAAGGCCCCGGGGCTGCCCGACATCGGCCGCACCGAACAGGCCAAGCTGATCGGCTCGCAGGTGCTGCCGTTCTTCGACCAGGACGGGGTGCACGAGATCCACCGAGGCTGGCGGCGGTTGCTGGACTCCTACCCGGGGGCGCGGATCGGGGTCGCCGAGGCCTGGGCGCCCAGCGCCGAGCGGCTCGCCCTGTACGTCCGCCCGGACGAGCTGCACCAGGCGTTCAACTTCCAGTTCCTCAAGTGCCCGTGGGACGCGGCCGCGATGCGCGAGGTGATCGACGAGTCGCTGGCCGCCACCGCCTCGGTCGGCGCCCCCACCACCTGGGTGCTCTCCAACCACGATGTCGTCCGGCACACCACCCGGTACGCCGCCGAGAGCCCCGGGCAGGGGCTGCGACGGGCCCGGGCGGCGGCGCTGCTCACCCTGGCGCTGCCGGGATCCGCGTATCTGTACCAGGGCGAGGAGCTGGGCCTTCCCGAGGTCGTCGACCTGCCGGACGAGGCCCGCCAGGACCCGGCGTTCTTCCGTACCTCCGCCGACGGACAGGACGGCCAGGACGGTCAGGAGGGCCGCCGCGACGGCTGCCGGGTGCCGCTGCCCTGGTCGCGTTCGGGCCCCTCGTACGGGTTCGGGGCGGGCGACAGCTGGCTGCCGCAGCCCGAGGGCTGGGCGGACAGTTCCGTGGAGGCGCAGACCGGCGACCCGGACTCCACGCTGGAGCTGTACCGCGCCGCGCTCGCGCTGCGCCGGGAGCGGCCGGGCCTGGGCGACGGCCCGATGAGCTGGCTGGACGCCCCGGCGGGGGTGCTCGCGCTGTCCCGTCCGGGCCTCGTCTGCACGCTCAACACCCTCGGCGAGGAGGTCCGGCTGCCGGTCCCGGGGCGTGCGCTGCTGTCCTCCGCGCCGCTGGCGTACGACGCCGGTACGGTGCGCATTCCGGCCGAATCCTGCGCGTGGTGGGCAATCTGACATGCGACCGGTAAGGTCCCGGTCCATGACCGCACGGCTTGCCGACATCGCAGCCCAGGCGGGGGTCAGCGAAGCCACCGTCAGCCGCGTCCTCAACGGCAGGCCGGGGGTGGCGTCGGCCACCCGCGAGTCCGTCCTCGCCGCCCTGGACGTCCTCGGCTACGAGCGGCCGGTGCGGCTGCGGCAGCGCAGCGCCGGGCTGGTGGGACTGATCACGCCCGAGCTGGAGAACCCCATATTCCCCGCGCTCGCCCAGGTGATCGGGCAAGCGCTGACCCGGCAGGGCTACACCCCGGTGCTGGCCACCCAGACCCCCGGCGGTTCGACCGAGGACGAGCTGACCGAGATGCTGGTGGACCGGGGCGTGGCCGGGATCATCTTCGTCTCGGGGCTGCACGCGGACACCTCCGCCGATATGCAGCGCTATGACCAGCTGCGCGGCCAGGGCGTGCCGTTCGTGCTGGTGGACGGCTTCTCGCCGAAGGTGCGGGCGCCGTTCATCTCCCCCGACGACCGGGCGGCGATGCTGCTGGCCGTCACCCATCTGGTGTCCCTCGGGCACACCCGGATCGGGCTGGCGCTCGGGCCCAGGCGGTTCGTCCCCGTGCTGCGGAAGATCGAGGGCTTCCAACACGCGATGCGGGACCGGCTGGGGGTGGCGCCCGAGGACTCCGAGGAGCTGATCCAGCATTCGCTGTACACCCTGGAGGGCGGTCAGGCGGCGGCGGGCGCGCTGATCGACCGGGGCTGTACGGCGGTGGTGTGCGCGAGCGACATGATGGCACTCGGGGCCATACGCGCGGCCCGTCGCCGGGAGCTGCGGGTCCCTCAGGACGTCTCGGTGGTCGGCTTCGACGACTCCCCGCTGATCGCCTTCACCGACCCGCCGCTGACCACCATCCGCAAACCGGTGCAGTCGATGGGGCAGGCGGCGGTGCGGGCGCTGCTGGAGGAGATCGGGGGCACTCCGGCGCCGCCCAGCGAGTTCGTCTTCCTGCCCGAGCTGGTGGTCCGCGGGTCCACCGCCTCGGCGCACGGCGCCCGTCCGTAACGGGACATAACCACACCCCGTATCGGACATCTCTGGCAGACTGTTGCCCTATGGGTGAAGCGACTTCTCGGACCTCGATGGACCGGCTGCGGACGCCGCGGCGGCCCCGGCTCTGGTTCGAGATCGTCCTGCTCGCGGTCAGCTACTGGACGTACTCCCTGATCCGCAATGCCGTCCCCGAGCAGCGCGCCGAGGCGCTGCGCAACGCGGGCTGGGTCTGGGACTGGGAGCACCGGCTCGGGATGGCCTTCGAACGCGGCGTCAACCATGCGAGCGACTCGGTCAGCTGGTTGATCGTCGGCATGAACTACTACTACGCCACCCTCCACTTCATCGTGACGCTCAGCGTGCTGGTGTGGCTCTACCACTGGCATCCGGGCCGCTACGCCGCCATCCGGCTGGCCCTCTTCGCGACCACCGGCGTGGCCCTGCTCGGCTACTACTTCTTCCCGCTGGCCCCGCCCCGGCTCATGCACGGCGGGCACTTCATCGACACGGTCGTGGTGCACCACACCTGGGGCTCGATGGCCTCGGGGAACCTGGCCAACATGTCCAACCAGTACGCGGCGATGCCCTCGATGCACATCGGCTGGTCGCTGTGGTGCGGCCTGACCATCGCCACGCTGGCCCGCCCGGTGTGGGTGCGGGTCCTGGGGCTGCTGTACCCGACGGCGACGCTGCTGGTGATCGTCGCGACGGCCAACCACTTCTGGATGGACGCGGTCGGCGGCGTCATCTGCCTGTCCGTCGGCATCGCACTGTCGTACGCCTGGTACGGGGCGCTGCCGTACCGGCTGCCGAAGCAGGTGGCCGGGCGGCGGCGGGCGCCCGAGCGCGAGGGCGAGCTGCGCCCGGCCTAGCTTTCGGCGCCTGCCTGCACGGTTTGATCGACCCCGGCCGACCCGCCATTCTGATGCACCGTGTACATCCCCGAAGCCACAGCTGCCACTTCTGCCGCTCCTGCCGCTCCTGCCGCTCCTGCCGCTCCTGCCCCCGGAGCCCTTCTCCCCCGCCCCCGGTCCGCGGGTCCGCCCTTCCGGCTGGTGGCCACCGACCTCGACGGCACCCTGCTGCGCGGCGATCTGACGGTCTCGCCGCGCACCCGTGCGGCGCTGGCCGCCGCGTCCCGCGCCGGGGCGCGGCATCTGGTGGTCACGGGGCGCGCGGCCGCGTCCTGCCGGGAGTTCCTGGTGGCGATCGGCTACCGGGGGCTCGCGGTGTGCGGACAGGGCGCGCAGCTGTACGACGCGACCGCGGACCGGCTGCTGCTCTCGGCCGCGCTCGACCGCGACCTGGCCCGGTCGGTGGTGGAGCGCACCGAGCAGGCGCTGGGCGCGGGCCCGCTGGAGCTGGCCGTGGTGACCGCCGCGCCGGAGAACCGCTTCGTGGTCACGCCCGGGTTCGCCGAGCTGCGGCGGCGGCCCGGCTGGCACGCGATCGTCGGCCGGGAGGCGCTGTGGGCGGAGCCGATCGAGAAGGTGCTGATGCGTCACCGGGAGGTGGCGGACGACGCTGTAGCGGCTGCGGCGGCCTGGGCGGGCGCGGGCGAGGTGTCGGTGACGCTCTCGGAGAAGGGCATGATCGAGGTGCTGCCCGAGGGCGTCTCCAAGGCGGTGGGGCTGGGTCTCGCCGCCGAGCGGATGGGGTTCGCCCCCGCCGACACGATCGCCTTCGGCGACATGCCGAACGACATCCCGCTGCTGGACTGGGCCGGATACGGGGTCGCGATGGGCAACGCCCACCCGGACCTGATCGCGCTGGCCGACGAGGTGGCGCCGCGCAATGACGAGGACGGGGTCGCGGTGGTGCTGGAACGGCTGTTCGCCCCTGTCGCGCCTGCTTGACCCCTGTCACACCTGCTTGAACATACCTTGAATCCGACTTGAGTCGCCTTCAGGGACCTTGACCGCCGATTCACAACTGCACAGAATGTCCAAGGTGCGAGCCGAACCACATTACGTCGACGAGCGCTCCGGCGCCTCGTATCCGATCGACGAGCCGCGCTGGTGCGGCGACGACGGCGCACCGCTCACCGTCTCCGCGCTGCCCGGCATCACCCCCGGGCAGGTGGACACCGGGGCCCGGTCGCTGTGGCGCTACCGAGCGGCCCTCCCGGTGCGCATCGACGCCCCGGTGTCCTTGGGTGAAGGATGCACGCCGCTGGTCGAGAAGGACTGGGGCGAGGGTCGGGTGCACTTCAAGCTGGAGTGGTTCAGCCCCACCGGCAGCTTCAAGGACCGTGGCACCAGCGTGATGATCTCCCTGCTGGCCCAGCGCGGCATCCGCGAGGTCATCGAGGACAGCTCCGGCAACGGCGGCGCCTCCGTCGCCGCGTACTGCGCCGCCGCCGGGATCAAGGCCCGGATCCTCGCCCCGGAGTCGACGTCACCGGCCAAGGTCCTGCAGGCCAGGGCGTACGGCGCCGACGTCCAGCTGATCCCCGGCGACCGGGACGCCACCGCCGCCGAGGCGCTGCGCCAGTCGGCCGCCACGTACTACGCCAGCCACAACTGGCACCCCTTCTTCCTCCAGGGCACCAAGACCCTCGCGTACGAGCTGTGGGAAGACCTCGGCTTCACCGCACCCGACGCCGTGGTGACGGTGGCCGGTGCCGGATCCACCGCGCTCGGCTGCGACCTCGGCTTCGGTGAGCTGCTGAGCGCGGGCCAGATCGCCCGCCGCCCCCGGCTGCTGGTCGCCCAGCCCGCCCGCTGCGCCCCCATCCACGCCGCGTTCCGCGGTGCGACGGCCGCCCCCGCCTTCTCCCCCACCATCGCCGAGGGCACGGCCATCCGGGAGCCCGTCCGGCTGCCGGAGGTGGTGAGCGCGGTCCGCCGCTCGGGCGGCGACATGGCCGCCATCCCCGAGGACGCCATCGTCGCGGCGGTGCGCAGGCTGGCCGCGATGGGGCTGTACGCCGAGCCGACCAGCGCGACCGCCGCTGCGGCGATCGACGTCTTCCGGGCCCGTGGCGCGATCCGCCCCGGGGAGACGACGGCCGTCCTGCTGACCGGTTCGGGGCTGAAGGCGGCGACGGCGATGGGCGCCCTGTTCACGCCGGAGGACACGCCGGAGGACCCACGATGACCGGAACGGCCGGGGAGGACGAGCCGCGCGACAGCGCCGAGGACGAACTGCTGCTGCGCGAGGCCGAGAAGATCGTCACCGCCATCGGCCGGATGTTCCCCGGGCTGTGCGAGGTGGTGCTGCACGATCTGCGCCAGCCCGACCAGGCCATCCGCGCCATCGAGTCCAATCTCTCCGGCCGATCGGTCGGCGATCCGGCCACCGAACTCGGCCTCGCCCGCATCGAGGACCCCGGCTTCCCCGGCATCGTCCAGAACTACTCCAACCGCTTCCCGGACGGCCGCCCGGCCAAGAGCACGTCCATCGGCATCAAGAACAGCGCGGGCACGTACGTCGCCGCCATCTGCCTCAACCTGGACGTCTCCCTCTTCGCCAGCGTCGCCCGCAGCCTCAACAACCTCGTCCGCACCGACGATCAGGAACAGCCCCTCATCGAGACCCTGCGGGCCCGTACCGTCACCGAGCTGCGCGCTGTCGTGGAGGAGTTCGCCGCCGCGCGCGGCCACACCCCCCGGGGCCTGGGCTCCGCCGCCAAGAAGGAACTCGTCCGCTCCCTCCAGACCCGTGGCTTCCTCCAGGTCAAGCACTCGGTGCAGGTGGTCACCGAACTGCTCGGCGTCTCCCGCGCCACGGTCTACAACTATCTGCGCGCGCCTTAATACCTCTGGGCTCAGTCCGGTGCGGCCGTGCACTGCTCGGAGGGCGGGCGGCCGTCCGGCCAGGCCAGCTTCTCGAACTCGATGTGCCGGTCCTTCCTGGGCGAGAGCTTCACGATGGCCACCGCCTTGTCGTACGGCGTCCCGTAGCCGTTGAGGCAGATCCAGCCGCTGGCCCCGCGCACCATCTGGTCCCCGTGCAGCCGTGGCCACGCCGCCGCGATGGAGTCCAGCTCCGGCACCTGCCCCTTGGTGGTGGTCCGGTTGCGGATGCCCGCGATGGCCGTCGTCGCGGAGTCGTAGGTGGTGATCGTCCGGCCGTCGGCGAGCCCGGTCGGGCCGATGTCGCCGACCGCGGAAGACTTCCCGCCGCCGACGAGCCTGCTGAGCGCCCGGAAGTCGGCGGCCGAACCGCCCGTCGCTGGCGGGTTCCCGCTGGTCCAGGCGCTCTCGTGGGTGATGGTCGCGTACTCGACGGACAGCCCGGCGCCGTACGAGAAGGCGTCCCAGTCCATCGTGGGGTCGTACGCCAGCGTCGACGCGCCCGAGACCGTGACCACCCGGTAGCGCTGGTCCGCGCAGCCCCGCTTGCCCAGCGCCCTGATCAGCTGGGCGAGTGCGGGCGGGCGGCCGGAGAAGTAGACCGTGGTGGCCCGGGAGTCACAGAGGTTGTTGACCATCTGGACGAAGTCGTTCGGGATGGCCGTCGACGAGTCGTACTGCTCGGAATACGGCGTTCCGTTCGTCTCCGCGCGGAAGGCGGCGCGCAGCGACCGCGCGTAGAGGTCGTCCGCGTGGGTGTCCTCGACCAGGAAGGTGTCGCGCGGCTTCACCTTCAGATGGTGGGTGAGCGCCCGCGCCTGGTCACGGTTGGACGGCACGATCTTCGCCAGGCCCGGGTATCTGCGGGGGTTCTCACGGTCGTTGCCCAGGTCGTCCGCGGTGATCGGACCGCCCACCACCGCTATCCCCTTCTCCCTGGTCAGATACGCGATGGTCTGCTCGGTGCGGGTGACGCTGAGGTTGAACCCGAACACCGCGCGCAGCCGGTCCTTCCCCGACTGCGCCATCCCGGCCAGCTGGTCCGACACCTCCTTCCAGCGGGTCATGTCGCGGCCGGGGTTGGCGAGCACCAGCCGGATCGCCGGTTCGTCGCCGCTCTCGTGGTTGGCCCGGTACTGCGCGAGATAGGCGCCCTGGACCTCCCGGACCACCTGGGCCCGCTCCGCCACGTCGTCCTTCCTGAACGTCATGGGGATCATCAGGGCGATGGTCGCGTACGCCTTGCCGCTCTTGGTGACCTTCGTGTTCTCCGCCTTGATGCGGTCCGACACCGGGCCCAGTTCGGCCATGAAGGCGTGGCCGCCGTCGGTGACGCCCGTGCACTCCTTGTCGCCCGCGCGCTTGTCGACCCCGGCGCCGCACGAGCGGTCGGGCGTCAGCGTGACGATGCCCACCGCCACGAGCACGCCCGCGACCAGCCCCACCAGGAGCCAGTTCAGGACCCGGCGGATCGGCGGAAGGGCGGAGTGCCAGTTCCGGATGGCGCGGAAGGGACGGAGGAAGGGACGGGTCATCGGCTACTCCCCTTGACTGGAAGATCAGGGGCCTGCACCCCGCTGACCAGGGCGTCGATCCAGCCGCCGTCCGCGATGGCGTCGACATACGCGTTGTACGCCCGCTCGCGGCGCGGGCTGTTGCCGTAGTCGGAGCACAGCGCTTCCAGCGCGGTCCGCAGGTGCACCAGGTCGGCGTCCCGGTGGCTCGGCGGCACCGGGGCCGTCGGCGCGGACAGCCGCCATACGGTGGCCAGCAGCAGCCGGATCGCGGCGTGGACGCGCCGATCGGCGCCGGGCCCGCAGGACGCGCAGGCGGGCAGGGCCTCACGGGCGGGCGGGTCCTCGGGGGCGAAACCGGCCCACCCCGGGGGCGCGGCCGCGATGAGGTTGAGGTCGCCCAGCCACTCGGCGGGGGTGCGATGCAGATACCGGTAGTGCAGCGCCCGCACCACCAGGGTGTCGATGCGGCCCTGGGCGAGCGCGTGGTGCAGATAGCGCCGGTCGTGCCGGTCCGAGTCGTCGGTCCGTATATCGCCGTCGTTGTAGCGGGCGGCCGACAGGGCGTGCAGACGGGTCCAGCGCGCCTCGTCGGCCCCGGTTCTTAAAGCCTGCAGCAGCAGCGCGCGCAGCGCCCGGTCGGTGATCAGCGGCGGCTGCCCGGGTCTCTCCGGTGGCCAGGGCCGGTGGTCCCAGTGCGGCCGCTCCAGGGTGGCGTCCCGCAGCCGTCTGACGCGCAGCTCGGGGCTGAGGCCGGGCAGCGCGGCCCGGTCGGCCCGGAGCAGCCGCGCCGCCGCCGCCCCGTCCAGCGCGGGCGCGAGCCGCAGCACCTCCTCCCGTACGTCCGGGTCGGGCAGCAACCGCGCCAAGAGCCGCGCGCCCACGGGTTCGGCCGAGCCGGGCGCCGGAAGCGACAGGAGTTCGTCCAGTACGAAGGGGCCCGGCTCGCGCAGCCGCGCCGCCGCGGCCCCGGCGAGCAGCAGGGCGTCGCCCGTCCGCCCGCCGCTCAGCCGGGCGATGACGGTGGGCAGCGACGGCGGGTACGCGGCGTCGGCCCCGGTACCGGCGTCGGCCCCGGCCTCGTCGAGCATCGAACGGATCTCCGCGTCGCCGACCTTGGGGATGCCCAGCCGCAGCAGCCACACGCCCGGCGGGCACCGCTCCGGCTTCGTCCACGGGGGCGCGTCGGTGGTGAGCGCTTTGGGCTCGGCGCCGTCCCCGAGCGAGGTCGCGAAGACGACGGGCAGCATGACGCGCCCGCGCTTGCGCCACTCCCGGCTGTCGCGTGCGTACCGGGCGACGAACGGGTCGAGGAAGCGCGCGCGCAGCGCCTCGTCCACGTTGTCCAGCAGGATCAGGGACGGATGCTGGGTCCTGCGCGCCCAGGCGCCGTACGCGCCGTTGATGTCCGCCAGCAGGGCGGCGATCAGGTCGGCCTCCACCTCGGCGCGGTCCGCTCCGCCCCGGCGGAACTTCCGTACCAGCGCGAACAGCCGCTGCACCGCGTCGCCGTCGATACGGTCCAGATGGGCGCGCCACCACGACGAGCCGTCCCGGCCGTCGTCGCTCCGCGCGAGCAGGGTGTCGGTGGCGGCGCTCAGCACCTCCTGGAGCCCGGGCACCCCGGGCAGCAGCCCGGCCACGACCCCGCCCAGCGCGTTCAGCCACCGGCCGACGACGACCTTGCGGGCCTGCGGGTCGGGGTCGCGCTGCGCGAGGATGCGCCCCAACTCCTCCTCCGCCGCGACCAGATCGGCGGGCGCCACCTCGCCCTCGTGCCGTTCCCGCGCCTCGGGCCGCCACGCGGTGATCACCAGCAGCGCGGGCGCGAGCCGGGGGAAGGTCAGGGTGCGCTTGTTGCCGTCGCGTTCGTAGCCGAGCTGATGGGAGACGGTGAAGAGCAGATTGGTCACCGGCGACGCGTGCGCGGTGTCCAGCCGGGCGCGGTCGCCCTGGTCGTCCGCCGAGTACGGGGCCTCCGCCAGGTCCACCCGGGCCGTGGGCACCCAGGCGTGATAGCCGTCGTACAGGGCGTCCAGCAGCGCCGTCTTGCCGGTGGCCCGGCCGCCGGTTACCTCCACGACGGGCTCGCCCGCCGGGAACGTGCGCTTCACCCATGGCCCGCCGCCCGGTGGCATCCCGAGCAGCGCCGGGGCCAGCGTGTCCATGACGCTCTTGAGGTTGTACAGGCCGCTCCCCATCGTGCCCCCCGTGGCTCGCCCTTCCCCCGCTATACCCGGCCCGTACGCACCCCATGTACGGACATCAGGCGATCCAGCGGTAGCGGTGCTCGGGGCGGCCCGTGCCGCCGTAGCGCAAGGTGACCTCGGCCTGTCCGGTATCGGCGAAGTACTCCAGATAACGGCGCGCGCTCACCCGCGAAAAGGCGCCCGCCTCGGCGCATTCGGCGGCGGACAGCCCGCCCGCGTGGGCCCGAAGGGTGCGCTCGACGAGGTCGGCGGTGTGCGCGGCCAGCCCCTTGGGCAGTTCGCGGGAGGCGCGCGGGCGGCCGCCGAAGATCTGGTCCACGTCCGCCTGGCGCGCCTCGCCGAGGGTGTCGAGGCGGGCCCGCAGGGCCGCCGCGTGCCGCAGCTGGTCCCGGAGCGCGGCCCGGTCGAACGGCTTGATCAGGTAGTGCAGCGCCCCCGCGCGCAGCGCCTCGCGCACCACGTGGGCGTCCTTGGCGGCGGTCACGAACAGGGCGTCCACATGGTGGCCGCCGTCCTCCGCCTTCGCGCGCAGCTCGCGCAGCACGCTGATGCCGTCCATGTCCGGCAGATAGATGTCGAGGAGGACGAGGTCGGGGCGCAGCTCCTCGGCGGCGCACAGCGCCTCGGCCCCGGTGTGCGCGACCCCGGCGACCGTGAAGCCCTCCGTGGCCGCCACATAGCGGCTGTGCAGCTTGGCGACCATGAAGTCGTCATCGACGACCAGCACTGTCGTCACCGGGCGGCCCCTTTCCGGCGTCCAGGCCCGCGATCACCCCGCGAACTCAACGACCACAACGTCTCTTAATACCGGAAGCGAGACAGCCCGGTAACCCATAGGCAACATGTGGCCCACCTCACACGCAAGCCCGAAAGGTGGTGTCACCAGGTGCGACAGCGTCCGAGCCTGCCGCTGCGTCCTGCCCTGCGTACCCCGCTCGCCGTACTCTCGGCGGCCCTGCTCGTCCTCCTCGCGCCGCCGCTGCTCAGCTCCGGGGACGGCTCCGGGGGCGGCACCCGCATTCCGGGTCTGCGCGTCATGGTGCCCAATACGCCCGGCGGCGGTTACGACATCACCGCCCGTACGGCCGCCAAGAGCGCCGAGGACGCGGGTCTGGGCAACAACATCGAGGTGTTCAACCTCCCCGGCGCCGGGGGCACGGTGGGGCTGAGCCAGCTCGTGGCCGAGCGCGGCAACGGCAAGCTGGCGATGTCGATGGGGCTGGGTGTCGTCGGCGCCGTCCACACCAACCACGCGCCGTCCTCGCTCGCCGACACCACGCCCATCGCCCGGCTCACGGAGGAGCCGGACATCGTGGTCGTCGCCAAGAACTCCAAGTACCGGACCTTCGACCAGCTCCTCGCGGACTGGCGCAAGAAGCCCCACGCGCTCCCGGTGGGCGGCGGCTCCTCGCCCGGCGGTCCGGACCACCTGGCGCCCATGCTCATGGCCAAGGCCGCCGGGATCGCCCCGAAGACCGTCAACTACATCGCCTACGACGGCGGCGGCGAACTGCTCGCCTCCGTCCTCGGCGGCAAGGTCGCCTTCGGCGTCTCGGGCATCGGCGAATACCTCGACCAGATCAAGTCCGGCGATCTGCGGGTGCTCGCGGTGACCAGCGCCGAGCGGCCGAAGGGGCTCGACGCCCCGACGCTCAAGGAGTCCGGGGTGGACGTCACGTTCACCAACTGGCGCGGCATCGTCGCCCCGCCCGGTCTGAGCGACAGCGAACGCGAGAAGCTCACCGGCCTGGTCGCCAAGCTGCACGCGTCCAAGCAGTGGAAGGACGCCGTCAAGCGCAACCAGTGGACCGACGCCTATCTGCCGGGCGAGGACTTCGGGCGCTTCCTGGACGCGCAGGACAAGCGCGTGGACACCGTGCTGAAGGAGCTTGGACTGTGACCCCCGAACCCACTGCCGCCGCCGGGTCCTCCGGCCTCGCGGAACGGCTGCGCGGCCGCTCCGAACTCGGCGTCTGCGCGCTGCTGCTGATCCTCGGCGTCCTCGTCCTCACCGACGCCCTCACCATGGACACCGGCTTCGCGCAGCGCGGCCCGGTCGGCCCCAAGACCGTGCCCCTCGTCGTCGGCGCCGGGCTGCTGCTGGTCGCCGTCCTGCTGGCCGTGGACGTCCTGCGCGGCGGGCGCGGCGAGGCGGAGGGCGGCGAGGACATCGACCTGAGCGCGCCCGGCGACTGGCGGACCGTGGTCCTGCTGGCCGGGGTGTTCCTCGGCAACGCCGTCCTCATCCAGCCCCTCGGCTTCCCCATCTCCGGCGCGCTGCTCTTCTGGGGCTCCGCGTACGCGCTGGGCAGCCGTTCCTTCTCGCGTGATCCGATCATCGCGGCCGTGCTGTCCGTGGTCACGTTCTTCGTCTTCGACCGGCTGCTCTCGGTGCCGCTGCCCGGCGGCCCGCTGATGGGGGTGCTCTGACCGATGGATTCCCTGAACCACCTCCTCGACGGCTTCGGCACCGCCCTCTCCCCGATCAACCTGCTGTGGGCGGCGGTCGGCGTGCTCCTCGGCACCGCGATCGGCGTGCTGCCCGGTATCGGCCCGGCGATGGCGGTCGCGCTGCTGCTGCCCGTCACGTACGGGCTGGACCCGACCGCCGCGTTCATCATGTTCGCGGGCATCTACTACGGCGGCATGTTCGGCGGCTCCACCACGTCCATCCTGCTCAACACCCCGGGTGAGACGGCGGCCGTGGTCGCCGCGATGGAAGGCCATCCGATGGCCAAGTCCGGGCGCGGCGCGCAGGCCCTCGCGGCGGCCGCCATCGGGCACTTCGCGGGCGGCATGATCGGCACGATCCTGCTGGTCTTCCTCGCCCCGACCGTCGCCGACCTCGCCGTCGACATCGGCGCCCCCGACTACTTCGCCATCATGGTCCTGGCGTTCGTCGCCGTGACGTCCGTCCTCGGCAGCTCCCGCATCCGCGGCTTCGCCTCGCTCCTCATCGGCCTCACCCTCGGCCTCGTCGGCCTGGACCGGCTCACCGGACAGCAGCGGCTCACCTTCGGTTCGCTGCAGCTCGCGGACGGCATCGACGTCGTGATCGTCGCGGTCGGGCTCTTCGCCATCGGCGAGGCGCTGTGGGTGGCCATGCATCTGCGCACCCGCCCCGACCAGCCCATCCCCGTCGGCCGCCCCTGGCTCGGCAAGGCCGAACTGCGCCGCACCTGGCGCCCCTGGCTGCGCGGCCCCGCGATCGGCTTCCCCTTCGGCGCGATCCCGGCGGGCGGCGCCGAAATCCCCACCTTCCTCTCCTATGTGACGGAGAAACGGCTCTCCAAGCACCGCGACGAGTTCGGCAAGGGCGCCATCGAGGGCGTCGCGGGCCCCGAGTCCGCGGCCTCCGCGTCCGCCGCGGGCACGCTCGTCTCGATGCTCACCCTCGGCCTGCCCACCACGGCCGTCGCCGCGGTGATGCTCGCCGCGTTCCAGCAGTACGGCATCCAGCCAGGACCCCTGCTCTTCGAACGCGAACCGGACCTCGTCTGGGGCCTGATCGCCTCGCTCTTCATCGCCATGGCCCTGCTGATCGTCCTCAACCTCCCCCTGGCCCCGATCTGGGCCAAGCTGCTGAAGGTGCCCCGGCCCTACCTGTACGCGGGCATCCTCTTCTTCGCGGCGGTCGGCGCGTACGCGGTCGGCGGCGAACCGCTGGACCTGGTCATCCTGCTCATCATCGGCCTGCTGGGCCTCCTGATGCGCCGCTACGGACTCCCCGTCCTGCCCGCCGTCATCGGCGTCATCCTCGGCCCGGGCGCGGAACTCCAGCTGCGGCGCGCGCTCCAGATCAGCGACGGCAGCCTCACGGGCCTGGTCAACACGCCCTTCGCGGTGACCGTGTACGTGGTGATCGCCCTGATCGTGACTTGGCCATGGGTACGGAAGCTCCTGCCGGCCGCGAGGACGCGCCCATAACGGGTGTGAGTGGTCGAGGTGCGGGACCACACGGCCGACACCGCCCGGGCGGCGGCATCACAAGGTGGTTGGCCCGGGCGGTGTGCTGGAGACCGAGGATCAGGGGTTGCCCAGGTACGTGGTGGCTTCGACGTCGTGCAGGTGGATGAGGATGTCGTGTGCCGTGCCGAGGGCGGCCCTGTACTCCGTGGGGTCGGGCCACCCGGCGCCGATGTTCCAGGTGACACGTGACGTGGCCAGCCATGTGCGCGCGGAGTCGGGGGCAGTGCGCATATCGCTGACGTAATCCTTGCCCAGCGCGTCGCGCAGGAAGGCGCCTTGAGTCTTGGGGTACCGCACGTCGAACGAGTCGTACGACACGTGGGTGTTGTGCGCCGACAGCAGGATCCGGTCGCCGGTGTACCTGTGCCGCCAGGCCACGTTCTCGGCCATGGCCTGGTCTCGGTACTTCATCATGTTTCCGGGCGCTGCTTCCGCAGGAGCTCGTACACCTCTCGGGTCCGTTCTGCCCGCTCCTTGCGCTCAGCCAGTGGTAGCTGAAGGTACTCCGTGTAGTAGGTGCCGGCATCGGTGGTCGGCGGCAGGCCGCGGTAGAGCTCGGCCACACGTTCCGACAACCGCGGGAGACTCTGGGCCACATAGCCGCTCACCCGCTGGTACAGCTCCGGCCCGGCGTAGCCCATGTCGTCGCCCAAGAACTGCACCGGGTCGTGCGGGTGCTTGAGGTTGTAGGCGCGCGTCCACTCGATGAGGTTGATGTAGTCCTGGTTGTTCCAGATCCGGTAGGAACCCTGGAACTCATCTCGCGCTATGTCCTTCAGGTCGCCCTTCCCTCGCAGTACGTACTCGTTGATGCGCACACCGCTGCTCCAGGGCAGTTCCAGGGCGGAAGAAGTCCTGTGAACCGTGAGTGGCTTACACGGCACAAGCGAAAGCCGGCCTGGGGAAAGCCAGGCCGGCTTCAGGTCACGCCAGAGGTTGACCCTGATGTCGTGGACATCGAGAGTGCTGTCCGGTCTTACCCGCAGAGTTCATCATCGATCAGGTCGTTCTGGGTCTGTTGGCTGGACGAGTCGGACGAGCCGTCGCCGGTTGCGTTCAGGACCACGACCCGGCGGCCGTCCCCGCTGACGCCGTCGCGAGTGGTGTAGCCGGGCTGGTCACCCCCGTGGCCGTAGTAGCTGCCGCCGCAGGAAAGCGGAATCTGCATCAGGCCGAGCCCGTAGCGAATGCCCGGCCATCCGGGGTCGAGCTCCGGGGCCCGTACGGTCGTCTTCATGGCCACCAGCTGCGCCGGGCGCAGCAGTCGACCGCCGAGGAGCGCCTGGTAGAAGCGGGTCAGGTCGCCCGTCGTGCTGATCACGGCGCCTGCCGCACCCCCCGCGGAGGGGTTGAACCCGGTGACGTCGATCGGCGGCGCCGCCTCCTCGAAGTTGGAGTAACCGTGCAGGTGGCGGCCGGGTATCCGCGGGTACGTCGTCGGGGCGAGGGTATCGCGCAGACCCAGCGGGCGGATGATGCGCGCGGTGACCTCCTGCGCCCAGGTGTGACCGGTGACCTTCGCGATGATCATTCCGGCGAGGATGTAGTTGGTGTTGGAGTACGACCACCCGGCACCGGGCTCGAAGCCTGGGGCGTGCCGCATCGCGATGGCGACCAGTTGCCGCGGGGACCAGGTGGTGTAGCGGTCGGCCTGGTAGCCGGCCATGCTGGTGAACTCGGGGAAGTCGGCCGCGTAGTCGAACAGTCCGCTGGTGTGCTGGAGCAGCTGCCGTACGGTGATCGTGCTGCCGTCGTTGCCGTTGCCGGACACGACTCCGGGCAGCCAGTGCTCCACGGTGTCATCCAGTGACAGGCGTCCCTCGCCGACGAGTTGCAGCACCACCGTGGCGACGAACGTCTTGCTCGCGCTGGCGATACGGAAACGGTCACCGGGGCGCGCGGCGTCGCCCGTGGCCTGGTCGGCCACCCCGCCGGTGGCGTACCGGGAGCCTTCCGGGCCGGTCGACCGGGCCACGACGGCGACGGTCCCAGTCTTCATGATCGTGTCCACGTGTGACTGCAACGCCCTGCTGTGCGACGTACTGTGCGTCGCGCTCCGCGCCGACCCGTCCGAGGGCCCGGTCGCGCCGGCAGCGGGCAGGGTCAAGCCGACGCAGGCCAGCGCGGTCACCAGCGTCGTGGCCGCCACACGGGAGGTGAGCTTGGTCTTCATCAGTCGTACGCTCCTTGCGTATCGGTCGGGCCACCGTCGCGGTGTGGCCATCACGCTAGGAGCTCCGGCCGTGCGTCACGATCATGCAGGCGGGCCATCTCGTGGGGGTGTCATCCCCCCTGCGCGGGTAGCGCCCGCTGTACCGACCGGGTTCCGCACTCTCCCTGGGTGGTCGCACGCGACCGGTAACGGAAGGCGGCGACAGCAATGGTGCGGTCGGTGGAGAGGTCATCAATGACGATGTCGGTTTTCTCCTCTGCCGGATCCTGCGGGTGATGAACGGAGCGCAGTCTCAGCCGGAGCGTCGTGTCGAGGTCGGCGTTGCCGAGATAGCAGATGCGCGCGTCACGGATGACGCGGTCGAGGAAAGCACGGTCCGACCGGCCGAGGGAGCGCCACTGCTTCAGCTGAGCGTGCTCGGCGATCGAGAAGAAGGATGCGAAATAGAGCAGCCCCGCGCCGTTGACATCGAGTGTGATGTCGATGGGGTATTCGACGGCGAAGTCGGGACCGCGGCGTGGCCAGGAGTCCGTGACCGGATCGGGGAAGACGTGCTGGCTACGGGCCTGGTTACACAGGAAGCGTGGCGAGTACGCGTCGGGCAGGGTGGGGAGGACGGTGTTGTCGAACCCGACCGGCGGAGAATGTGCCAGGCCGACATTCGTCTGTGTTCCGCGGCGAGAGACCCACACGTTGAGGTTCTCGACATAGATGCAGTCCTCTCGATGCCGTGTGTACGCCTCGCTCACCTCGAAAGGTGCGATGACGTAGTCATCCTCGGGCCCGGTGATACGCCGCAGCCGGTGCACGGTGAGGACGGACCGGCGTCCGGTATTGAATACCTGGGATTGCACTTCCAGCCGGTCACCAAAAGTGAGCTGTTTGAGGTTAAAGCTGCCTCCGGAGGTGATCCGGTAGTAGTAGAAGGAAAGGTATGTCGGCCTCCCCTGGTCGTCGCGGGCATTGAAGACGTCGAATCCGCAGGCGTCGCTCACCGATTCCCAGGTCCAGTCGCCGACGCAGGCGGCGAATGCCTTCGTAGGACCGCACATCCCCGGTTCCACGGTCACCAGTCGGCGTAGTGCTGCAGGCCCCATGCGGTCCACCCGCGTAAAACTGAAGGGCCGTAGGGAGGTCGGGGTACTCATGTCGTCACGCGGGTTTCTCTTCCATGGTGGCAGTGGGCGCGGCGGTCACGCGGAGGGGCCGTGGTGAGGCCGGGCGTCGTACGCCGACAGTTCGGAGGTGAGAGCCGGGGCGCGAAGGAATTCATCCGTCAGTGCGAAGCCGTCGATCAGGAACTCCGCGTCAGGGAGGACCAGAGCGCACAGTCTCTCGATCAGGGCGGGGATACGGCCTGCCTGGGACGGTGTCAGGACGCCGTGGGCCATGTACCAGGCCGCGTGCCGTTGGGTGAGCCCCAGCGCGTAGATCGACGCGAGCAGGCGAAGCGCCCGTGCGGTCCGGGGGGAGCGGGCGCTCGCCACCGCCTCCGAGAAGGCTTTCACGGCGAGGGAGGCTCCATGTGTCTGACCCACGTCGAGCGCGGCGTTGATGTGATGGTTCCAGGCGTCAAAGATGGAGCCGCCTCCGCGTATGAACCGGCGCATGGAACGGGCGGTGTCACAGCCCACCACACTCTCCCGGTAGCGCAGCAGATCCCAGTGGTACCACGAGTCGGTGAGGCTGCCACGGTGCGGAAGTGGTTTCGCGGAAGGCTCCGCAAGAGCGAGCAGTTCGTTGGCGCTCTTCGCGAGGAGGGGCAGGTTGTCGCCTTCGGCCGTGACGACGCCCTGCGCCATGGAGATGTATTCCGCGATGCGATTGGCGGCGAACACGCCCTGCGCACCTATGCGTTCACGGCAGACAGTGAGGACGTCGGTCACGGTCCAACTGGTGAACGCCTTGGTGATCGCGATGAGTCGTTCCGTGTCACCGTCGCTGGAGCGTACGAGTTGCCGCTTGACCTGATTGATCAGGAAGGTCATCGCATAGACATCGGCCAATGCGCGGAACAGGGCAGTCTGCTGGCTGCGGTAGGCCAGCAGCGGTACGTCTGGCTGGGCGGGGGCGAAGGTGTGGCGCCGCAGGCTGTACTTGACGGCGATGTACGTGCTCGCGCGCCCCGCCGAGACCAGGGCAGTGGACAGGCAGAGCCGGCCGGCGTGCACCCGCTCCAGGGAGGCGAGAAACCGTCGGCGCCGGCTGCGGATGCCGCTGACGAACTCGCCTTGGGGGGTGATGCTGCCTATTGCTCCTCCGAGAAAGGCGCGCCGCTCCAGGCGGACGTGGTCGAACCAGGTGACGCCATTGTCCAGGGCCAAACCGGGCTTCTCCGGCAGCGCGGTTGCCCGCACCCCGGCCTTCAGGCCGTGCTCATCGGACATCCGGACCAGGAAGGGGAAAACCCCGCAGTCGGTGCCCCGGACGATCAGCCGGGCCATGACCACGGCCACTTTCGGCACGTCCTGAATGCCGGTGTAAGCCATGAATTTCTGTGCCCGCGGCTCTGGTGTGTTCAGAATGAACTGGTCCGTCGCGGCGTCGTACACGGCCTGAGTCTGCAGGTTGGCCGCGTTGTTGCCCCATCCGACTTCGCTGACCATGTACATTCCCACCGAGCTCATGGACGACAGCTCTTCGACGTAGTCTTCGAGCTTGTCGCGGTCCTGGCCGTGGTCAAGAATCGTACCCAGGCACAGGTTGTAGTGCACGGACAGCAAGGGCAGCGTGGTGGTGTCCATCAACGAGGACCATTCGGTGATCGCGAACAGTTTCCTCGGGTCGGCGACAATCTCCTCGGCCTTCCCTGCGCGCCGGTGAATCAGGGCTACACGCTTATAGGCGAGGCGACCCTGTTCGCTCATCGTCAGGCCCTCGTGCCGGTCAAAGAGAGGATCTGCCACTGCCTCGCGGACCGGCCGGTGAAGGGACTCGAAGGCGCCGTCGAATACCAGGTCGATGAGTTCGTCGCGCTCCGCTTTTTCGGTGGATATTGGGATTTCCTGATCAAGCGCCGTCGCCATAACGGACATGCCTCCACGGGGAGATTGTTGTGTTGCGGTGATGGACGGAGGAATATCGTCAGGCGCCGAACAGCAGGCTGACGTTGTGCCCGCCGAACCCTGCCGAGTTGCTCAGGGCGTGGGCCAGTTCCACCTTGCGCGGCGCACCGCACACCACATCGAGCCGGACCTCGGGGTCTGTTCGGGTGAGGTTGGCGGTGGGGGGGATCACCTGGTGGGCGAGGCTCAGCACGGTGTAGGCGGCTTCGATGGCACCGGCCGCGCCGAGAGTATGGCCCGTTACCCCTTTGGTCGACGTGACGGCGAGGTCTGGTGAACCGAGGCGGTCGATAGCGCCTGCCTCGGCCGCGTCGTTGAGCGGAGTGGAGGTCCCGTGGGCGTTCACATGCCCGATGTGCTCCGGCGACACGCCGGCGTCACGGCAGGCGCGACGCATGGCGTCCTCGATTCCCAGGCCGCCAGGGTGAGGGGAGGTGGCGTGATGGGCGTCGGAGGTGGCGCCGTAGCCCAGCAGGCGGGCCCACACCCGGGCGTTACGCCTCCGCGCGTCTTCAAGGCGTTCGAGCACCAGCATTCCGGCGCCTTCCCCGATCACGAAGCCGTCGCGCCGCGTATCGAAGGGGCGGGAGGCCTGATCTGGTGGCAGTGTCCCGCTGTAGAGGGCGCCCATGCGCGCGAACCCCGAGACGAACGTGGGGGTCACCGCCGCCTCGGTGCCGCCGGCGAGAACGACATCGCACGCACCGGAGGCCAGGAGGTCCCTGGCCACGCCGATGGCCGTCGCGCCAGAGGCGCACGCCGTCGCCGTCACCAGATTGGGGCCCGTTGCCCCGTACTCGATGGCCAAGCGTCCTGACACCATATTGACCAGCGACATGGGGTGTAAGAGTGCGGAGACTCCTTTACCGCCCTGCTCCAGGAAACGTTTCTGTTGAGCTTCCAGCGTGGAGATCCCACCCGCGGCGGAGCCGACCACAACGCCTACGCGGCCGCCGTCCCAGCTTCCCGGGTCCAACCCGGCGTCAGCGATGGCCTCCTGGGCCGCCACCAGCGCCAACTGAACGAATCGGTCCGTTCGCCAGACCTCCCGGGCCCCTACCGCATCCGCGGCGTCGAACTCCGGCACCCTGCAGGAGAACTCCACCAGGGCACCCTCGAGTTCGGGGTCCGCGGCGGCAAGGCCCGTGCCATCACAGACGCGTTCCCAGTTCTGTTCCCGTCCGATGCCGGCCGGAGTGATCAGACCCAGTCCCGTGACCGCGACCGTGGTAGTCACGAACGATCCGCTTCGTACGCTTCGATGAGGGAGGCCACCTCGCTGAGCTTGGAGTCTTTCGCAACCGCGCTTTCATCAAGTGTTATCCCGAACTCGGCGTCAAGAATATCTGTCAATTCCACCAACGCCAGCGAGTCCACGTCCAGTTCTTCAAAGGTGGCGTCAGGAGTAATCTCTTCACTCGCCACACCCAGCTTCGTCGTGAGCAGAGACGCCAGGCGGTCGTAGGTAACACTCATGTTTCACTCCATCGTTCCCGGAGAACTGTTCGACCTCTTCGGGCCGGATTGACAAATGCGCTGCTTTGACTATTTCCCGCCGTGCACCCGAAGGCGGGGTCTTGATGGCCTCAGTGATCAGCGTTCGCGCGGCCGCTCGCTCCCTCTACGAGAGCTGCATCCTGGGGCTCTACCGCCGCCTCTGCTGCTTCGGCGGACGCCCCCTCTTGGGCAGCGGCCCCGGGGTGGCCCCCGCTTCGGGCTGCCCCTGCGTGGGCGGTTGCAGCGAATTGGCGTGCGAGCCGACGGGGTTCCGGGCCAGGGCCTGACTTTCCATCAGTTGTCCAAGTGCCTGAAGAGCCGTCTGCTGCCCTTGTCCCGCCGACTGCTGGTTGTCTTGCCCCGCCGACTGCGGCTGCTGCTCTTGTCCCGCCGACTCGGACACAGTCGTCACCTGCTCCTTCTGGGTTCTCTGACGAGCCGCTGAGACCAGCGCTCTCCACACCACTACGTGTCTCGCTGCCAAACGGTTCTCGCGTGGTGCGATGTCCCATCCCGCCCAGGCGCACGCCCCCACCTCCCCGGACCTGCCGCTTCGCGGTCCGCGTCGCTTAGGCTCGACCGCGGGCCTTGATCACGGCAGGGCGTGGACGGAGCACACGGGACGGAGGCGGCGCGCATGGCCGTACCGCAGGGACGCAGGAGCAGCACCTTCACCCGGCTGCTGCGGCACGGCTTCACCGACCCCTCCGCCGCGCAGCGGCTGCTGGACTCGCCCGAGGTGGCGGGGGTGCGGGCCGATTCCGTGCTGCTGGACGCGCTCGGGGGGACCGCCGATCCGGATCTGGCGCTGCGCGGGCTGGTGCGGCTGGTGGAGGCGCTGCCCGAGGAGGCCGGGGGCGGGGAGGAGGCGGGGTCGCGGCAGGCGCTGCTGGACACGCTGGTCACCGCCAAGCCGCTGCGGGACCGGCTGCTGGGGGTGCTCGGGGCGTCCGAGGCGCTGGGTGATCATCTGGCCCGGCATCCGCAGGCCTGGCAGTCGCTGGTGACGTACGAACCGGCGGATCTGCATCCGACGACGCCCGAGTTCGAGCAGGCGCTGGCCGAGGGGATCTGGGGCGAGCCGGGGGCGGGGATGCCTCGGCCGGACGCGCTGCGGGTCGCGTACCGCCGGGCGCTGCTGGCGATCGCGGCGCGGGATGTGTGCGGGACGACCGATGTCACGCAGGCGGCGGCCGAGCTGGCGGATCTGGCGACGGCGACGCTGCGGGCGGCGCTGGAGATCGCGGCCGAGGAGCAGCCCGAGGACGCCGCGGCGTGCCGCTTGGCGGTGATCGGGATGGGGAAGTGCGGCGGGCGCGAGCTGAACTACGTCTCGGACGTCGACGTGATCTTCGTGGCGGAGGCCGTGGACGGGATGGAGGAGGGCAAGTCCGTGCAGGCGGCCACCCGGCTGGCCGCGCGGCTGATGCGGATCTGCTCGGACGTGACCATCGAGGGCACGATCTGGCCGGTGGACGCCAATCTCCGGCCGGAGGGGCGCAACGGGCCGCTGGTGCGGACGCTCTCCAGCCATCTGGCCTACTACCAGCGGTGGGCCAAGACCTGGGAGTTCCAGGCGCTGCTGAAGGCCCGGCCGGTGGCGGGCGACGGCGCGCTCGGGCAGGCGTACGTGGACGCGGTGGCGCCGCTGGTCTGGCAGGCCTCCGAGCGCGAGAACTTCGTACCCGATGTGCAGCAGATGCGCCGCCGGGTCGTCGAGAACATCCCGGTCGCGGAGGTCGACCGGGAGCTGAAGCTGGGCCCAGGCGGCCTGCGGGACGTCGAATTCGCCGTGCAGATGCTGCAGTTGGTGCACGGACGGTCCGACGAGTCGCTGCGCAGCGGCACCACCCTGGACGCGCTCGCCGCGCTCGCGGCGGGCGGCTACGTGGGGCGCTCGGACGCGGCCGCGCTGGACGAGGCGTACCGCTTTCTGCGCTCCATGGAGCACCGCATCCAGCTGTACCGGCTGCGCCGCACCCATCTGGTGCCGGAGGACGAGGCGGATCTGCGGCGGCTCGGCCGCTCGCTGAGCTTCCGCACGGAGCCGGTGGCCGAGCTGGGAACGGCGTGGCGGCGGTACGCGCGCGAGGTGCGGCGGCTGCACGAGAAGCTGTTCTACCGGCCGCTACTGGACGCGGTCGCCCAGCTGGAGCCGGGCGAGGCGCGGCTCAGCTCCCGGGCGGCGGGTCAGCGGCTTGAGGCACTGGGCTACGCGGATCCGACCGGCGCCCTACGTCATTTGGAGGCTTTGGCGTCCGGTGTGTCCCGGAAAGCAGCCATTCAGCGTACGCTGCTGCCCGTGCTGCTGGGCTGGTTCGCCGATTCCGCAGACCCGGACGCCGGGCTGCTGGGCTTCCGTAAGGTCTCGGACGCGCTGGGCAAGACGCCCTGGTATCTGCGGCTGCTGCGGGACGAGGGCGCGGCCGCGGAGAACCTGGCGCGGGTGCTCTCCGCCGGGCGCCTCGCCCCCGATCTGCTGCTGCGCGCCCCCGAGGCGGTCGCCCTGCTGGGCGATCCGGAGGGGCTGCGTCCGCGCGGCCGGAACCATCTGGAGCAGGAGGTGCTGGCCGCGGTGGGCCGCGCGGAGGGCGCCGAGCAGGCGGTGGCGGCGGCGCGCGGGGTGCGGCGGCGCGAGCTGTTCCGTACGGCGGCGGCGGACGTGATCGAGAGCGCCCGGCTGGCCAACGGGGCGGTACGGCCCACCGTGAGCTGGCCGCCCCCGGGCGAGGAGCCCGGCACGGCCGCTCCCCACACGGCCCTGCCGTCGAAGGCGCCCGAGGTGCCGCGCGCGCTGCGCGACTCGGAGCCGCACGTTCCGGCCCGTCCCACCGGCCATCCGGCACCGGCCGAGGAGCCGACGGACGCGGCGGGGCTGGCCGATCTGGTCGGCGATGCCGTCTCCGACCTCAACGCCGCGACCATCGCGGGCGCGCTGCGCGCGGCGGTCCGGGACACCTGGGGCGACGAGCTGCCGACCCGCTTCGCGGTGATCGGCCTTGGCCGGTTCGGCGGCCATGAGCTGAGCTACGGCTCGGACGCGGACGTGCTGTTCGTCCACGAGCCGCGCGAGGGCGCCGACGAACAGGAGGCCTCGCGGGCCGCGTTCGCCGTGGCCAACGAGATGCGGCGGCTGCTGCAGCTGCCCACCGCCGATCCGCCGCTGCTCATCGACGCCGATCTGCGCCCGGAGGGCAAGTCCGGCCCGCTGGTGCGCACCCTCGGCTCGTACGCCGCGTACTACCGGCGCTGGTCGCTGGTCTGGGAGAGCCAGGCGCTGCTGCGCGCCGAGCCGGTCGCGGGCGACCCGGGCCTCGGGGCGCGGTTCATCGAGCTGATCGACCCGCTGCGGTATCCGGCCGAGGGGCTGGGCGAGGACGCGATCCGCGAGATCCGCCGCCTCAAGGCCCGGATGGAGTCCGAGCGCCTGCCCCGGGGCGCGGACCCGACCACCCACGCCAAGCTGGGCCGTGGCGGGCTCAGCGATGTGGAGTGGACGGTTCAGCTGCTCCAGATGCGCCACGGCTGGGCGGAGCCGGGGCTGCGTACGACCCGCACCCGCCGCGCCCTGGCGGCGGCGCACGCGGCCGGGCTGATCGACACGGAGGATGCCCAGATCCTGGACGAGGCCTGGGTGCTGGCCACCCGGGTCCGTAACGGCGTGATGCTGGTCCGCGGCCGCCCGGGCGACACGTTCCCGAGCGACTCGCGCGAACTGGCCGCGGTGGGGCGCTACCTGGGCTACGGCCCGGGGCACGTGGGCGAGATGCTGGACGACTACCGCCGTACGACGCGGCGGGCGCGGGCGGTGGTGGAGCGGCTGTTCTACGACTACGAGGACTGACGCCCCGCCGCAGAACAGGGCGCGTCGCGCGGAGCACCGGGCGGCAGCAGCCTGCGCTCGGCGGCGGTGAAGTCGCGGTCCACGGTGGCGCAGAGGCGGCGGAAGGCGCGGCCCGGGTCGAGGTCCATGGTGTGGAACCAGCCCTCGCCCGCGGTGCGGAGGCGGCCGCCGCCGACGGACACGGCGCGCATCCCGCCGGGGTAGGGCAGTTCGGCGACCGAACCGCCCGTGTCGGCGTTCCAGACGGTGAAACGGCCCTCGGTCCCGCCCCGGGTGACCAGGCGGTCCCGCGTGGCGAAGCCCACCAACCTGTCGTCCTCACCGATCGGCAGGGGCTTGTCCAGCGCGGTGCCCCGGTCGGCGTTCCACATGCGCACGAAGTGGTCGGTGTTCTCCGTCGCCAGACGCTCCCCGTCCGGGGTGAAGGCGATGCCCGACCACGGTCTGTCATCGCTGTACTCGCCCTCGACGGGGCCCACCGAGAGGGTCCTGAGACGCTTGCGCGCGCGCAGGTCCCACAGCTGGACTTCTCCGTCCCGGATTCCGTCCCGGGTGACCACCGCCAGCTGGTCGGGGTGGCCGGGCCGGGCGCGGAGCTGTCCGGAGTCCACGAGCATGTCGGAGGCCGCCTCTGGCGAGAGGCGCCCCGCGTTCACCGGCCGGGCCAGCGGCTTCCCGGTGGCCGTGTCGACCCGTACCAGGGTGCCGTTCGTGGTGAGCACGGCGATTCCGCCTCCGCGCATGGGCTCCACGGCCTCCAGCTCCCCCGCCGGTCCGCCGGGCAGGACTCCCGCCAGGTCCAGCGCGGCGCCGGGGCGGGGGCTGTCCGTGGAGATCACCTGGAGGCGGTGCGACCCCCGGCCCCACAGGATGATCCGCCGTGAGTCCGCCGCCCACCGCGGCTCCCAGCCGTACGCCAGGCGGGACGCCGAGGGCAGGGTCACCGTCCTACTCGCTCCCCCATCGGCGGGGCGGATCTCCAGACGGTCGCCGAACACCTTGGCCACATGCTTGCCGTCGGGGGACGGCTGCCACCGCAGGTTGATCGCGTCGACACCCGGGTCGTCCGGGGGCGGTGTCAACGGCACGGCCCGCGCGGTGATGAGCGCGTCCCCGGCGGCGGCGAAGACGGTCAGCGTCCCATCGGTACGCGGCACGGCGCCGAGGGCCTGATCCGTGGTCACGTCGACGGTGGAGGACACCGGGACCCTGGCCGCGTACGTCCTGCCGGTGCGCAGCGCGGTCAGCGTCAGCTGGGCGAAGTACCCGTCCTCGGAGGTCTGCGACGAGACGCTGTACTCGCCGGTGACGTCCGGCTTCACGCCGGGCCCGGCGGGTGCGTTCGCCACGTGCCTGGCCGTACGGCCGACCTTCAGCACCCGGGAACGGCGCTCCTCGCTCGTCTCGACCGTCTGGACCAGTTCGCCCCCTCCCCTGATGTGCACGTCCTCGCGTGCGGGCACGGTCCGCAGCAGACGGCCGGTGCGCAGGTCATGGAGTTCCGCCCGCAGGCGGGGGCGCCGGTCCGCGATGCGGGTGAACACCACCGTTCCAGGATCGGTGGTGAAAGCGGCGTCCGAGCCGTACCCCTCGGATATCAGATCCCGTCCGGTGGGCAGCCGACGGCCGGTCCGCACGTCCCACGCCGAGAGTCCGACGTCCTCTGTGGACTGCGACGTCAGCGTTCTGAGCAACCGTCGGCCGTCGCCGCTGAAGTCCAGCGTGGTCGCGAAGACCTTGAGGCCGGACTCGTCGTCGGTGCGCAGCACGCGCGGTCCGGTGCGCTTCCGCAGATCCCAGACGCGGACGTCCCCATCCGCCGTGCCGATGGCGTAGGCGCGGCCGTCCGGGCTGATGGCGCCGCTGGCGTCGGCGGCCGGGACGCCCGGCAGCCGCCACGGGCGGGGGCGTCCCTCCAGCAGGCCGGTGACCACCGTGACGACGCTGCGCTTGCCGCGCTCCGGGACGGAGCGGATGACCACCGTACGGCCGTCCGGCGTCGCCGTCATGCGCGAGAAGCGGCCCGGCCACGAGGCGGGGTGGCTGCCGGTGAGCCGCTGGCCCCGCGCGTACTGGCGCAGCAGTGCCGCCGACGCCTCCGGTGTGCCACGGGTGCGCCAGGCGGCGAGGGCGAGTTGGAGGGACGTGGCGGGCTGGCTGCCGACGCGGCGGTTGGCCGCCTCGGCGAGCAGGCCGGACGCCTCGGTGCGCCGCTGCTGTTCGATCCGCTGCTGACCGCTCCAGGTGACGAACGACAGGGCCGCCACCACCAGGACCAGCGCGGTGAGCCCGGCGGTCACCATGCGCCACCGCCGTCTGCCGCGCCGCTCGTGGCGGTGGCTCGCCTCGATGTACTGGCGTTCCGCCGGGGTGATGTCCTCGGGCTGCCGGGCCAGGCGGTCGACGGCGGCGGCCAGGGTGCCGCCGCGCAGCAGGCCGCCCGGCTCGTTCCCCTGCTCCCGCCAGCGCCGCCGATCAGCGCGGAGCTGTTCCTGCCACGCCCGGAACTCCTCGGAGTCCACGAGCCAGCGGTGGAGCCTTGGCCAGAGTCTCGTCAGCGCCTCATGGGCCAGGTCGACGATCTCCTCGCCGTCGGGCGCCCGGCCGTGGACCACCAGTTTGGTGGGGCCGAGCTTTCGCGCGAGGGCGCGCAGGTCGGGTTCGAGGTCGGCCGTACGAGCGGGCAGGCGCGAGAAGCCGCCGCTGTCGTCGGCGGGACGGGTGAGCTGGGCGAACAGCCGCCGGGCGGTCGTCTCCTCGGCCTCGGTGACCTGGTCGCGGAAGACGTCTTCGGCGTAGCCCACCAGCGCCCCGGGTACGCCGCCCAGCGCGTCGTAGGCGGCGTGGGTGAGCATCGACCGGCTGCGCCGCTCCCACAGCCGGGTCAGGGCGAACTCGACCAGGGGCATCCGTCCGGGCTCTTCCGCCGCGTCGGCCGCGATCCGCTCGGGCAGCCCCGGCTCGAACCACAGCCCGGGGACGGCGTCGACCGGCGCGGTGATCGCCCGGAGCAGGTTGTCCGAGGACAGCGGGGCGACGAACCGGGTGGCATCGCTGAGCACGTCCGCCGTACGCGGGGTCACGAGGGTGTCGAGGGTTTCGGGCCGCGCGGTGACGACGATGCGCAGGGCCCGCTCCTGCGGTGGCCCGGCCTCGCTGCCGAGGGCGATGAGGAGGCCGAACAGCTCGCGGGCGGCGGCGGGTTCGGACGCGGCGTACTCCTCGAACTGGTCGACGAACAGCACATGCCCACCCGGCCCACCCCGAGCGGCGAGGCGCACCCCCACCCCGGCGGCCACGCCAAGCCCGATGCCCACCTCGGGCACGGCGCCCGCCGCAGAATCGGCACCCGGCGCACGATCAGCGTCCGCCCCGGAACCGGCCCCCGGCCCAGGGACAGCAGCCCGCTCGGGACAGGCGTCCGCCCCGAATCCGGCTTCCGCCCCAGAATCGACCCCAGCCGCATGCCCGGCACCCGGCGCAGGATCGGCACCCAGCCCGGAACCGGTATCAGGACCGGGGACGGCGGCCCGCTCGGCGCAGGCGTCCGCCGCATGGCCGCCCATCCCGGGATCGGCACCCACCCCGGAGCCGGGGGCCAGCCCAGAATCCGCCCCCGGTCCGGGGGCGGCGCCCGCCGCGCGCCCGGCGTCCGCCGCAGCATCGGCGACCGCCGCATGCTCCGCGCCCTGCGCGGGGGCCGCATCCGCCGCATTCCCGCTGCCCAGCCCGGGAGCGGCGGCCAGCCCGGAGCCGGAGTCCCGCCCGGGGGCAGCGCCCGGTTCGGGGCCGGAACTCGGCCCGGAACCGGAACCGGCATCCGCCGCCGATCCCCGCAGCAGGTCGGCCAGTTCCGCTGCCATCCGGAGGCGGGCCACCTCGTCCGCGTGCGGCTCCAGGAGCGGGATCACGGTGCGGGCGAGGGCATCCACCGGGCGCGCCCCGGGGACTGGGCGGAGTTCGGAGATCGTTGTGCCCGCCGCCCGTAACGCGGGGAGCAGGCCGGCCCGGACCAGGGACGACTTACCGCATCCCGACGGGCCGACGACCACGGTCAGCATGGCGCGGCCGACGGCGGCGCGCAGGCGGCGGGCGTCGTCCTCGCGGCCGTGGAAGAACTCCTCGTCCTCCTCCCGGAACTGCGACAGGCCCCGGAAGGGACAGCGGGGGCGCAGCACCCGCTCGTCGACCAGGGACGCGGACGGGATGAGGTAGGCGGTGGTCGAGGCGTCGCCCCGCTGGACGGCCACGGTCATGCCGACGACGCCGCCCTGCGCCTCGTCCCACACCGGGGAGCCGCTGAAGCCGGGTGTGACGCGGCGGCCCGCCGACTCCGCTTCCATCTGCAGCCAGCCCGCGCTCTGCGGCCCGCGCAGCGTCCCGGCCACCCATACGCCCTGTTCGGCACCGCGCGGGTAGCCCAGTACGCGGAAGCCGTGGCCCCACACCTGCGTACCGTCCACCAGCGGGACCGGGCGGGCGCCGGGCACCGGGCGGTCCAGCCTCAGCAGCGCGACGTCACCCGTACCGTCGTCGGCCCACCGCCAGGTCGCGACGGTGGCATGCGCGGCCGGTACGGACCCTTCCGCATCGCGCAGCAGTGGGAAGTCCAACCGCACCGCACCGGCCGGGGGTCGCACGGGGACCTCGGGCAGGTCGAGCGCCCGGGCCACGACATGGGCGCAGGTGCACACCACGTCCGCGGCCACGAGGAATCCGGCGCCGACGACAGCCCCGGACGCGGTACGGATCCGTACCAGCGCGGGCGTCAGGGCGTCCTCTTCGCGAACAGCTGCCACCGTCACGTACCCCCGACCCCCGTCGTGTCCGCACCCGCACTCACGGTAGCCGACCGCACCCCCTCACGGGGAGCGGTCGGCCGGGGGCTTGACCGCGACGATGGGGACGGGGCTCTGCAGCAGCAGCCGCTGGCTGACGCTGCCCAGGAAGGCCTTGCCCACCGGGGAGCGGCGCCGGATGCCGATGACGAGGCGGTCGATGCCGGGGCGGGCCTCGATCTCGTCCAGGACGGCGTCGACCGGGTCCCGGTCGCCGGGGCCGCTGCGTTCGACGAGCGTGATCGTGAGGTCGTCGGGCAGGCCGGTGTGGTCCAGCGCCGACAGGCGCAGGTTGACGACGACCAGGTCGGTGCCCAGCAGCCGGGCTTCGGCGATGCCCGCGACCAGGGCCTGGTCTCCTTCGCGGCCCTCGGCGACGGCGGTCATGACGGTCATGGTGGGTGAACCCTTCTTTCGCGAGGGGATGGATCAGGAGTAGCGCGCGCGGAAGTCGTCCTCCAGCTCCTCCAGCGAGCGGTCCTTGGTCTCGGGGACGCACTTCCCGATGAAGACGAGGGCCAGCACACCGAAGGCGGCGAAGGCGAGGAAGGTGTTGGAGATGCCCATGGCCTTGACGACGGGCGGGAAGCCGAGCGCCACCAGGGCGTTGGCCATCCACAGCACGAAGATGCTGATGCCGATGGCCATGCTGCGGATCTTCAGCGGGAACATCTCGGAGAGGATGAGCCAGACCAGCGGCCCGATGGTGGCCTGCATGGAGAAGACGAAGAGCACGACGAACACGAGGATGAACCAGGCCTTCGCGGCGCCGTCCGGCATCAGCATCGCGGAGAGGCCGACCAGCAGGTGGAACGTCGTGGTCAGGGCGAACCCGCCGAGCAGCATGGTGCGCCGCTTGAGCTTGTTGATGACCGACAGGCCCACGGTGATGCCGATGACGCTGAACGCGCCGTTCAGGGTGTTCGCGATGATGGCCGAGTCGCCCGAGAACCCGGCGTCGCCGAGCAGTTGGGTGCCGTAGTACATGACGGAGTTGATGCCGGTGAACTGCTGACAGATGCCCAGCGCGGCCCCGATCAGGATGAGCACGCGGACCCAGCGCACCCCGAGGTCCACCGCACCGGCGGTCTTCGCGGTCCGCTCCTCCTCGGCGAGCCGGTGGACCTCGGCCATCTCCGCCTGGGCGCGCTCGGCGGTGCGTACCTGGGACAGGACCGCGAGCGCCTCGTCGTCCCGGCCCTGGGCGACCAGCCAGCGCGGACTCTCCGGCAGCCGCAGCATGCCGATGAACAGCCCGATCGCGGGCAGCAGGGCGACCAGCAGCATGATCCGCCAGACGCCGTCGCTCTCGCCCCAGATGTTGAAGATGAGCGCGTTGATGACGAACGCGGCGAACTGGCCGCTCACGATCATCACCTCGTTGCGGGTGACGATGCTGCCACGCCGCTCGACCGGGGCGATCTCGGCCAGGTAGACGGGAACCGTCGCCGACGCACCGCCCACGGCGAGCCCGAGGATGAACCGGAACAGGGCCAGGATCTCCCAGTTCGGCGACAGGACACAGCCCACGGTGCCGACCATGAACACCAGGGCCAGCATGAGGATGTTGTGGCGGCGGCCGTACCGGTCGGACATCGCCCCGCCGATCATGGCGCCGAAGGCGGCGCCGAAGACCAGGATGCTGACGACCACTCCCTCGGTGAACGCGGTCAGACCGAGATCGGCGGTGAGCGGTTCAAGAGCACCGTTGATCACACCGGTGTCGTAACCGAACAGCAGGCCGCCGAAGGTCACGATGACGGAGACGAGGCCCAGGCGTCGCGAGTGGGGTCCCGGTGCGTCCGGCGGCAATCCGTGGGAGGCGGGGCTTGGGCTGGTCCTGGTCATGCCGGTGGCTCCTCTTCGAGCGTTCCTGGGGGAAGTTCGTGGAAGTTCATGGAAGTTCAGCCCCGGTCCGGCGAGGGGCGGGCGGCGTGCGCCGACGGGGGTACGCCGGTTCAGCGCGCTCAGGCGACCGTGTGGTGTGCGGCGGCGCCGGGTTGGGGGCGGGCATGGTTCAGCCGCGGCGACAGCGCCCCCGCGTCGTGTGTGACGCACAGCCGGGCGCTTGTTCGTACTACTAATACGTACTAGGTTCCCGGTACTATGTGCTGCGGTGTTATGCATGTCAATACCTGAGCGCGGGAGGCACGCATGCGAGATCCAGGGATCACCGACCAGACGGGCGTACCTGGATCGCCCCCGATACGCCCGAAACGCCCGACCATGTCCGACGTCGCGGCGCGCGTGGGCGTCTCACAGGCCCTCGTTTCCCTGGTGTTCCGCAACCAGCCCGGCGCGAGTTCCCTCACCCGCCAGCGCGTGTTCGAGGCCGCCGAGGAGCTGGGCTACCGCCCCGACACCGCCGCCCAGCTGCTGCGCCGCAACCGAAGCCGCCAGCTGGGCGTGCTGTTCACCATGCGCCACCCGCACGACGTCGGCATCGTCGAGGCCCTCTACCCCGCCGCCCAGAAGCACGGCTACCACCTCGCACTCAGTGCCATGGTCGCCACCCGCGACGAGCGCCAGGCCGTGGAGCAACTGCTCGGCCTGCGCAGCGAAGCCATCATCATCATCGGCGCCGAGTCCAGCCCGCAGCACCTGGCCAGGGTCGCGGGCCACACGCCCCTGATAGAGATCAGCCCGTGCACACGGGCCGCCGGAGTGGACGTCGTACGGACCGCCGACACCAGGGGGATACGGCAGGCCGTCGACCACCTCACCGAACTCGGCCACCGCGCCATCATCCACATCGACGGCGGCACGATGCCCGCCGCCGACGAACGGCGGCGCGGCTACCGCACCGCCATGGAGCGCCACGGACTCGCCGAGCACATCCGGATCCTCCCCGGCGACTACACCGAGGAGTCCGGCGCCCGGGCGGCCCGGGAACTCCTGCGCCAGGGCGAGCTGCCCACCGCCGTCATCGCGGGCAACGACCGCTGCGCCCACGGCGTGCTCAACACGTTCCTGCGCGCGGGCCTCACCGTGCCGACGGACGTGTCCATCGTCGGCTACGACGACAGCCAGCTCGCCCAGCTCTCCTTCATCGACCTCACCTCGGTGCGCCAGGACACCACCGAGGTGGCCGAACGCGCGGTCCGGGCGGCCGTCGAACGCCTCGACGAGGGCCGCACCGCGGACCGCGACATCGTCCTCGACCCGACCCTCGTCATCCGAGGCAGCACGGGCCCGCCCCGCACCCGCTGAGCCCGCCGCGCTACAGAACCGCTACAGCACCGGCAGGCTCTTGCGCAGCTCGAAGGGGGTGACCTCCGAGCGGTACTCCTCCCACTCCTGCTTCTTGTTGCGCAGGAAGAAGTCGAAGACGTGCTCGCCGAGCGTCTCGGCGACCAGTTCGCTGCGCTCCATCAGGGTGATGGCCTCGCCGAGGTTCTGCGGCAGCGGCTCGATGCCGAGCGAGCGGCGCTCGGCGTCGGACAGCGCCCAGACGTCGTCGTCGGCGCCCGCCGGGAGTTCGTAGCCGCCCTCGATGCCCTTGAGACCAGCGGCCAGCAGGACGGCGTAGGAGAGGTACGGGTTGGCGCCGGAGTCCAGGGAGCGGACCTCGACCCGGGTGGAGCCGGTCTTGCCGGGCTTGTAGAGCGGGACCCGGACCAGCGCGGAGCGGTTGTTGTGGCCCCAGCAGATGTACGAGGGGGCCTCGCCGCCCGCGCCCGCAGTGCGCTGGGAGCCGCCCCAGATGCGCTTGTACGAGTTGACCCACTGGTTGGTCACGGCCGAGATCTCCCCGGCGTGACGGAGCAGCCCGGCGATGAAGGAGCGGCCGACCTTGGAGAGCTGGAACTCGGCGCCCGACTCGTAGAACGCGTTGCGGTCGCCCTCGAAGAGGGAGAGGTGGGTGTGCATGCCCGAGCCGGGGTACTCGGAGAACGGCTTCGGCATGAAGGTGGCCTGGACGCCCTGCTCCAGCGCGACCTGCTTCATGACCAGGCGGAAGGTCATGATGTTGTCGGCGGTGGAGAGCGCGTCGGCGTAGCGCAGGTCGATCTCCTGCTGCCCGGGGGCGCCCTCGTGGTGGGAGAACTCGACCGAGATGCCCATCGATTCGAGCATGGTGATCGCCTGGCGGCGGAAGTCCATGCCGATGTTCTGCGGGGTGTGGTCGAAGTAGCCGGAGGAGTCGGCGGGCACCGGGCGGGTGCCGTCCATCGGCTTCTGCTTGAGCAGGAAGAACTCGATCTCGGGGTGGGTGTAGAAGGTGAAGCCGAGGTCGGAGGTCTTGGCGAGGATGCGCTTGAGCACGAAGCGCGGATCGGCGAAGGAGGGGGAGCCGTCCGGCATCAGGATGTCGCAGAACATCCGGGCGGTCCCGGGGGCCTCGGCGCGCCAGGGCAGGATCTGGAAGGTGCCGGGGTCCGGCTTGGCGATCATGTCGGATTCGTAGACCCGGGCGAAGCCCTCGATCGCGGAGCCGTCGAAGCCGATACCCTCGTCGAAGGCGCCCTCCAGCTCGGCGGGTGCGACGGCCACGGACTTGAGGAAACCGAGGACATCGGTGAACCACAGCCGCACGAACCGGATGTCGCGCTCTTCGAGAGTACGGAGCACGAACTCCTGCTGCTTATCCATGGTCCCCTATCCTTGCAGGTCAAACGGCTCTTTCAACGGGCGCGGGGCACCTCGACAGCCCCAGTATCACGCGGCGGGGTTTCGGCGAGGTTTCCAACCCGCCCCGACCCGCTCCTCGCGCTCCGACACGATGGGTGCATCGTACTTTCATGCGGCCCGCTCCCGGACCCGCGCGTTCGGCGGGACGGGGCAGGACGGGGGTGACCTAGGGCGACTCAAGCCCACCTCCGGTCCACAATGACCCATTTTGATACCCCTTAGGGGTAAGCTGTCGCATTATCATGATCATCGGAGGATGAGACCGGAGCGGAGCGCTCATGCGACACGAACACTCTCGCCGCGCCGTGCTCGGCGCGGGAATCGCCGTCGCGAGCGGCAGTCTGCTCGGCGCCTGCACGTCCCCGGGCGGCGACTACGGAATGGACAACTCCGGGCTGGGCGGGAACGCGGGACCGGCCGCGGCGCCCCCGTCGGAGTACATCTCCCCGCACGGCCCGGAGGTCCAGGACCGCGAGCACCGGCGTGGCCCTGGACCGGACCGGCACGTCCAGCTCACCGCCACCGCCACCACGCTGGACCTCGGCGCCCGCAAGGTGAAGTCCTGGGCGTACGAGGACCAGGTGCCCGGCCAGGCGCTCCGGGTCACCGCGGGCGAGACCCTCGCCCTCACCCTCGTCAACCAGCTGCCACAGCCCACCACGCTGCACTGGCACGGCATCCGGCTGCGCAACGACATGGACGGCGTCCCCGGCATCACCCAACCGGCGCTCAAGACCGGCGAGGCCTTCGACTACCGCTTCACGGCGGTCAACCCGGGCACGTACTGGGTCCACCCGCACACCGGCGTCCAGCTCGACCGGGGGCTGTACGCGCCGCTGATCGTCGAGGACCCGAAGGAGCCGCTGAAGTACGACAAGGAGTGGATCGTCGTCCTCGACGACTGGCTCGACGGGGTGGGCGGCCGGACCCCGGACAAGGTGCTGCGGCAGCTGAACGGCGGCCGTCCCATGGCCCACGGAATGGACCACGGGTCGGCGGCGGGCACGGCGAGTGCGGCGGCCTCGACAAGTGCGGCGAGTGCGGCAGGTGCGATGGGTGCGCCAGGTGCGATGGGCGCGGTGGGTGTGGTGGGCGCGGTGGGGGCGACCAGCGCGCCGCCGATGGCCCGGCACGGCGCCAAGCCGTCCCCCTCCCCCACCCGCTCCGCCGCGTCCGCCGCGCCGACCGGCGGCACGAGCAGGCTGCTGGGCGGCGACGCGGGCCACGTGACGTACCCGTACTACCTCATCAACGGGCGCACCCCCGACTCCCCGCAGGTCTTCCGGGCCAAGCGCGGCGACCGCATCCGGATCCGGATCATCAACGCGGGCGGCGACACCGCCTTCCGGGTGGCGCTCGGCGGCCACAAGATGACCATCACCCACACCGACGGCTATCCCGTGCGGCACAAGACCACCGACGCGCTGCTGCTGGGCATGGGCGAGCGGTACGACGTACTGGTCACCGCGAAGAGCGGGGTGTTCCCGCTGGCCGCGCTCGCCGAGGGCAAGAAGCGGTCCACGCTGGCCGTGCTCCACACGAGCGGCAAGGGTGCGAAGAAGTTCAAGCGCCCCAAGGAGCTGGACGGCAAGCTGGTCTGGGCGGACCAGCTGAAGGCCGACGAATCGGTTCGGCTGGAGTCGCGCCCGCCGGACCGCACGATCAGGATGCGGCTCACCGGCTCGATGCGGAAGTTCGACTGGGCGATCAACGGCAAGCCGTACGAGCCGTCGCAGCGCTATCCGGTGCGGGCGGGCGAGCGGGTGCGGCTGACCTTCATCAACGGCACCCCGATGTGGCATCCGGTGCATGTGCACGGCCACACCTACGGGCTGCCGGACGGCGGGGCGCGCAAGGACACCACGATCCTGCTGCCGCACCGGAAGGTGAGCGTCGACTTCGACGCGGACAATCCGGGGCTGTGGATGGTCCACTGCCACAACGTCTACCACTCGGAGTCGGGGATGATGACGATCCTCGGTTACCAGAAGTAACGACGGCTCGGGCCGGGGTCCGGCCGCAGGAGGTGTTCTCGGACACGCACCGGCCATCGCGTCAGACAGACGATTACACTGGGCGCCGTGCCTCAACTTCGCCTCGCTCTGAACCAGATCGACTCGACCGTCGGCGACCTCGCCGGGAACGCCGAGTCGATAGTCCACTGGACCCGGCACTCCGCCGAGCAGGGCGCCCATCTGGTGGCGTTCCCCGAGATGGCGCTGACCGGGTACCCCGTCGAGGATCTGGCCCTGCGCTCCTCCTTCGTCGAGGCGTCGCGCACCGCGCTGCGCGCGCTCGCCGAGCGGCTGGACGCCGAGGGTCTGGGCGAGCTGCCGGTGATCGTCGGCTATCTCGACCGCAGTGAGCGGGCCCGGCGGTACGGCCAGCCCGCCGGCTCCCCGCAGAACGCCGCCGCCGTGCTGCACCGCGGCTCCGTCGTGCTCACCTTCGCCAAGCACCATCTGCCGAACTACGGCGTCTTCGACGAGTTCCGGTACTTCGTGCCCGGCGACACCATGCCCGTCGTCCGCGTCCACGGCATCGACGTCGCGCTCGCCATCTGCGAGGACCTCTGGCAGGACGGCGGCCGGGTGCCCGCCGCCCACTCCGCCGGGGCCGGGCTGCTGCTGTCGATCAACGCCTCGCCGTACGAGCGCGAGAAGGACGACACCCGGCTGGACCTGGTCCGCAAGCGCGCCCAGGAGGCGGGCTGCACCACCGCGTACCTGGCGATGATCGGCGGCCAGGACGAGCTGGTCTTCGACGGCGACTCGATCATCGTCGACCGCGACGGCGAAGTGGTGGCCCGCGCCCCGCAGTTCGCCGAGGGCTGCGTCGTGGTCGACCTCGACCTGCCCGCCGCCGACCCGGACGCCGTTCCGGAAGGCGTCGTGGACGACGGGCTGCGCATCGACCACCGCACCCTCTCCGCCGGCCCCCTCCCCGCCTACGAACCCGAGCCGGGGCTCGCGGGCGGCGAGGCGGAGCGGCTCGGCGACGACGAGGAGATCTACACCGCGCTGGTGGTCGGGCTGCGGGCCTATGTCGCGAAGAACGGATTCCGCAGCGTGCTGATCGGGCTCTCCGGCGGCATCGACTCCGCCCTCGTCGCGGCCATCGCGTGCGACGCGGTCGGCGCGCAGAACGTCTACGGCGTGGCCATGCCGTCCCGCTACTCCTCCGAGCACTCGATCGCCGACGCGGACGAGCTGGCGCGGCGCACCGGGCTCAACTTCCGCACCGTCCCGATCGCCCCGATGTTCGACGCCTACATGGGCTCGCTGCACCTGACCGGGCTCGCCGAGGAGAACCTGCAGTCGCGGCTGCGCGGCACGATGCTGATGGCGCTCTCCAACCAGGAGGGCCACATCGTCCTCGCCCCGGGCAACAAGTCCGAGCTGGCGTGCGGGTATTCGACGCTCTACGGGGACTCCGTGGGCGCGTACGGCCCCATCAAGGACGTCTACAAGACGTCCATCTTCCGGCTGGCGAAGTGGCGCAACCGCGCGGCGGGCGAGCGGGGCCAGACCCCGCCCATCCCCGAGAACTCCATCACCAAGCCGCCGAGCGCGGAGCTGCGGCCGGGCCAGGTCGACACCGACTCCCTCCCGGACTACGACGTGCTCGACCGCATCCTGGAGCTGTACGTCGACCGCGACCAGGGGCGGCAGGAGATCGTCGCGGCGGGCTACGACGATGAGCTGGTGACGCGGATCCTGCGGCTGGTCGACACGGCGGAGTACAAGCGCCGCCAGTACCCGCCGGGGACGAAGATCTCCGCCAAGGGCTTCGGCAAGGACCGCCGCCTGCCGATCACCAACCGCTGGCGCGAACGGGGCTGATGTCCCGGGGGCTCCGCCCCCGGACCCCCGCCGGGGCTCCGCCCCGGACCCCGGTGCGCGGGTGCCGGGGTGCGCGGGTGCCGGGGTGCGCGGGTGCCGAGGTGCGCGGGTGCCGAGGTGCGCGGGTGCCGGGTGCGGCGCCTCCGGGGCAGGGCCCTGGACCGTATATTTACGGCGCCGCCGCCCGGGAACGTGGGGTCGGCCGGAAGTCCACGGCGCCACAAATACACGTCAGCGTCCAGGACCCCACCCCTGCGACCCCGCCCCCTCCGCCGAGTAGCGACCCCCCGCCGGTGGTCCCAACCCCGGGCACGGTTCCGGCCCGCCCGGTGGCCGGGTGTCGGGCGGGGGTGGGAGCGACCCCGCCCCTCCGCGCTGTCGGCGGCCACCCGCCGGTGTCCTCGGGTCCGGCTCCGGGTGCGCCGGGTCCAGCCCCTCCGGCGCTTGAGGAGCGGGGTGCAGGGGCGGAGCTCCTGGTTACGGGAAGGGGCGGGGTGGGGGAAGAACCGGCGGTGGCAGAGGGGCTGGCGGGGTGGTGGGGTGGGCTTGCAGGGACTGGAGCAGGAGGGCCACCAGGCGGCGGGAGGCGGCTGGAGACTCCGTACCGATGCCGCCGTTGGCCATGATCAGCAGCTTGATGTCGTCCGGTACGAAGTCGGCCCGCAGGTGTCCGCTCTGCTTGGCGCGCCGCGTCAGCTCGGCGAAGCGGCGCAGGTGGTGGTCGCGGACGCGCTCGAAGTCGGTGGCCAGCGTGCCGGGGAGGGTGGCGAGGAAGGCGGCCGTGAAGCCCCGGTCGTCGGCCTGCATCGCGCACACCTTCTCGATGAACACGCAGAACCCGCGCCAGGGGTCGGGGTCGGCGAGGGCGGCGTCGAGGGTCGCCACGCAGTGGTCCAGCTGATCGGCGAAGGTCGCGGCGACCAGGTCTCCCTTCGCGGGGAAGTGGCGGTAGAGCGTCGCGGGCCCGACACCGGCCCGGCGGGCGATCTCGCGCATCGGCACATCGAGCCCCTGAGCGGCGAACGTGGCACCGGCGACCTCGATGATGCGGTCGCGGTTGCGGCGGGCGTCGGTGCGCTTCCGAGACGGTTCGTCGATCATGTCTCTCACTTTAAGGCGAAACGGACGCCCTGTTCCGGTTCGCTGTTAGCGTCAGCCACATGTTTGCGCTTCAGTACTCAGAGCTGGGCCCATCCGACGTCCTCACCATCGGCGAGGCCGATGAACCGCACGCCGGGCCGGGTGAGATCCGTATCGCCGTACGGACCGTCGGGGTCACCCCGGCGGACCACAAGCTGCGCTCCGGGGCGATCCCCGAGGAGCTGCGGCTCGGGCTCGCCCTGCCGCATATCCCCGGGGTGGACGCCGCGGGAGTCGTGGACGAGATCGGTGAGGGCGTGACGGGCGTCGCGGTCGGGGACGCCGTCTTCGGGGTGGTCGACATCGGCCGGCTCGGGGGCGCGGCGGCCGAGTTCGCCGTACTGGCCGCCTGGGCCGCCAAGCCGGACGCGCTGAGCTGGGAGGAGGCGGGCGGCGCGGCGGCCAATGTGGAGACCGCGACCCGCGCCCTGAATCTGCTGGGCGTCACGGCGGGCACGACGCTGCTGATCGAGGGCGCGGCCGGGGGCGTCGGCACGACGGCGATCCAGCTCGCGGCCGCCCGCGGGGCCACCGTGATCGGCACGGCCCGGGAGGCGAACCACGCGTTCCTCACCGGGCTCGGGGCGACGCCCACCACCTACGGCCCCGGGCTCGCGGACCGGGTCGCGGCGCCCGGCGGGGTCGACGCGGTGCTGGACGCGGCGGGCTCGGGCTCGCTGCCGGACCTCGTCGCCATCGCGGGGGACGCCCGGCGGGTGGTGTCGGTGGCCGACATGGCCGCGCAGGACCACGGCGTCCACCTGACCTGGGCGGGCAGCGGGGACGCGCCCGGCAACGACGGGCTCGCGGTGGCGGCGGCGCTGGCCGAAGAGGGCCGGTTCCGGGTGCCGCTGCACGAGGTGTTCCCGCTGGCGGACGCGGCGAAGGCCCATGAGCTGAGCGCCACCGGCCGCGTCCGGGGGAAGATCGTGCTGACGGTGCCGTAGACAGACGCGCCCCCGCCGTGCGGCGGGGGCGCGTTCGTAACAGAAAGGGTCAGCGCACCTCGGACAGCGTGGGGACCGATTCACTGCCCGCCACGACGCGGGACTTCTCCGAGGAGCCTCGGTCCAGCAGCCCCGCGATCACCGCTATCGCCAGGCCGACCACCGCGAGCGCCGCGCCGACCAGGGTCGGGGACGTCCAGCCCCAGCCCGCCGCGATGGCGACGCCGCCGATCCAGGCGCCGCCCGCGTTGGCGAGGTTGAACGCGGAGTGGTTGGAGGCGGAGGCGAGGGTCGGGGCGTGCTTCGCCTTGTTCATGACGAGCATCTGCAGCGGGGTGGTGGTCATGAAGCCCACCGCGCCGAGCAGGACGACCGAGACCAGCGCCGCCCACTTGATGTGCACGGTGAAGTTGAACACCACCAGCATCACGGCCAGCGCCGCCAGAGACCCGTACAGCGTGGGCCGCAGCGCGCGGTCGGTGAGCGGGCCCGCGACCAGCGCGCCCAGGGTCATGCCGATGCCGAAGAGGGCGAGCACGATCGTGACGGAGGACTCGGCGAAGCCGGTGACCTCGGTCACCATCGAGGCCAGGTAGCTGTAGACGGCGAAGACACCGGCGAAGCCGAAGACCGCGGTGAGCAGCCCGAGCAGCACCTGACGGTTGCCGAGGGCGCGCAGCTCGTGGCCGAGGCCGCCGTGCTGGTCCCGCGGCACCTGCGGCACGAGCCGGGCGAGCGCGGCCATGGCCACCAGGCCGATGCCGGTCACGACGAGGAAGGTGGCGCGCCAGCCAAGACCCTGGCCGAGCGCCGTGCCCACCGGCACGCCGACGATGTTGGCGATCGTCAGCCCCAGGAACATGGTGGCGACCGCGCGGGCCTGCTTCTCCTCGCTCACCAGCCGGGAGGCGACCACCGCGCCGACGCCGAAGAACGCGCCGTGCGGCAGTCCGGCGAGCACCCGCCCGGCGAGCAGCAGCCCGAACGAGGGGGCGAGGGCGGAGGCGAGGTTGCCGACCGTGAAGAGCCCCATCAGCAGCACGAGCATGCGTTTGCGCGGGATGCGCGCGCCGAGGGCGGTGAGCAGCGGGGCGCCGATGACGACGCCGATGGCATAGGCGGAGACGAGATAGCCAGCGGTCGGCACCGAGGTGCTCAGATCGTCGGCGACGTTGGGCAGCAGGCCCATCATCACGAACTCTGTGGTGCCGATACCGAAGGCAGAGATCGCCAAGGCGAGCAGTGCCAGGGGCATGAGAGACCTTTCACAAGCGGTGAGGAAGAGGAGATCGCGCGTATGTTCTCTACCGGAACAAAGTCTCTCACGCGCTTTATTTCCGGAGCACCATCCTCAAGGTGAACAGCTTGTTAGATCTTCGATTGGCAGGCTCAGAGGGTAACGGACGCCGCCAGCGGAAGGTGATCGCTGCCCGTCTGCTGCAGAGCCCAGGCAGAGACCGGGCTCACCCCGCGCACCATGATCTGGTCGATGCGGGCCATCGGGAACGAGGCGGGCCAGCTGAAGCCGAAGCCGTCGCCCGCCGCGCCCTGCGCGGAGCGCATCTGCGAGGTGACCGGGGCCAGCGAACGGTCGTTCATCGTGCCGTTCAGGTCGCCGAGCAGGATCACCTTGTCCTGCGGCTCGTCACGGATGGCCTCGCCCAGCGCCTCGGCGCTCGCGTCGCGCTGCCCGGCGGTGAAGCCCGCGTTGAACTTCACCCGCACCGAGGGGAGATGGGCGACGTACACGGCGACCTCGCCCTCCGGCGTGGTGACCGTGGTGCGCAGCGCCCGGGTCCAGCCCATCTTGATGTCGACCGGCTTGGTCCCGGACAGCGGGTACTTGCTCCACACCCCGACCGTGCCCTGCACGGCGTGGTAGCGGTACTCGCCCGCGAGCGCCTTCTGGTACGTCGGCACGGCCCTGTCGGTCAGCTCCTCCAGCGCCACCACCTGGGCGCCCGAGGCGGCCACGTCCTTCGCGGTGGCGACCGGGTCGGAGTTGTCGGCGTTGACGTTGTGGGTGACGACGGTCAGGTCGCCGTCGCCGCCGGACTTGTCGGAGAACATCAGCCCGCCGAAGAGGTTCAGCCAGACGGTGACCGGCAGCACCAGCGCCACCAGCGCGCTCGCCGACCGCCGCACCAGGCCGAGCACCAGCAGCACCGGGAGGAACACGCCCAGCCACGGCAGGAAGGTCTCCAGCAGGCTGCCCAGGTTGCCGACGCGGTTGGGGATGTCGGCGTGGAAGACCATGATCAGCGTGAGCAGGACCGCGAACGCCGCGAGCACCAGGCCGCGCCGCCAGATTCCGCGGCTGTGCCGGAGCCGGTCGCGCAGGCGACCGAACCCGGAGCCGGCCGGCTGGGGTGCGCCCCCGGACTGTCCGGTCTCCCGCGTGTACGCCTGCACCATGCGCTGTCCGTCCCTCACTTGCCGCTCGCCCGCCTATCGGTCAAGACCCTAGGCGATGACCAGGGCATTCCCGACGCCCCCACCGGGCGTCCCTGCCCGGTGGACGCCCAACCGGTATGCCCAGGTTCCGCATCCCGCGGCACCAGGGGCGGTTGTGACGCAACAGGCACAAAGGCATCGGGACGCGCCGTCCGTCCTACGCTCGCATACGCGCTCTCAGCCGCGCGCCGAGACCCCCTCCAGAACGGTGTCCACGATCCGCTCGGCCAGCCCCTCCGGCAGCTCCCGCCACTCGTGCAGGATCGCGCGCGACAGCATCGGCCCGGTGAACAGGTCGGCCAGCAGCTCGGGATCGGTGTCCGCCCGGATCTCACCGTTCGCGACGCCCCGCCGCAGCACCGACCGCAGCAGCTCCCGGCGGACCTCGATGACGTTCTCGTCGTACGCCCGCCACAGCTTCCGGTCGGCGTGCATCTGGGCCAGGATGCCGCGCAGTACGAGGGAGTTGCGCTTGGCCAGCCCGCGCCGCCGCATGAACTCCAGGACGGTGACGAGGTCGTCGCGGACCGAGACCCCGGCCGGTTCCGGACCCGGCTCCTCCAGCGACCGCAGGACGTCCAGCATCAGCGCGTCCTTGCCGGACCAGCGGCGGTAGACGGTGGCCTTGCCCACACCCGCCGCGCGCGCGATCCCCTCGATAGACAGCGCGCCGACGGATGAGCCCTCCTCCAGCAGCCGCAGCACGGCCTCGATGATCGCGGCGTCGGTGGCGGCGTTGCGCGGCCGCCCGCGCAGCGGGAGTCCGTGCGCCGGGGGCGCGGTCATCGGTCGGCCCCCGCCCCGGCCTGCTCCCGTGGCTGCCCGCTGCCGGGGCCGTCGTCCGCGTCCTTGCCGGGCAGGAAGGCCGCCACGACCAGCGCGCCGAAGAGGGCGACACCGGACGAGCCGAGCGCGGTGAGGTGCATCGCGTGGACGAAGGAGTCGTGCGCGGGCCCCAGCAGCGCGTGCCCCGCGGGCCCCAGCCGCTCGGCGAGGCCGACGGTGGCCTCGATGGACTCGCCCGCCGAGTGCCGTGCGGAGGGGGAAAGACCGGGGACGGCGGCGAGGGTGCCCTGGATGCCCTCGCGGTACGTGGCGGAGAGCACCGAGCCGAGGACAGCCACCCCGAGCGCGCCGCCGACCTGCCGGAACGTGTTGTTGAGGGCCGAGCCGGAACCGGCCTTCTCGCGCGGCAGCGCCTGCATGATCGCGGTGGTGACCGGCGGCATGATGTGCGCCATCCCCGCGCCCTGGAAGAAGAACAGCACCTCCAGCACCCACAGCGGCGAATCGGTGTCCAGCAGCAGGAACCCGGCCATGGTGGCGGCCACCAGCAGCATCCCGCCCGTGCACACGACGCGGGCGCCGAACCGCTCCACCACCAGCCGGGCGCGCGGCGCGAACAGCAGCTGCGCGGCGGCCAGCGGCAGGAGCAGCAGCCCGGAGTCCAGGGCGCTGAAGCCGCGCACGCTCTGGATGTAGAAGACCATGAAGAAGGTCACGCCCATGAGCGCGAAGAAGACCAGCGCGACGGCGGCGATGGCGGCCGAGAAGGCCGGGTTCCGGAAGTAATTGACATCGATGGCCGGATGGTCGCTGCGCTTCTCGTGCCAGACGAACAGGCCCAGGACGAGAAGCCCGGCGCCGATCGTGGCCAGCACCTGGGCGTCGGTGAAGTCGGCGAGCTGGCCGCCCTTGATGATGCCGTACACCAGCAGCACCAGGCCCACGACGGACAGCAGCACGCCCAGCGGGTCGAGGCGGCCGGGCGCCGGGTCCCGGGAGTCGGGGACGAGCAGCACCATCGCGGTGATCCCGGCGGCCACGACGGGGACGTTGACGAAGAAGACCGAGCCCCACCAGAAGTGTTCCAGCAGCAGACCACCGGTGATCGGCCCGATGGCGATGGCCAGGCCGACGGCGGCGACCCAGATGCCGATGGCCTTCGCCTGCTCGTCGCGCTCGAAGACGTTGACCAGGATGGCCAGGGTGGCGGGCATCACGAAGGCCGCGCCCAGGCCCATCAGCGCCCGGAAGCCGATCAGCTCGCCGGGCGAGGAGGAGAAGGCGGCGAGCACCGAGCCGATGCCGAACACGGCCATGCCGCCGAGCAGCACCTTCTTGCGGCCGAGCCGGTCGCCGAGGAGCCCGGCGGTGAACAGCAGCCCCGCGAAGACCAGCGTGTAGGCGTTGATGGCCCACTCCAGCTGGCTCTGGGTGGCGCCGAGACCGGTGGGCTCCGGGGTGGAGATGGTCTTCATCGCCACGTTGAGTATCGAGTTGTCCAGGACGACGACCAGGACGCTGACCATGAGGACGACCAGGATCGCCCAGCGTCTGCGGTGGATCGCCTCGGCGGAGGGTGCTGCTGCCATGCGGCCCAGGCTAAGACCGTTTCGATACGGTCCCGTCTCGTATGGGCAAGACTTTGCGAGCCTTTGTCCATCGAATGTCCATCCGTACTCGAATGTCCCTACTTTCGGAGCGCCGGGAGGCGTGCCAGCATGGGGGTGGTCCGGGGACGCCGTCAGGGCGCCTCGAGATGACGAACAGGAGCCGTCGTAATGACGCACGTCAGCCCTGCGCAAAAGCCACAAAATCCGGAAAAGCGGCCGTCGAAGGCGCTGTACGGGGGGACGGGGTCCCGCCGGGTCACCGTCCGCGACATCGCCGCCGCCAAGGAGCGCGGCGAGAAGTGGCCCATGCTCACCGCCTATGACGCGATGACCGCCTCCGTCTTCGACGAGGCGGGCATCCCCGTCATGCTGGTCGGCGACTCGATGGGCAACTGCCATCTGGGCTACGAGTCCACCGTGCCCGTCACGATGGACGAGGTCGCCCTGCTGTCCGCCGCCGTCGTACGCGGCACCAAGCGCGCCCTCGTCGTGGGCGACCTGCCCTTCGGCTCGTACCAGGAGGGCGCGGTCCAGGCGCTGCGCAACGCCACCCGGCTGGTCAAGGAGGCCGGGGTGGGCGCGGTCAAGCTGGAGGGCGGCGAGCGCTCCGCCCACCAGATCGAACTGCTCGTCCAGTCCGGCATCCCCGTCATGGCGCACATCGGCCTCACCCCGCAGTCCGTCAACGCGTACGGCGGCTACCCGGTGCAGGGCCGCGGCGAGGAGGCCGCGCAGCAGCTGCTGCGCGACGCCAAGGCCGTGCAGGACGCGGGCGCCTTCGCCGTGGTCCTGGAGCTGGTCCCGGCCGAACTGGCCGCCGAGGTCACCCGCTCGCTGCAGATCGCGACGGTCGGCATCGGCGCGGGCGCCGGGTGCGACGCCCAGGTGCTGGTGTGGACGGACATGGCGGGCCTGACCGGCGGCCGGGTGCCGCGCTTCGTCAAGCAGTACGCCCGGATGCGGGAGGTACTGGGCGACGCGGCGCGCGCGTTCGCCGAGGATGTCGTCGGCGGGGCGTACCCGGCCGAGGAGCACTCGTTCCACTAGGCGCACCGAGTAGGCACACCGAGACCATCGCGGTACATCGACAGCCCGCCGACCGTCCCCCGTCGGCGGGCTGTCTGCTGCTTGTCGGTGATCTGTCGGCGGGGGGTGTCACGCTTACTACATGACGCGACAGGAACACAAGATCAGGGACGGCAACGCCGTCGAAGTACGGGGGCTGGTCAAGCACTTCGGCGACACCAAGGCGGTCGACGGGGTGGATCTGGACGTGCCGGAAGGCACCGTCCTCGGTGTGCTCGGCCCCAACGGCGCCGGGAAGACCACCCTCGTCCGCTGTCTGTCCACCCTGCTGGTGCCGGACGCGGGCACCGCCGTCGTGGCGGGGTACGACGTGGTGCGGCAGCCCCGGCAGCTGCGCCGCACGATCGGTCTGACCGGGCAGTACGCCTCGGTCGACGAGAAGCTCTCCGGCTGGGAGAACCTGTACATGATCGGGCGGCTGCTCGATCTCTCCCGCAAGGAGGCCAGGGCGCGCGCGGACGCCATGCTGGAGCGGTTCTCGCTGACGGACGCCGCGAAGCGGGCCGCGGCCACCTACTCCGGCGGTATGCGGCGCCGTCTCGACCTGGCCGCCTCCATGATCGGGCGGCCCGCGGTGCTCTATCTGGACGAGCCGACGACCGGCCTTGACCCCCGCACCCGCAACGAGGTGTGGGACGAGGTCAAGCGCATGGTCGCCGAGGGCTCCACGGTGCTGCTGACCACCCAGTACATGGAGGAGGCCGAGCAGCTGGCGCACGACCTCACCGTCATCGACCGCGGCAAGATCATCGCCGAGGGCCGGGTGAACGAGCTGAAGGCCAAGGTCGGCGGGCGCACCCTGCAGATCCGCCCCTCCGACCCCGGTGAGCTGAACCGGATGGTCGGGGCCATAGCGCAGGCCGGGCTCGACGGTGTCGGCGGCGCGACCGCCGACGTGGAAGAGGGCCTGGTCAACGTGCCGATCGTCAGCGACGAGCAGCTGACCGCGGTGATCGGGCTGCTCGGCGAGCGCGGCTTCGCGATCGCCGGGATCGACACCCATCTGCCCAGCCTGGACGAGGTGTTCCTGGCCATCACCGGCCAGAAGACCTCGACCCCCGAGGACACCAAGACCGACAGCAGCGACAAGGCCCTTGAGGAGGTTGCGGCATGAGTGCGGCAACGATGACCGCGTCCGCCCAAGGCCTGCCCGACGAGGGTCGGATCGGGCTGCGCGCCAATCTCCGGCACATCGGCGCACTGGTGCGCCGTAACGCCCTGCAGATCAAGCAGGACCCGGAGTCGATGTTCGACGCGCTGATGATGCCGATCGTCTTCTCGCTGCTGTTCACCTACGTCTTCGGTGGCGCGGTATCGGGCGGCGACCGCGGTGAGTACGTCAACTACTTCATCCCCGGGATGATGGCGATGGGCGGGCTGAACATCGCGATGTCGGTCGGCACGGGCGTCAACGACGACTTCCGCAAGGGGGTGATGGACCGCTTCCGCACGATGCCGATAGCCCGCTCCTCGGTGCTGGTCGCCAAGCTGATCGTGGAGACCGGGCGGATGCTGGTGTCCACCCTCATCCTGCTCATCATGGGCTTCATCATGGGCTTCGAGCTGAAGACCGGCCCGGCCGAGCTGGCGCTCGCGGTGGCCCTGGCCCTGGCCTTCGGGTCCTCGCTGACCTGGATCTTCATGCTGCTGGGGCTGTCGCTGAAGACGCCGCAGGCGGTGCAGGGCATCGGCTTCCTGGTGATCATGCCGCTGCAGTTCGGCTCGTCGATCTTCGCGCCGACCAGCACCATGCCGGGCTGGCTGCAGACCTTCACCAAGTACAACCCGCTCTCCCAGCTCGCCGACGCCGCGCGGTCGCTCACCAGCGGCCACGGCCCGCTCGCCCATCCGGTGACCGTCGCCCTGGTGTGGGCGGTGGCCATCACGGTGATCACGGCGCCGCTGGCGGTGCGGAAGTTCCGCACCAAGACCTGAGCGGCGGTACGCGGTGGTTCAGACGAGGGCGGCGGCCTCCTGCACGGTGAGGCCGCCGCCCTCCGCGTACGCCCGCTCGTAACTCCCGTCCTCCAGCCAGACCCGCACCGCCGCCTCGCCCGCCGCCCGGTCCTCCCGCTCGCTGGCGGGGATCCGCTGGATGCCGGGCCGCAGCGCGTCGTACGCGCCGAGCAGCCGGGCCGCGAGCGCGGCCCGCTCCGCGCCGCCGAGGGCGGCCAGCACCCGCGCGGCGGTCATCAGCTGGACCACCGGCACCTGCGGGGCGACCACCTGGGCCATGAGGTCACTGGTCTTCACGAGCGCCCGCCTGATCCGGGTGAGCGCCTCTCCGGGCTGTCCGTCGATCAGGTCCAGCCAGGCCACCATCCCCTCGACCAGGCCCTGGAACAGATCGAGCGCCCGGTTGGCGAACTCCTCGTGCAGCACCGCCAGAAGCTCCCGGGCCTCGGCCACCCGGCCCGTGACGCCGTACCGGTGGGCCAGATGCATCCGGACGTACGCCGCGGCCTCGGCATCCGCCTGCGCGGACTCCGTCAGCAGCTCGCGCAGGACCCGCTCGCCCTCCGCCGCTTCCGTCTCGTCCCCGTGCTCGACGTGCAGCCCCGCCAGCCGGGCCCTGAGCAGCACCACTTGGGCGTGCGCGTCCAGCTCCTCGGCGTAGCGGATCGCCGCGCGGTAGTCGTCGGCCGCGGCCCGGCCGTCGCCGATCAGCTCCAGGGTCTCGCCGCGCCCGGACAGCGCCTCGGCCACGCCCCAGGCGTCCCCGAGCTGGATGAACAGCTCCAGGCTCTCGTCGGCGTCCCTGCGCGCCTGCTCCCCGGGATCGCCGCCGGTGCGCTGGGTCATCACCTTGGCCCGCATCTGGAGGGTGAAGGCCAGCTCCCAGCTGTAGCCCAGCTTCCGGCTGGTGCGCACCGCCTGGTCCACGACCTCCCGCATCAGGGCGAGGTCGCCCGTCAGCAGCACCGCGAAGAACCACATGACGCCGGGTACCCGGCAGTTCTGCGGCAGCCCCGGGCGGTAGGCGGCGGCGATGCCCCGCATCTCCTGCCGGGTCTCGTCGTCGTCCATCGCCTTCATGTTGCCTTCGAGGTTGGCCAGCGCGAACAGCCGCACCCCGCGCCGGGCCTCCTCCAGCATCTCGGGCTCCATCGGCGGCGGGGCGGCCGTACAGCTCGTGTACAGCGGGGGCGCGGGGGCGACGGGCGGCGCGAACGGGTTGGGGCCCAGCCGCGCCGCGGCCGTCGCCCAGTGGCGTCCGTCGCCGCGGTGGCCGCGCAGATTCCAGAACCAGCCGAGCGACAGCACCAGACACAGCGCCTCCTGCTCGTCGCCCGCCGCGACGGCCCGGCGCAGCGCGGTGCGCAGGTTCTCGTGCTCGGTCTCCAGCCGGGCCAGCCAGACGCGCTGCTCGCGGCCGCGCAGCAGGGGGTCGGCGGTACGGGCCAGCTCCCGGTACGCGACCAGGTGCCGCCGTTCGACCACCGCCCGCTCCCCCGTCTCGTCCAGCCGCTCGGCCGCGTACTCGGCGACGGTCTCCAGCAGCCGGTAGCGCATCTCGCCGTCGGCGCCGTCCGCTCCCGGCGCGGCCACCACCAGCGACCGGTCGACCAGGGAGCCGAGCAGCGCGGCCACGTCCCGGGGGTCCACCGGGGTCCGGTCCCCCGGATCGCCGCAGACCGCCTCGGCCGCCGGGAGGTCGCAGCCGCCCGCGAAGACCGAGAGGCGGGCGAGGACGGTGCGCTCGCGGGCGTCGAGCAGGTCCCAGGACCAGTCCACGACGGCGCGCAGCGTCTGCTGGCGGGGCAGCACGGTACGGCTGCCGCTGGTCAGCAGGCGGAAGCGGTCGTCGAGGCGGTCGGCGATCTGCCGGGGTGTGAGCAGCCGCAGCCGGGCGGCGGCCAGTTCGACGGCCAGCGGCAGACCGTCGAGGCGGCGGCAGATCTCGGCGCACGCGGCCGGGTCGTCGTCGGTGCGGAAGCCGGGGCGGGCCGCCGCGCCGCGCTCCTGGAACAGCCGCAGCGCGACCGGATCCGGCAGCGGCTCCACCGGGCGCACCAACTCGCCCGGGACGGCGAGCGGTTCGCGGCTGGTGGCCAGGACGGTGACGCCGGGGCAGCGGGCCAGCAGGGAGTCGGCGAGCCGGGCGGCGGCCTCGACCAGATGCTCGCAGTTGTCGAGCACGATCAGCATCCGGCGCGGTTCGCAGTGCTCCACGAGCCGGGTGAGCGGATCGTGGGCGGCCGGGTCGGCGGCGGCGCGCAGCCCCTCGGCGGCGCTGCCCCGGATGACGGTCTCGCGCGCGCCGAGCGCGGTCAGCACCGTCTCGGGCACGGTCTTCGGGTCGTCCACGGGGGCGAGTTCGGCCAGCCACACCCCGTCCGGCCAGGCGTCGGCGACCGACTCGGCGGCCTCCTGGGACAGCCGGGTCTTCCCGGCGCCGCCGGGCCCCAGGAGGGTGACCAGCCGGTGCGCGGCCAGATCGGTGCGCAGCACCGCGAGGTCGGCCTCCCGGCCGACGAAGCTGGTGAGCCGGGCCCGCAGATTGCCACCGCGGCGCCCGCCCCGCTGCGGCACCGGGGCCTTGGGCGGCTTGGTCGGCTTGGGCTGCTGCGGCTGCTCGGACCGCTCGGGGGTCAGCAGCTCTCCGTACAGGGCGCGCAGCTCGGGGCCCGGGTCCGCGCCCAGCCGGTCGGCGATCTCCGCCCGGATCGCCTCGTACGCGGCCAGCGCCTCCGCGGGGCGGCCGGTGTCCCGCAGGGCGCGGATGCGCAGCGCGTGCAGCGGCTCGTCCAGGGGGTGGGCGTCGCACAGCTCGGCGAGCGCGGGCAGGGTCCGGGCGGCGTCGCCGAGGGCGAGCCCGGCGGCGATCCGGCCGCGCCGCGCGTCCAGCCGCTGGGCCTCGGCGCGGGCGGCCGAGGCCATCCCGTCGGGCAGGTCGGTGAGCGCCGGGCCGCGCCACAGGGCGAGGGCGTCGTCGTAGCGGGCGGCGGCCTTGGCCGGGTCGCCGTCGGCGAGCGCGCGGGCGCCCTCTTCCGCGAGCCGTACGAAGCGGTGCAGATCGACGTCGTCGGGCTCGGCGCACAGCCGGTAGCCGCCGGGCCCGGACGCGATGGCCGCCTTGCCGACGGCCCGCCGCAGCCGCCCGACGAGGGCCTGCAGCGCGCCGTTCTCGTCGGCGGGCGGGTCGGTGTCCCAGACCTCAGCGATGAGCGCCCCGTTCGTCCGCAGCCGCCCCGGCGCCAGGGCGAGCGCGGTCAGCAGCGCACGCAGCCGCGCGCCCCCGAGGTCGACGGGGGTGCCGTCGTCGTGGTGGGCCTGGGTGGTGCCGAGGATGGCGTAGCGCACGGCCCCATTGTTGTCGACGGTCACACCTCACCGTTCATCCGCTCCCGGAGCGTGCCCGTCCGCTTACCGGACGGTCGCGGTGTCCGGAACTCCCGGCCCCCTGTCCGACGTTTCCCGGGAGTCGAGCGGGGCACCGTACGACGCACCATGATCAGGTACCGGACGGAGAAACCTCGCGCATGACCACCGCCATCAGCCGCCGTGAGCGGCGGATCAGTCCTGTTTTTCTCGGCCTGGTCGCGATCATGCTCGTGTCCGCGTGGGCGGTGTGGACGGACTACTCGGCCAGCCCCGGCTTCGCCGTCTTCCTCTTCGTGGTCTCCGGCTGGGTCGTCTCGCTGTGTCTGCACGAGTACGCGCACGCCCGCACCGCGCTGCACGGCGGTGATCTGTCGATCGGCGCGAAGGGCTATCTGACCCTCAACCCGCTGAAGTACACGCATGTGGCGCTGAGCATCGTGCTGCCGCTGATCTTCGTGATCATGGGCGGGATCGGGCTGCCGGGCGGGGCGGTCTTCATCGAGCGGCACCGGATCCAGGGCCGCTGGCGGCACAGTCTGATCTCGGCCGCGGGGCCGCTGACGAACGTGCTGTTCGCCGCCGCGCTCACCGCCCCGTTCTGGCTCGGCACCGCCGACCAGATACCGGTGGTCTTCCGCTTCGCGCTGGCGTTCCTGGCGCTGCTCCAGGTCACCGCCGCGATCCTGAACTCGCTGCCGGTTCCGGGGCTGGACGGGTACGGGGTGATCGAGCCGTGGCTGTCCCACCGCGTCCGGCGGCAGGTCGAGCCGTACGCGCCGTTCGGGCTGCTCGCGGTCTTCGGCATCCTGTGGATACCCGAGGTCAACCAGGTCTTCTTCGACGCGGTCGACGCGATCATGCGGGGGCTCGGGGTGACACCGTTCGAGACCTACTTCGGCCAGGAGTTCTTCCGCTTCTGGCAGGGCCAGCCGCAGTTGCCCGGGATCAGCTCGTAGCGCCCGGGGCGCCCGCCGCCTCGCGCTCCGCCTCCCGCTCGGCCTTCGCCCTGTGGACGTAGAACCAGGCCATGTTGGACGAGATCCCGGCGAGCAGCACCCAGACGACGCCGAGCCAGCTGCCCCGCGCGAACGAGACGACGGCCGCCGCGACGGTGAGGGCGCAGACGAGGAGGGCGTAGACGGCGAGGCGGGGCATGGGGGTGGCTCCTGTGGGGTCCTGTCGGGGGTGACGCGCTTCCGACATTGTCGCCCATGCCCCGCCGGGGCGTACGGGTCGCCCTGACGATGTCCTCAGACGTCGGTGATGCGCAGGCCCGCGTGGGCCTTGTAGCGGCGGTTGACCGAGATCAGGTTGGCCACCAGGGACTCGACCTGGTGGGCGTTGCGCAGCCGCCCCGCGAAGACGCCCCGCATACCGGGGATGCGGGCGGCCAGGGCCTGCACCACATCGGTGTCCGCGCGGGACTCGCCCAGCACCATCACATCCGTGTCGATCTCCGCGATCTCCGGGTCCTGGAGCAGCACGGCCGACAGATGGTGGAAGGCGGCGGTGACCCGGGAGTCCGGGAGCAGGGCCGCGGCCTGCTCGGCGGCGCTGCCCTCCTCCGGCTTGAGTGCGTACGCGCCCTTCTTGTCGAAGCCCAGCGGGTTGACGCAGTCGATGACGAGCTTGCCGCTCAGCTCCTCCCGCAGCGACTCCAGCGTCTTGCCGTGGCCCTCCCACGGCACCGCGACGATCACGATGTCACTGCGCCGCGAGCACTCGGCGTTGTCCGCGCCCTCGATGCCCAGGTCCGCGCCGCCCAGCTCCTCGGCCGCGGTCTGCGCCCGCTCCGCCGCGCGCGAGCCGATGATCACCTTCTGACCGGCCCGGGCCAGCCGGTAGGCGAGGCCTCGGCCCTGGTCACCGGTGCCGCCGAGCACGCCGACGACCAGGCCGGAGACGTCCGGGAGGTCCCACGGGTCCTTGGCGGGGGCCTTCTTGGCGGGGGCTTCGTTGGTGGCGGTCGTACCGTCAGGAGTAGTCATGACAGCGATACTGTCACGCCCACGTCATGCCTTCACGCTCCCCTCCGTCAGCCCCGTACGCCAGTACCGCTGGAGGACGCCCATCAGCACCATCAGCGGCAGCACGGACAGGAAAGCGCCCCCGACCGTGTACTGGTACAGCTCCGGCTGCCGGTCCGCGTACCCCGTCCAGGAGGTCAGGCCGAGCTGGATCGGATAGAGGTCGGAGTCGGAGAGCATGACCAGCGGCAGGAAGAAGTTGTTCCAGATGTGCACGAACTGGAACAGGAAGACGGTGACCAGGGCCGGGGTCATCAGCCGCAGCCCCAGCGTGGAGAAGATCCGCGCCTCACCCGCGCCGTCGATCCGCGCCGCCTCCATCAGCGAGTCGGGCACGGCGGCCGCCGCGTAGATCCGGCACAGGTACACCCCGAAGGGGCTGACCACGCTGGGGATGAGGACGGCCCAGTAGGTGTTGGCCAGGCCGATGCGGCTGAAGAGGAGGTAGAGGGGGAGGGCCAGCGCGGTGCCGGGGATGAGGACCCCGGCCAGGATGACGTTGAAGATCCCCTCCCGCCCGGGAAAGCGGAACTTGGCGAGGGCGTACCCGGCGGCGGCCGACAGCAGGGTGGCGGCGATGGCGCCGACGCCCGCGTACATCAGGCTGTTGGCGAACCACCGCGCGTAGATGCCGTCGTCGTACGTCAGCACCTGGCGCAGCCGCCCGAAGAGGTCCGGGTCGTGGAACCAGAAGCCGAACGTGCCGAAGAGATCGCTGCTGGACTTGGTCGAGGAGACCACGAGCCAGTAGACGGGCGTGAGGAAGTACACGGCGGCAACGGCGAGGAGCGAGACGGTGATGATCCGGTACCGCAGCGACGGCCGCCGGTCGCGCTGCGCGTGCCGCCGCTCGCGCTGCGCGCGTCGGCGGTCCGGGCGTCCCACGCCCGGTGCGGAGCCGCCCCCGTCGCCAGGACCGCCGGTGCGCGCTTCCGCACCGGCGCGGAGCCTCGCCTCGCCGGGCGTGGGACCCCGGACGGGCCCGTCGCCCGCGCCCGCCTGGCCCGCCGCCCGGCCGTGTCCGGCGGCGTCCGCGCCCGTGGCCGATTCCGCGCCCGTCCCGGGGCGAGGTCGTGGTGCGGGCACGTCCTCGGGGCGTCCCGGTGGGGACGTTTCCGGGGACCGGGTCTCCCACGGCTCGGCGCGCTCGGGGCCGCCGGGCTCGTTCACGTGGCTCACCGGTCCTCCCCGCCCTTGCCTCGCTGGCCCACCAGGCGCAGGAAGCCGAACGACAGCACGCACGCGACGAGGGCGAGCAGCACCGCCTCGGCCGCGGCGATGTGCTGGTTGTTGCTGGTGAACGCCTCGTTGTAGGCGGCCAGGTTGGGGGTGTAGCCGGAGTCGATCGAGTTGGTGAGCGGTTTGAGCACCTTCGGCTCGGCGAACAGTTGGAGGGTGCCGATGAGGCTGAAGACCGTGGTGAGCACGAGGGCGGGCCGGATCAGGGGCAGCTTGATGTGCCGGGCGATCTGCCAGGCGCTCGCGCCATCGATCCTCGCCGCCTCGTACAGCTCCCCCGGTACGGCCTTGAGCTGCGCGATCAGCACCAGCATGTTGTAGCCGGTGAACTGCCACGTGACGATGTTCGCGATGGACCACAGCACGGTGGAGCGGCCCAGGAAGTCCACCTCCCAGCCCGCCGAGTGCGCCATCTCCACCAGCGGGCTGATCCCCGGTACGTAGAGGAAGCCCCACAGGATCGAGGCGATCACCCCGGGCACCCCGTACGGCAGGAAGAAGGCGGTGCGGAAGAAGCCGACCCAGCGCGCCGACGCCGCCTCCAGCAGCAGCGCGAGCGCGGTGGCGAAGGCGATCATCACCGGGATCTGGACCACGCCGAAGAGCAGCACCCGCCCGAATCCGGCGGTGAAGTGGCCGTCCTGAAGGGCGTGGGTGTAGTTGGACAGGCCCGCCCACACGTCCTTGGTCTCGCCGCCGAGGCCGAGCGGCCCGGTGCGCTCGACCTTGAGCAGGCTTTCGTAGAGCGCGAAGCCGATGGGGGCGATGAAGCAGAGCAGGAACAGCGCGAGGAACGGCAGCAGGAAACCGGCCGCCGCCCGCGCGCCGCGCGCCTCGGCACGGGTCAGGCGGCGTACCCGGCCGCCTGCCGCCGGACCCGCCCCCCGGCCCGGCGCCCGGCTCGTCATCCGGCCTCCGCCTTCAGGCCCTTTTCCTTCAGATCACTGATCGTGTCCCGCTGCACCTTCTTCAGCACGGACCGGAAGGACGCCCCGTCGCCGATGGCCGCCGTGAAGGCGTCGCCGAGCCGCTGGTAGAGGGTGTCGGTGGCCGGGCCCCACTTCCAGCTGGTGTCCACGCCCTTGCTCGCGTCCTCGAACACCTTGCTGTACGCCTGGCCGCCGAAGAAGTCCTGGTGGACGTCGAGGTCGGAGGTGGTGTAGCCCTGCTTCGCGCCGGGGGTGCCGTAGCCGTTGTCGATCAGCAGCTTGATCGACTCGGGGTCGGTGTTGAGCCAGATCGCGAAGTCCAGCGCGTCCTTGGGGTACTTGGTCTTGGCGAATACGGCGGTCGTGGAGCCGCCCCAGTTGGCGTACGCCGCCTCCCCCCGCTTCCACTGCGGCATGGGGACGACCCGCCACTTCCCGGCGGTCTTCGGCGCGTTGCCGACCAGCAGCGCGTCGCCCCAGCTGGCGCCGAGCCAGGAGGCCATGGCGCCGGTCTGGACGTCCTTGTACCAGGCGTTCTGCCGGTCCGGGATGGTCTTGATCAGCTTCTGCTTGACCAGCGCGTCCCAGTAGTCGGCGACCTTACGGGTCGGCTCGTCGTCGATCGAGACGGTCCAGGTGTCGCCCTCGGTACCGAACCAGCGCGCCCCGGCCTGCCAGGCGAGGCCCGCGAAGCGGTTGCCGTTGGTCGCCGAGAAGGTCTCGATCCAGGCGCCCTTCTTACGGATCGCCTTGGCAGCCGCCTCGTACGCGTCCCAGGTGGCGGGCGGCTCGATGCCCCACTCGTCGAACAGGTCCTGACGGAGGAACAGCCCCATCGGCCCGGACGCCTGCGGTACGGCGTACACGCCCTTGCCGAACACCGACTGCTGCCACTGCCAGCCGACGAACTTGTCCTTGTACCGGTCGATCCCGTGCTTCGTGAGGTCCAGCAGCCCGTTGTCGATCAGGAAGCTGGGCACCACCGGGTACTCGATCTGGCCGAGGTCCGGCGGATTGCCCGCCTTGATCGCGGCGTGCATCTTCGCGTACTGGGCGCCCTCGACCGCCGACACCTTCTCGACCTCGACCCGGACCTCGGGGTTCTCGCTGTTCCACAGGTCCACGGGCTTGTCGATGCCCGGCACCCAGGACCAGAAGGTCAGGGTGATCTTCTGGCCCTTCTTACGGCCCTTGGGCTCGTCGCCCCCGTCGTCGTCCCCGCCGCATCCGGCGAGGGTGAACCCGGCCGCCGCGGCGGCCGCACCGCCGAGGACGGCACGCCGCCGCGGTCCCATGCTGTCTGACATGCTCCTCATACCAGCTCCTCCACCGGAACGCGCCGGAATGTGATGGTCGAGTAGGCGCTGAAGTCGCCGGTCTCGTAGAGCAGTCCGACCGTGTCCTGATCGATCCTGACCAGATCGGAGTAGGCGGCGGGCAGCCCGTCCACGGTGTGCACCGGCTGCCAGGTGACGCCGCCGTCGCGGCTCGCCCGCACCGTCATCAGGGCCCGGAAGCCGGGGGCGGCGGGGCCGGAGTACAGCAGGACATCCGGCTCACCGCTCGGATCGCCGAGGTGCAGAACGCATCCCTCGACGACGGGCGTCACCAGCCCGGCCTGCGGCCGGAAGGGGGTGGCGAGGGTCGCGCCGCCGTCGTACGAGCAGGCGTCGGCGCGGGTGCCGGGCGCGGTCGCGTCGTTGCGGGTGTTGAAGTAGACCCGCCCGTCGGGGAGTTCGGCGGCGGTCGTCTCGTTGACGTTGATGTAGCCGTCCGGGTTGTCGTCCACGTACCCGATCCGCCAGGTCTCGCCGTCGTCGTCGCTCAGCAGGTCGTGCCCGCCGTTGTAGCGGCCCTCGGTGCCGATGTCGCCGGGGACGGTCGGGGGGAGGGAGTGGTTGGCCGGTACGACGATCCGGCCCGCGTGATCGCCGTGGCGTAACCGCAGCGCGTGGCCCGGGGTGGTGGCGTACCAGCGCCACTCGGGCCGCTTCGTCTGCGCGGTGATCTCACGGGCCGCGCTCCAGCTCACGCCGTCGTCGTCGCTGTACGTCAGCCACACCCGCCGCCCGTCCGCCGCGGACACCTCGCCACGGCGGATCCGGTCCTCGGTCGCGGACGCGGCGCTGCGGACGTGCACCAGGACGACGCGGCCCGCGTGCGGCCCGTCCTCCAGCACAACGGGCGCGGGATTGCCCGCTGTTCCGTTTCCGTTCTGGGCGACGACCTGGGGCGCGCCCCAGGTGCGGCCCCCGTCGGCGGACCGCTTCAGCACCAGGTCGATGTCCCCGTGGTCGGCGGACGACCCCACCCGCGCCTCGGCGAAGGCCAGCAGCGTCCCGGCGCGCGTCACCACCACCGCCGGAATCCGGTAGCTCGCGTATCCCCCGGTCCCGGCCCGGAACGGGACGGAGACCTCGTACGGGCGTGCCATGCAGACCCTCCCGATGCGCCGTTGCAATCGATCGAGTGCTCAGCCAGAAAAATGGGACGTAGGACGTCCCTTGTGTCCGGCGACCATAGGGTTTGCCTCACAGAGCGTCAAGAGAGGGCGCAATGAACAGTTGGCGCGGAGGCGCACCGCGAAGGCGCACCGCGAAGGCCCCCAAAGGGGTGAGCGCCCCCCATTCCCCCGCCAACCGCCCCTCGGGCACGGCAGGATCCGGACACATGGACGCCGTACGGGTCGCGCTGCTGCGCGAAGTGCTCGCCGGAACCGAGTGGTTGCAGTCCACCCGCCGCTTCGCGGGCTCCCTGCGGGGCTCGGTGGGCTCGCGCGAGGGTGGACTGCTGCTCGTGGGCAGCGAGGAGTACGAGCCCTGGCACCTGGCCGCGCACCTCGACGACGAGGCCGCCTGGTCCGGGCTGCCCGAGCTGTCCCCCACCCTGGTCCGCCACCGCGTGCCCGTGGGCCGCGCGGTGCCCGCGCATCTCGCGGTCGGGCTGGGCCGCCTGGAGGCCGCCGGGCGCGGCGAGACGCTGCTCGTGGTCACCCCGGGCGATCCGGGCGCCGGGCTGCTGGAGCGCGTCAACGACGCCCGCCGGGGCGGCGCCACCGTCCTCGCCCTCGACGGCGGCGACCCCGAACTCCACGCCCTGGCCCACGACGCGCTGTCCGCCCCCGAGGGCGCCGACCTGGACCTCGACACGGTCCAGCACCTGGTGAGCGCGGCCGCCGGGGAGAACACCCTGCCGCCGCGCCCCGGGCGCCGCCGCTTCCGCGACCGCTTGGCGCGGCTGGCCGACCAGCTGACGTCCCCGCCCCCGCCGGGCTGGTAGCCCCGGGGTTCCTCCCCCACCCCGCCCCTTCCCGCAGCATCGATATGCGGCTCCGCCGCGCGGCAGGGGCTCCGCCCCTGGACCCCGCCTCGCCCCCGCGACAGGCGGGCCCCGACACCTCCGCGTCAGGCCCAGACGCCAGCCGCACCGCCTCCGGCAGCAACCCGGGGCGACGACCGCACGGTGTCCCCGCAAGGGGCGCGCGGCCGCGCGGGCGGAACCGGGGGCGGGCCCGGACCTCCGGCATGGGGTCGCCGTCGCGCAGGCGAATCGGAGGCCGAATCGGGGTGTGCCGGGGCGTAATTGGGTTGCCGTACGCGTCGGCGCGGCCGGATCATGGGCGCTCGTGACCTTGACCGGCGAAGACGACCGAACCCTGCCGGAGCCCCCACGCAAGCGGACCCGGGCGCTGCTGCCGGACCTCGCCCCCTGGCGCTCCTCCCGCGACTTCCGTCTCATGTGGACGGCGGGCCTGGTGACCGCCTTCGGCAGCTTCCTCACCATGGTGGCGCTGCCGCTGCAGATCAAGGAGCTGACCGGTTCCACGGTGGCGGGGGGGGCGATCGGCGCGGTCGAGCTGGTGCCGCTCATCGTCTTCGGCCTGTACGGCGGGGCGCTCGCCGATGCCGTCGACCGCCGGAAACTGATCCTCGCCACCGAGGCCGGGCTCGGGCTGCTCGCCGTCCTGCTGCTGGTCAACAGCCTGTTGCCGGAGCCCATGCTGTGGCCGCTGTACGTCGTCGCCGCGCTGGCCAGCGCGCTGATGGGGCTGCAGCGCCCGGCCATCGACGCGGTCGTGGTCCGTATCGTCCCGCACGACCAGCTCACCGCGGCGGCCGCGCTCAACTCGCTGCGCTGGCAGCTGTCGGCCATCGTGGGCCCCTCGCTCGCCGGTGTGGTCGTCGCGTACGCGGGCGTGCCGCTCGCGTACGGCCTCGACCTGCTGTCGTTCGTCGCCTCCCTGCTCCTCACCCTGGGTCTCACCCCGGCCCCGCCCGCCCATGACGCCGATCCGCCGTCGCTGCGGGCGATCGCGGAGGGGGCGCGCTACGCCTGGCGGCGCAAGGAGCTGCTGGGGACGTACGCGGTCGACATGGCCGCGATGTTCTTCGCCTTCCCGAACGCGATCTTCCCCTTCCTCGCCGACGACCTGGGCGTCCCCTGGGCACTCGGCCTGATGTACGCGGCGGGCTCGGTCGGCTCGGTGGCGGTCAGCGCGACCAGCGGCTGGACGTCCCGCGTCCACCGGCACGGCCGGATGGTCGTCCTGGGCGCGGCGGTCTGGGGGCTGGCGATGGCCGCCGCCGGGTGGCTGTCGAACATCTGGCTGGTGCTGCTGTGCCTGACGGTGGCGGGCGGCGGCGACATGGTGAGCGGACTGTTCCGCTCCACGATCTGGAACCAGACGATCCCCGACAAGCTCCGGGGCCGTCTGGCGGGCATCGAGCTGCTCTCGTACGCCACCGGCCCCCAACTGGGCCAGGTCCGCGCCGGGACCACGGCCGCCCTCGCGGGCGTACGGGCCTCGGTGTGGTCGGGCGGTCTGGCCTGCGTGGCCTCGGTGGCCCTGCTGGCGGCAGTCCTCCCCCGCCTGATGGCGTACGACGCGCGCACGGACGAACACGCGCAGGCCGCCCGCGCGGCCGCGCCCAGATCCTGAGGAGGGCTACGACCAGGCCACCACCGCCGCCCGCTGCCGGTGCCTGCCGGTGCCTGCCGGTGTCCAGAACAGGCATCATGGGCCGGTGGCCCATCTACCCGTCGACGTGCGTGCATCGCTCCGATTCTTCGCCTTCTACCTGGCCAACGGCACCCTCGACGTCGACCTGCTGGACGACGTCGACTACCGCCCGGCCCTCTTCCGGTTCGGCTCACCGCTGGAGCAGGTCTTCGCGATCTACGGCAATGTGCTGCAAGTCGACGAGAGCGGACAGGTGCTGAACGACGGCGAGGCGCAGTACCGCGCCGCCCAGTGGATACGGGCCTACTGCGACCCGGGCTACCAGGTCGAGCCGCCGTTCCAGCCGTGGGAGACGGAACTCCACGGCCCCTGACAGGCCGGGAAAAGCCTTCGACCGGCCAGGTGCCGATGCGGCACCCTCCCCAGCATGACCACGCCGTCCTTCATCCCCGGGCTGGAGCTGTCCCGCCGCTTCTACCGCGAAGCCGTGCGGCCGCTGCTGGACGAGGCCGCCCCCGGGGTCGCGTACTCCGCCGCCCGGCTCGGCAGCGGCTCGGAAGTCCTCGGGTTCGACACCGCCCGCTCCGCCGACCACGAGTGGGGGCCGCGCCTGCAGATCTTCCTGCACGCGCGGGACGTCGCGCGCCACGGCGCGAGGATCACGGCGCTGCTCTCCGAACGCCTGCCGAAGACCTTCCTCGGCTACCCGACGCACTTCGCCCCCACCGGGGAAGCGGGCATCGGGGTCATGCGGGCAACCGACGGCGCGGTCCATCACCGGGTCGACGTCATCGACCCGGGCGGCTGGTTCACCGCGCAGCTGGGCTTCGACCCGCGCGAGGACATCACCGTGGCGGACTGGCTGGCCACCCCCACGCAGCGCCTCGCCGAGGTCACCGCCGGGGCCGTCTTCCACGACGGGCTCGGCCAGCTCGCACCGGCCCGCGCCCGCCTCGGCTGGTACCCCCACGACCTCTGGCTCCATCTGCTCGCCTGCCAGTGGCAGCGCATCTCCCAGGAGGAAGCGTTCGTCGGGCGCTGCGGCGAGGTGGGCGACGAACTCGGTTCGGCGGTCGTCGTCTCCCGCCTGGTACGCGACCTGATGCGGCTCTGCCTGCTCATGGAGCGCCGCTATCCGCCGTACGGCAAGTGGCTCGGCAGCGCCTTCGCCCGCACCGCCCAGGCGCCCGCCCTCGCCCCGGTCCTCACCGCGGCCCTCGCCGCCACCGACTGGCACGACCGCGAGCACCACATGGCCCGCGCCTACGAGGCCGTCGCGACGGCGCACAATCAGCTCGGGCTCACCGACCCCGTCGACCCCACCACCCGGCCGTACCACTCCCGGCCCTTCCAGGTCCTGCACGCCGAACGCTTCGCCCAGGCCCTGACCACCCGCATCGCCGACCCGGCCATCCGCTCGTTGCCGACGATCGGCGCCGTCGACCAGTTCGTCGACAACACCGATGTCCTGAGCCATCCGGAACGGGCACGCGCCGCGACCCACGCGACGGTCTGACGGTCTGACGGGGTCTGAGGCAAAAGCAAAGGCGAGGAGACCTCTCCTCGCCACTATCAAGATATAGCGCACCGGGGGGCTTGCGGCAAGGCCCCGGGCAGGGCGCAGAATCGTCGGCCGAAGCCGCTACCTGCGGAAATAGGGGGACACTGCGTGCAGTACGTGTGGGATCTTCACGAGGTCGACGAGACGCGGGTAGCCGTCGTCGGCGGCAAGTGCGCGCACCTGGGCGGGCTGTCGCGGATCGACGGCATCCACGTGCCGACCGGCTTCTGCGTGACGACGGACGCCTTCCGGCGGATCGTGGCGGAAGCGCCGTCGATCGGCGATCGGCTCGATCAGTTGTCGCGCGTGAACCCGGACGACCGGGACGCGATCCGCACGCTCAGCGCGCAGATCCGCCGGACGATCGAAGGGATCGCCATCCCGGGCGATCTCGCGGCGGCGATCACCGGCGCGCTCGCCCGGCTCGGCGAGCAGGCCGCCTACGCCGTGCGGTCCAGCGCGACGGCGGAGGATCTGCCGACGGCCTCCTTCGCCGGTCAGCAGGACACGTACCTGAACGTCGTGGGGCCGACGGCGGTCCTCCAGCACGTCAGCCGGTGCTGGGCCTCGCTGTTCACCGAGCGGGCCGTGACGTACCGCCAGCGGAACGGCATCGATCACCGTACGGTCCACATGGCCGTGGTCGTGCAGCGGATGGTCTTCCCGCACGCGTCCGGCGTCCTGTTCACGGCCGACCCCGTCACGGGCAACCGGAAGGTCGCCACCGTGGACGCCAGTTTCGGCCTCGGCGAGGCCCTGGTGTCCGGCCTGGTGAACCCGGACGTCTTCACGGTGCGGGACGGCGACGTCGTCGCCAAGGCGATCGCCGCCAAAGAGCGGGCCGTTCACGCCCTGCCGACCGGCGGCACGCGGGAAGTGGCGATCGACGCGCGGCGGCAGGAGCAGCCGACGCTGACGGATGCGCAGGTCGTGCGGCTCGTCGAGATCGGGCGGCGGATCGAAGCGCACTTCGGCCGCCCGCAGGACATCGAATGGTGCCTGGTCGATGACGGCTTCCAGATCGTGCAGAGTCGGCCGATCACGACGCTGTTCCCCATCCCCGAGACCGGCGACCGGGAGAATCACGTCTACATCTCCGTCGGCCATCAGCAGATGATGACCGACGCCATGAAGCCCCTGGGGCTCTCCATGTGGCAGCTGACGGCCATGGCGCCGATGCACGAGGCCGCCGGGAGGCTGTTCTTCGACGTCACCCCACGCCTGGCCGCGCCCGCGAGCCGCACCGCCCTCCTGGACCTCGTGGGGCGAGGCGATCCGCTGGTCAGGGACGCGCTGGAGACCGTCCTGGAGCGCGAGGATTTCGTCCCGTCGCCCCCGGACGCCCCTCCCGGCGGGCCGCAGTCCGGCGGGCCGCCGCCCCGCGCCGCGGCCGCCCCGGTCGAGGCCGATCCGGCCATCGTCACCGAGCTGATCGAGCGCAGCGAGTCGTCCGTCGCCGCCCTGGAGCGCGACATCCAGGCGAAGACCGGACCGGCGCTTTTCGACTTCCTGCTGGAGGCCTTCGAGGAGCACAAGCGCGTCGTCAGCAATCCGCTGAACTTGCGCGCGATCATGGCGGGGATGGAGGCCACGTGGTGGCTCAACGACCAGCTTGAGGACTGGCTGGGCGAGAAGAACGCGGCTGACACGCTCACCCTGTCCGCCCCCGACAACATCACGTCGGAGATGGGACTGGCGCTGCTCGACGTCGCGGATGTGATCCGCCCGCATCCGGAGGTGGTGGCGTTCCTCCAGGGCTCCGAGAGCGTCGAGGACGATGCCTTCCTGGACGAGCTGGCGAAGCTCGCGGGCGGGACGGAGGCGCGCGACGCCATCGAGACCTACCTCGACCGGTACGGCATGCGCTGCGTCGGCGAGATCGACATCACGAGGCCACGGTGGCGCGAGCGCCCCACCACGCTCGTGCCCGTGATCCTCGACAACGTCAGGAACTTCAAGCCGGGCGCCGCCGGACGGCGCTTCGAGCAGGGGCGGCAGAAGGCCCGGCAGAAGGAACAGGACGTGCTGTCACGCTTGCGGGCCCTGCCGGACGGGGACCGGAGAGCCGACACGGCCAAGCGGATGATCGACCAGGTCAGGGCCTTCATCGGGTACCGGGAGTACCCGAAGTACGGCATCGTCAGCCGCTACTTCGTCTACAAGCGGGCCCTGCTGGCGGAGGTCGAACGCCTCGTGCGGGCCGATGTGCTTCCTGAGCGGGAGGACGCCTTCTACCTCACGTTCCAGGAACTCCACGACGTCGTGCGCACGCAGCAGGTGGACGACCAGCTCGTCCAGCAGCGCAAGGAGGCGTTCCGGTCGCACCAGGCGCTCACCCCGCCCCGGGTGCTCACCTCGGACGGCGAGGCCCTCACCGGGGCGTACCGGCGCGACGACGTGCCGTCCGGCGCCCTGGTCGGCCTCCCGGTTTCCGCCGGGACCGTCGAGGGGAGGGCCCGCGTCATCCTCGACATGGCGGACGCCGATCTAGAGGCGGGCGACATCCTGGTCACGACCTACACGGACCCCAGCTGGTCGCCCCTGTTCGTCGGCATCACGGGCCTGGTGACGGAGGTGGGCGGCCAGATGACGCATGGCGCGGTGATCGCCCGGGAGTACGGCTTGCCCGCCGTCGTGGGCGTGGAAGGGGCCACCCGTCGGATCCGGGACGGGCAGCGGATCCGCGTGCGCGGGACCGACGGCTACGTCGAGATCCTGCCCTGACCCCCTGACCCCGTAGCCCCGGCCCCTGTGACCGCCTAGGCGGTGCCGTCCCGCGAGGCACCGCCGCCCGGTCCCGGGGCGTCGTCCTGCCAGCGGGGGTCGTTCTGCCACTCGGCGTTCCGCTCCTGCGCCGTCTCCAGGGCGCGGGCGGCCTCCTCCGGGGTCCCGTACGGGCCCAGGCGGTCCGCCGCCCGGCACTCCGGGCCCTCTTCGACCTTGTGATGCTTGACGCAGTAGTACCACTCGCCCGGCTTTCCGGCGGGACCCTTCCTGAACAGCGCCATCCCGGCCTCCGTCTCGATACGTCACGCCGCACCTCACGCCGCGGTCTTCCTCGCGGCCATGGTGCCCGATCCGGCGCCGATACACTCGCTGATATGTCTGGCCAGTCACTCCTTGTTCCGGGGAAGCTCTCCCCCACCCGCCCCGTCCCCGCCTCGATCCCGCGGCCCGAGTACGTCGGGAAGGAGGGTCCCGCGCCGTATGAGGGGCCCGAGGTGCAGGACACCGAAACGATCGAGCGGATGCGGATCGCGGGGCGGATCGCCGCGCGGGCGATGGAGGAGGCCGCGAAGCTCATCGCGCCGGGGGTCACGACGGACGAGCTGGACCGGGTCGCGCACGAGTACATGTGCGACCACGGCGCGTATCCGTCCACCCTCGGCTACCGCGGCTTCCCGAAGTCGCTGTGCTCCTCGGTCAACGAGGTCATCTGCCACGGGATCCCGGACACCACCGTCCTCCAGGACGGCGACATCGTGAACCTCGACGTCACCGCCTTCATCCACGGCGTGCACGGCGACAACAACGCCACCTACCTGTGCGGCGAGGTGGACGAGGAGTCGCGGCTGCTGGTGGAGCGGACGCGGGAGTCGCTCACCCGCGCCATCAAGGCCGTCAAGCCGGGCCGGAAGATCAACATCATCGGCCGGGTCATCGAGTCGTACGCCAAGCGCTTCGGCTACGGCGTCGTCCGCGACTTCACCGGCCACGGCGTCAATACGTCGTTCCACTCCGGCCTGATCGTGCCGCACTACGACAGCCCGCACCACACGACCGAGATCAAGCCGGGCATGACGTTCACGATCGAGCCGATGCTGACGCTCGGGACGTACGAGTACGACATGTGGGAGGACGGCTGGACGGTCGTGACCAAGGACCGCAAGCGGACGGCTCAGTTCGAGCACACACTGGTGGTGACGGACACCGGAGCGGAGATCCTGACGCTCCCCTGAGTCATCCCGTGAGTAAAGCCTGAGCCAGAGGTTTTGCCGACAGGTCGTCGGGAAAGGGTGAAGTTAGGTCGCCCTAACCTACCCCGGAGGCTGTCTTGGACGCCACGCCCACGCCCTTCTCCGCGCTCCTCCGCGCCGCCTCGCACGAGCAGCACACCCAGGTCGCCGGGTCGGCCTTCATGGGCGACCTGCTCGGCGGGCGGCTCGGCGTGGACGCCTACCGGCAGTACACCGAGCAGCTCTGGTTCGTCTACCGGGCCCTGGAGTCGGTCCCCGAGCGCCTCGCGGAGGACCCGGTCGCGGGCCCGTTCGTACGGCTCGACCTGGCCCGCACCGCGGAGCTGGAGCGCGACCTGGCCCACCTCGGGGGCCCCGAGTGGCGCTCCGGCCTGCGGCCGCTGCCCGCCACGGCGGAGTACGCGGAGCGAATAACGGAGTGCGCCCGGGACTGGCCCGCCGGGCTGGTCGCCCACCACTACACCCGCTACCTGGGCGACCTCTCCGGCGGCCAGATCGTCCGCGGGATGGCCGAGAAGACGTGGGGCTTCGACCGCAAGGGCGACGGGGTGCGGTTCTACGTCTTCGAGTCGATCCCCAACCCTGCCTCTTTCAAGCGCGACTACCGGGCCCTGCTGGACGCCCTGCCGCTGGACGACCTGGAGAAGCAGCGCGTAGTCGACGAGTGCAAGCACGCGTACGGCCTCAACACCGCGATCCTCCACGACCTGGGCCGCCGCTTCCCCCTCAGCGCCTGAGCAGGTCGAGGACGACGAGCCGTCCAGAGTCAAGTCGGAGCGCTCGCCCCAACACTCAGCAAATCCGGCGTCTCACGCCCCTGAATGGCCACGGGCTTCCGAAAGTCCAGCGAGCCCCTTGAGGTCTGGGGCCATTGTCGGTATCCGCTTGTCGGTGGTGATGTCTCGTAATCGGCCCGCGCAAAAGCTGTTGGGCCATACACGAGCCTAACCGGCGGCCTGGATCGGGCCGGGCGGGGGCCCGCGCCCGCCGGTAGGAGGCAGCCGGTGGGCGCGGGGCCGGGGCGCTACTTGGAGGTGCGGCGGCGGGTGGTGGCTAGGACTGTTGCTGTGCCCAGGGTGGCCAGGGCGGCGGCTGCTCCCAGGAGTTTGGGGGCGGCGGTGTTCGTGCCGGTGGTGGCCAGGGAGGCTGTGCCGCCGGTTGTGGTGCCGCCCGTTGTGGTGCCGCCGCCGGTTGTGCTGCCGCCGGTGCCACCGGTGGATGAGTCGTTGGTGGGGGTGTTGGTGGGGAGGGGGGCGTTCTTGTCCAGGGAGATCGCGGCGGTGACCGGGTCGAGGGCGTCGCCCGCCGCGTAGAAGCCGCCGAAGGCCTTGGCGCCGTCGGTGGTCAGGGTGGCCGGGACCTTGGTGAGGGTGAGGACGCCGTCCTTGGGGGTGAGGGAGCCCGGGGTGAGGTCGGCGATCCGGACGTCGTCGCTGTTGGTGACCTTGCCCGTCTCCCGGTCCTTGGCCGATACGTCGGCCACCAGCGCGCCCTTGGCGCCGTCGACCTCAAGGCTCAGGTCGCTGAACTTCAGGTCCAGGGAGCCCTCGTGGCCGGTGAAGCGGACCGCGCCGTCGAAGCCCGCGTCGAGGGAGGGCCCTTCGGCGTCGTAGGTGCCTTGGGCGCCCGGGAAGCGGTAGCCGGTGGTTCCCTGGGCGGTCGCGCCGCCGGAGAGGGTGATCTCGCCCTTGGCGATCGGGCCGGTGACGTAGTCGCGGAAGGACTTCTTCACGCCCCAGTCGAGGGTGCCGTCCACGATGCCGGGTGCGGCGTCGGAGGGGTCGGGGGTGGGCGTCCCGGGCGCCGGGGTGGAGGAGGTGCGGGTGGGCGGGGTGGGCGACGGGGGCTGCGTCGTCGCGGTCGGGGTGTTCGTGGGGGTGGAGGTGGGCGTCGGGGTCGGGGTCGGCTGGGACGGGCTGGCCGGGGTCACGGCCAGCGTCGCGGGGTCCAGCGCCGTGCCCTCCTGGTACATGTCGTTGAAGGCCTTGGCGCCGTCGGCGGTCAGCTTCGTCGGGATGTTCGCGAAGGTCATCCGGCCGCCCTCGCCGCTCCCCGGCGTCACCTTGGACAGGTCGAGGGTGGCGAGGGCGACGTCGTCGCTGGTCTTGCCGGACGTGGTGACATCGGCGGTGATCTCGCCCGAGGTGCCCTCCGTGCGCACCTTGAGGTCGCCGAGGGCGAGGTCGAGGGCGCCGCCGTGGCCGGTGAAGCGGACGCTGCCCTTGAAGGCGGTGGCGACGGCGTGGGTCGAGGTGTCGTACGTCCCCGTGCCGTCGGTGAAGGTGAACGGGCCGTTGTCGGGGGCCTGTTGGGCACCGTCCGCGACCTCGATCGTGCCGTGGGCTATCGGGCCCGTCACATACTTACGGAACCCCTCCTTCACGCCCCACTCCAGGGTGCCGTCCTTCAGCTCCAGCCCCGGGGCCTCGGCCGCGGCCGGGGCGGCGTGCGCGGGCAGCGCCGCCACGGTGGCCCCGAGGGCCGCACTGGCGGCGACGGCCGTGGCGAGCGCGAGCAGGGCGCGCGGGGCGCGCGGCGTACGTCTGCGGGGTGTGGACGGGGTGACGGTCATGGTCCGGGTGCCTCCTTGGCAAGGGCGCCGCCCGGCACGTATTGGGGGCGGCGTTGAATGGGGTTCAGCGGCGTGCGGCGCCAGCCGTACGGCGGCGGCGCAGCAGGACGAAGGCGGCCACGGCCACGGCGAGCGCGCCGCCCACCACGCCGCCCATCAGCGGCAGCGAGGAAGTGCCTCCACCACCGCTACGTCGCGCGGCCGTCTCGGCGGACGGCTTCGGCGCGGCGGCGGCAGCGGTGGTCGGGGCGCTGCCCAGGTCGGGCAGCGGCGGAAGCGACGCCTTGGCGTCGACGGGGACGGCGAGCGACACCGGGTCCATGGCCGTGCCCGCCCGGTAGAGCCCGCCGAACGCCTCGGCGCCGCGCGCGGTGAGCTTCGCCGGAGCGTCGGTTACGGAGATCAGGCCGTTCTTGGGACGCGGCAGCCGGGCGGCGACGGCGAAGGTGGCCAGCGGCACGTCCCGCCGAGTCGTACCCCGCTCGGTCACATCGGCCGCCAGCGTCCCGCGCCCGTCCGCGATGCGTACGGTCACTCCGCTGAGCGCGAGGTCGAGATCCTTGCCCCGGAAGCGGAGTTGGCCGTCGAAGGCGGCGCGGAGGGTGCCCCGGCGCTCGTCGTACGTGCCCTTCCCGCGCGGGAAGCGGAAGAGCGCGCCACCGTCCTGGGCGCCCTGCGACAGCCGCCACTCCCCCTTGGCGACCGGTCCGGTGACGTACTCGCGGAAGGTGCGGCGCACACCCCAGTCGACGGCCGCTGTCGCGAACGTCCCTCGGGGGCGGTCCGGTTCAGCAGCGCTCGGACTCGCGCTCGCGCTCGGGCTAGTGCTGGCGCTGGGCGACCCGGCGGGCGCGTCCGCCGACAGGCTGACCGGGTCCAGCTCCGCCCCCGCCGCGTAGTACCCCGCGAACGCCTTCGCGCCCTCGGAAGTGAGCGTCGCCGGGAGCCGGTTGAGCACCACCGTGGGCCCGCCGCCCCGCATGGTGATCCCGCCGAGGTCGAGCGTGGCCAGCGGTACCTGACGGGCGCTGGTGGTCTTGCCGGTGTCCTTCGCCTTGCTGGTCATGTCGGCGTACAGGGTCCCGCTGCCGCTTCCGGCGCCGATCCGGACGGTGGGGCGGCTGATGGTGAGGTCCAGTTGGTACGAACCGTCCGGCTTACGGTGCCCGAGGAAGCGCACCCCGCCCGAGAACTCCGCCTCGAAGGCGCCGTCGGCCGGATCGTACGAGCCGGTGGCGGAATGAAAGCGGAACTGGCTGTCGCCGACGGTCGCGGTGCCGTCGCGCAGGCTCCAACTCCCGTGGGCGATGGGCCCGGTGACATAGCTCTGGAACGAGGACTTGATGCCCCAGTCCAGGCGCCCGCCCGCGACCTCACGGTCCGCCGCGTGCGCGGTGGAACCGCTCAGCGGTACGAGGCCGAAAGCGGGGCCGAGGGTGAGCAGGACGGATACGCATAACACGACGGACGCATGGACCGGTCTCCACGACGGCATCAGAAGCCCCTCCGACATCTGGTGAAGCGAGGTAAGGCTAACCTAAGGTATTCGCCGTCGGGTCGGAACAGCGCTAGCGCGGAAGGGCTGGAAAGTGGATCAACCGCAGTCGGCAGCCAGGGCGTTACTCCACGGACGCAGACCGCCGCGCAGGCCACCTCAGGTGCTGCTCGTCCTCATCGCCCTGCTCGCGCTCACCGGCTGCGGCGGAAGCGACAACGGCACCACCGCACCGAAACGCACGGCCGCCGCCACCCCGGACCGCGTCGAACCCCTGCGCACCAAGCCCGCACCCCGCCTCCCCGCCACTGTCCGGTCCGCCGACGGCCACCGGGTGACGGTGCGTTCGGCCGACCGGATCGTGCCCCTCACCGGCTCGCTCTCCGAGATCGTCTTCACCCTCGGCCTCGGCCGGAACGTCGTCGCCCGCGACATCACCGCCACCTTCGACCAGGCGGCGAAGCTGCCCATGGTCACCCGCGCCCATGACGTCTCGGCCGAGAGCGTGCTCTCCCTGCGCCCCAGCGTCGTCCTCGCCGACACCTCCACGGGCCCGGACGAGGCCCTGGACCAGATACGGGACGCCGGGATTCCGCTCATCGTGCTCGACCCGCCGAAGGAACTGTCCGACATCGGCCCCCGGATCGACGCGGTGGCTGCCGCGCTCGGCGTCCGCAGCGCCGGTACGGAGCTGCGCGAGCGTACGGAACGGCGCATCGAGGCCGTACGCGAGAAAAGCCCAACAGCGAACAAACGGCCCCGCGTCGCCTTCCTCTATCTGCGCGGCTCCGCCTCCGTCTACCTCCTCGGCGGCCGCGACTCCGGCGCGAGTTCGCTCCTCGAAGCCGCCGGAGCGGTCGACGCGGGCAAGGAGTCCGGGCTGACGAAGGACTTCACCCCGCTCACCAGCGAAGCCCTCGCGAAGGCCGCGCCCGACGCGATCCTCGTCATGACCAAGGGGCTGGACTCGGTCGGCGGGGTCGACGGGCTGCTGAAGGTGCCCGGCGTCGCCGAGACCCCGGCCGGAATGGACCGCCGTATCGTCACGGTCGACGACGGCGTGCTGCTCAACTACGGCCCCCGCACCGACCAGGTGCTGGAATCCCTCGTCCGGCAGATCCACGACGCCGGACAGCGATGACCCGCCGCGCCACGCTCCTCACCGCCGCCCTCGCCGTCGCCCTCGCGGTCCTCGCCCTGCTCTCGGCGTCCATCGGCGCGTACGAGATCCCGCTGCGCCCGCTGCTCGACTCGCTGCTCCACCGCGCCGGTCTGGGCGGCGCCGCGCTGGACCGGGTGGGCGAGAGCGTGCTGTGGAACGTACGGCTGCCGCGCGTCGTCCTCGCCCTGCTGGTCGGGGCGTCGCTGGGGTGCGCGGGCGCGCTGACGCAGGGGCTGTTCGGCAATCCCCTCGCGGAACCGGGCGTCATCGGCATCTCCATGGGCGCCGCCGTCGGCGCGGTCGGCTCCATCGCGCTCGGGCTGAACTTCCTCGGCACCTGGACGGTGACCGTGTGCGCGTTCTGCGCCGGGCTGCTCACCGTCCTGGTCGTCTACGCGCTGTCGCGGGCGGACGGCCGTACGGAGGTGGTCACGCTCATCCTCACCGGCATCGCGGTCAACGCCTTCGCGGGCGCGCTCATCGGTCTTGCCATCTTCTTCGCCGACAACGCCCAGATCACCGAGATCACCTTCTGGCAGCTCGGCTCGCTCGCCCAGGCCACCTGGCCGAAGGTGCTGGCCGTGCTGCCGTGCGCGCTCGCGGGTCTGGTCGTGGCGCCGCTGTACGCCCGCAAGCTGGACCTGCTCGCGCTGGGCGAGCGCCCGGCCCGCCACCTCGGGGTGGACGTCGAACGGCTGCGCCTGGCGCTGATCCTCGTCGTCGCGCTGCTGACGGCCGCCGCGGTCGCCGTCGCGGGCGTCATCACCTTCGTCGGGCTGCTGGTGCCGCATGTGCTGCGGATGGCGGCCGGTCCCGGGCACCGCTTCCTCGTCCCCGGCAGCGCGCTCGGCGGGGCGCTGGTGCTGGTCGCGGCGGACCTCGCGGCACGTACGATCGCCCAGCCCGCCGAGCTGCCGCTCGGGGTGCTGACGGCGCTCGTCGGCAGCCCGTTCTTCTTCTGGCTGCTGCGCAGGACCCGCCGCCGCCAAGGGGGTTGGGCATGACGAAGGGCATGAACAGGGGCATGAACAGGGGCATGAGCGGACTCCCGCAGCGGCTGTTCGCCCGGCGCGGCAACCGTCTCGCGCCCGACCCCGTCGCCCCGGGCGCGGCCGTCGCGGAGGCCGAGGGGCTGACGGTGCGGCTGGGGGCCCGTACGGTGCTCGCCGAGACCGACCTGACCGTCCGGGCCGGGGAGGTACTGGCGCTCGTGGGGCCCAATGGCGCGGGCAAATCCACGCTGCTCGCCGCGCTCGCGGCCGATCTGCCCGCCGCCTCCGGCACGGTCCGCGTCGACGGCCGCCCGGTCGCCGCGTGGGCGCCCGCCGAACTGGCGCTGCGCCGCGCCGTGCTCCCCCAGGACCCCACCCTCGCCTTCCCCTTCACGGTCCGGGAGGTCGTGGCGATGGGCCGGGCGCCATGGGCGGGCACCGCCGCCGAGGACGAGGACGAGGCGGCGGTGGCGGACGCGATGGCCCGGGTGGAGGTGGCGGAGTTCGCCGAACGGCCGTTCCTCGCACTCTCCGGCGGCGAGCGGGCCCGGGTCGCGTTCGCCCGGATCCTCGCCCAGCGCACCCCGCTGCTGCTGCTCGACGAGCCGACCGCCGCCCTCGATCTGCGCCACCAGGAGCTGGTCCTGAACGTCTGCCGGGACCGGGCCGCCGCGGGCGACGCGGTCGTCGTGGTGCTGCACGACCTGTCGCTGGCAGCCGCCCACGCGGACCGCGCCGCCGTCCTGCACGAGGGCCGGATCGCGGCGGACGGGCCGCCTGAGGAGGTGTTCGACGCCGCCCTGCTGTCCCGCGTCTACCGGCAGCCCGTGGAGGTGATCCCGCACCCCCGCACCGGGGAACGGATCGTGCTGCCGCGCCGGGACGACAACGCCCACGCATAACGGCCCCATAACGCATACCAGCCACTTGGCCGAGAATTTGCCATGCGCAAGCAGTCCCTTGGACTTACATAGACATTACGCAGGCAAGGCTCAGTTAAGTTAGGCCCGCCTTACCCCCTGAGCCGCGTCTGGAGCCCGCATGCGAGCCGCCCGCACCCCCGTCGTCGCCGCCATATCGGCGCTGACGACCCTCACCGCCGTCGCAGGCTGCGCCGAGAAGTCCGATGCCAAGGGCTCCGACGCCGTCCAGGTCACGGCGTCGGACAGCGCGTGCAAGGTCTCGAAAACGTCGTTCCCGGCCGGGCATGTGAAGCTCGCCGTGGAGAACAAGGGCTCCAAGGTCACCGAGGTCTACGTCTACGCCCCCGGCGATCGGATCGTCACCGAGCGGGAGAACATCGGGCCGGGCACCAAGGCCGTGGTCAACGCCGAGGTGAAGACCGGTTCGTACGAGATCGCCTGCAAGCCCGGGATGAAGGGCCACGGCATCCGCCAGAAGGTGTCCGCGACCGGCAAGGGCGCGGTGGCCAAGCGGAATCCGAAGCTGGACAAGGCGGTGGCCGAGTACCGCGCGTACGCACAGGCGCAGGCCGACGAGACGCTGCCGAAGGCCCAGGCGTTCGCCGACGCGGTCAAGAAGGACGACCTGGCGGCCGCCAAGAAGGCGTACGCGCCCTCCCGCGTCGGCTGGGAGCGCACCGAGCCGGTCGCCGAGTCGTTCGGGGACATCGACCCGAAGGTCGACGTCCGCGCGGACGGGCTGGAGAAGGGGCAGAAGTGGACCGGCTGGCACCGGCTGGAGAAGTCGCTGTGGCAGACGAAGAAGATCACCCAGGCCGACCATGACCTCGCCGACCGGCTGATCACGGACCTCAAGGACTGGCAGAAGCGGGTCGGCACCGCCGAGATCACCCCGACCGGCATGGCGAACGGCGCCAAGGAGTTGCTGGACGAGGTGCAGACCGGCAAGGTCACCGGCGAGGAGGAGCGCTACAGCCACACCGACCTGGTGGACTTCGAGGCCAACGTCGAGGGCGCCGAGACCTCGTACAAGCTGCTCAAGCCCGTGGCCGCATCGAACGACCCGGCGCTGGCCAAGGAGCTGGACAAGCAGTTCGCCGCGGTGATGAAGCTGCTGGACGCGTACCGCGAGGGCGATGGCTTCGTCTCGTACGACACCGTCTCGGAGACGAAGCGCAAGGAGCTGTCGGACGGGGTCAACGCGCTGGCCGAGCCGCTGTCCAAGCTCGCCGCCGCCGTCGTCGTCTCGAAGTGAGGGACGGTTTCATGACCGACGCCTCCCCCTCGCGCCGCGCCCTCCTCGGCTGGGGCGGTGCCGGGCTCGCGCTCGGCGCCGCGGCCGCGGGCGGCACGGCCGCCGCCCTCACCGGCACCGACACCTCGCCGGTATCCGACAGCGGCGGCGCCGTCCCCTTCCACGGGCCCCACCAGGCGGGCATCGCCACCGCCGTCCAGGACCGGCTGCACTTCGCGGCCTTCGACATCACCACCGACGACCGCGCCGAGCTGATCGATCTGCTCAAGGAGTGGACGCGGGCGGCGGCCCGGATGACGCGGGGGCACGCGGTCGGCGGCGGCGCGGTCAGCGACCTCGTCGAGGCTCCCCCGGACGACACCGGCGAGGCCCTGGGCCTCAAGCCCTCCCGGCTCACCCTCACCTTCGGCATCGGCCCTTCCCTCTTCGAGGACCGGAAGGGGAAGGACCGGTTCGGGCTCGCGGGGCGCCGTCCCGAGGCGCTGGTCGACCTGCCCGCCTTCCCCGGCGACGACCTCGACGCGGCGCGCGGCGGCGGCGATCTGTGCGTCCAGGCCTGCGCCGACGACCCGCAGGTGGCCGTGCACGCGATCCGCAACCTGGCCCGCATCGGCATGGGCAAGGTCGCGGTCCGCTGGTCGCAGCTGGGCTTCGGCAAGACCTCCTCGACCACCCCGGACGCGCAGACCCCGCGCAACATGATGGGTTTCAAGGACGGCACCCGGAACATCCCCGGCACCGACGCCGCCGCCCTCACGAAACACGTGTGGGTGAGCGAGCAGGCGGGCCCGGAGTGGCTGGCCGGGGGCTCGTACCTGGTGGCGCGCCGCATCCGCATGCACATCGAGACGTGGGACCGCACCTCGCTCAAGGAGCAGGAGGACGTGTTCGGGCGCGACAAGGGCGAGGGCGCGCCGTACGGCAAGCAGCACGAGCGCGATACGCCCAACCTGAAGGCGATGCTGCCCGACGCGCACGTCCGACTCGCCCACCCCGACTCCAACGGTGGCGTCCGCATCCTGCGCCGCGGCTACTCCTTCACCGACGGCACGGACGGCCTGGGGCGGCTGGACGCGGGGCTGTTCTTCCTCGCGTACCAGCACGACGTGCGCGAGGGCTTCGTACCGCTGCAGCGGCGGCTGGCGCGCGAGGACGCGCTCAACGAGTACATCCAGCACGTGGGTTCGGCGCTGTTCGCCATCCCGCCGGGCGTCCGGGACGCGGACGACTGGTGGGGCCGGGCGCTGTTCACCTGACGGACGATCGAATGAGAGCGAGGCGGACTCCGTGTTCGGCAACTACCTGATCGGTCTGCGCGAAGGGCTCGAAGCCAGCCTGATCGTGTGCATCCTGGTCGCCTATCTGGTCAAGACCGACCGCCGGGACGCGCTGCGCCCGGTGTGGCTGGGCATCGGGGCGGCGGTGGTGCTGGCCCTGTCGTTCGGCGCGGCACTGGAGTTCGGCTCGCAGGAGCTGACGTTCGAGGCGCAGGAGGCGCTGGGCGGCTCGCTGTCGATCGTCGCGGTCGGCCTGGTGACCTGGATGGTGTTCTGGATGCGGCGCACCGCCCGCCATCTGAAGCACGAGCTGCACGGGCGGCTGGACGCGGCGCTCGCCATGGGCACCGGCGCGCTGGTGGCCACGGCGTTCCTGGCGGTGGGCCGGGAGGGCCTGGAGACCGCGCTGTTCGTGTGGGCCGCGGTGCGGGCGAGCAACGACGGCTCGGCGGACCCGCTGATCGGGGTGGCGCTGGGGCTGCTGACCGCCGTGGTGCTGGGCTGGCTGTTCTACCGTGGCGCGGTACGGATCAACCTGGCGAAGTTCTTCACCTGGACGGGTGGCGTGCTGGTCGTGGTGGCGGCGGGCGTGCTCGCGTACGGCTTCCACGACCTCCAGGAGGCGAACTGGCTTCCGGGTCTCCACTCCCAGGCGTTCGACATCAGCGCCACCATCGCGCCGGACACCTGGTACGGAACCCTGCTCAAGGGCATTTTCAACTTCCAGCCGGACCCCACCTGGCTCCAGGTCACAGTGTGGCTGCTCTATCTGGTCCCCACGCTGACCTTCTTCTTCGCCCCGGGTAGGGTGGCGCCGTCCGACGCAGCCCCGAAGGAGCCGCAGCCCCATGACACGCAGGTCATCCCGCCGGCCGTCCGCCCTACCGACCGCAGCGGCGGTGCTGGCGCTGGGGATGACATTGACGGGTTGCATAACAGTGCACGGCGAACGGGAGAACATCCCGTCCGTGGACAAGGCTGAGGCCGCCGAGGCGCTCCGCGACTTCACCGCCACGTACAACAAGGCGTACCAGGAGCTGGACCCGTCGGTGGTGAGCCAGGTGGAGACCGGCCCGCTGGAGGCGATCAGCACGGCCGACCTCAAGGCCCAGCACGCCAACTCCCCGCAGGGCAACCCGAACTACCCGGCGCTGAAGCTGTCCGACGCGAACTTCCACATCCCCCGGCAGATCGGGTGGCCGAAGTTCTTCGTGGCGGACACCGACAGCAACCGGGACGGCAACCGGTGGCTGGTGGTCTTCATCCGGGACGGCATCGACAAGCCGTGGAAGGCCGCGTATCTGTCGATCCTCAGCCAGGACGAGGTTCCGGAGTTCGCGACCGACAAGGACGGCTGGGCCAAGCCGGTCAAGGCCGCGGGCGCGGCGCCCCGGCTCGCCGTCCGGCCGGACAAGCTGAGCGGCGCGTACGTCAACTACCTGATGACGGGCGAGGGCGGCACGTTCGCGGACGGGCAGGCGACGTCGGGGCTGCGGGAGTCGCGGGGCAAGTTCAAGAAGACGCCGAAGTTCTGGACGCAGTACATCGACACCCCGGCGTCCGGGGGCGGCCCCGAGGCCCCGGTGGGCCTGCGGACGGAGGACGGCGGCGCGGTGGTCTTCTTCGCCTCGCACCACCGGCAGAAGCAGACCATGGCGAAGGGCTTCCGGCCGAACCCGGATCCGCAGGTCAAGGCGCTGATGACGGGCGAGGCGAAGCGGGCGGTGACGCTGACCCGGGTGGCCGAGTCGGCCGTCCGCGTCCCCGCGAAGGACGCGGCCGACCCGAAGGTGGTCTTCCTGAACCGCCTGGAAGGCGTAACAGCCGCCAAGGGCGAATAGGGCTACCGCCCGCTACCGCCCTATCGGCCACGCAGCCGACGAATGCTCGTCGTCCTCCTCCGCGACAAAGCGCGCACACGCATCCGTCAACGCCTCCAACAACGTCAACGGATCCGGCAACGCCCGCTCCGGCCCGAGGAGCCACGCCACCCGCCCATCCCCCGGCAGCCGAGCCGGAGGCACCAGCACATAGCTCCCCCGGCAATGCCACCGCAGCCCCGGATGCTCATCCATCGTCTCGGGATGGCAGTCCAGCTCACACGGCCACCACTCGTCCTCGTCGTCCGGCGTCCCCCGCGTCGCCGTGAAGAACAGCATCCGCCCCTGCCGCACATCCCCACCGCTCGTCGCGACCGGCCCGACCTCCACCTCCGAGGCGCCCAGCCGCTCCAGGGCCTGCCGCCCCGCGTCGACCGGTACGTCGAGCACATCGTGGGCATGGCCGGTGGCGGTGATGAAGTTGGCCTGCGGGTCGGCGCGCAGCCAGTGGGCGACCTTGTCCGGGTCGGTCGACGCCTGGGTCGACCAGGCGAAGGAGACGGGGTGCCGGGCGGGGGTCGGACAGCCGATGCGGTCGCAGGAACAGCCGTAGCCGGAGGGGTACGCGGCGGGCGCGAGCGGGAATCCGGCGGCGGCCGCGGCCATGAGCAGGTCCTCGCGGGCGCTCGCGGCGACCGCTCCCGAGCCGCTATCGCCGCCCGTCGCGCTTCTCGGCCGGCGCAGCCACTGGGTGAACCTGCTCTTGCGTTCCATCTATCGCCTCGCTTCACCGCCGCGACCGGCGGTACCGCCGGTACCCGATCAATGCTGCCACCATCCTGCGCCCGAGGTGGCCGGTGTCCGCATCCGGGGTGACGCCGGGACCCACGTCCGGGTGCTGATATCAGGACATAACAGAACGAGCACCCCTAGCGTTCCCTTTATGATCACCAGGTATTTTCTGACCGGTGTGGCGGTCCTCACCCTTTCCATACCAGCGGCCCTCCTGGCGACCCCCACCGCCCGTCCGACCGTCTCCCCGGCCGCCCGCCCGCCGGAACGAGCCCTCGACACGGGCCTCGGCACGAGCCCCCCGCAGATCATCTACACGGCCCATCGCGGCGGCGCCCTCGAAGTGCCCGAGAACAGCATGACCGGGCTGACCACCGCCCTGACCCGCAAGGACGCCCAGGTCGTCGACTTCGACATCCGCACCCTGCGCGACGGCACGCTCGTCGTGATGCACGATGCGACGCTGGACCGTACGACGTCCCAGGCCGGGCCCGTGAACGCCCTCACCGCCACCCAGTGGCGCACCGTACGTCTCCGCCCCGCCCCCGCCCTGCGCGGCGCCTGGAAGCCCGAGCGGCCGCCGACCGTGGCCGAGGCGCTGGACCGGCTCGGGGGACGTACGACCCTGATGGTCGAGACGAAGGACCCGGCCGGACTGCCCGAACTGGCCCGCATGATCCGCGACCGGGGCCTGACCCGCTCGGTCTACGTGAACTCCAACCACCCGGACGTGGCCCGCGAGGCCCACCGGATGGGCCTGCTGGCCCAGCTGTGGCGGTCCGCCCGGCAGATGCGCCACGACCGGCCCGGCGACTGGCGCGGGGTCGTGGACCTGCTGGACGTCGACTACCGGGCCCGGGACGCGGACATACGGCGCGCCGTCGCCTCCGGCGTGCCCCATGTGTGGGCGCACACCGTCAACACGGCGGGTCAGCGCGATCGGATGGTGCGGCTGGGGTGCGACGGGATCATCACGGACGCGCCGAGCCTGATGATCACCACCCCGATACGGGGGCGGCTCAGCGCGGGCTGAGGCCGCGCAGCGCCATGCCGACCACGGCGTCCGCGTACGCATGGGTGAGCGGCAGCGTCCGCAGCAGCCAGCGGGCGGTGATCGGGCCGGTCATCAGCTCCACCGCGATCCGCGGATCGAGGTCCGCCGCCAGCTGCCCGGCCCGCTGGGCGGCGCGCAGCCGCTCGACGTAGCGCTGGGCCGACGGCTCCAGCACCCGGCGCACGAACTCCGCGGCGATCTCCGGGTTGACGATGCCCTCGGCGGCCAGGGCCCGGTAGGGCAGGTCGTACGCGGGCGACAGCAGCTCGTCCACCGTGGCGCGCAGCACGCCCCTGAGGTCGGCCTCCAGATCGCCGGTATCGGGAATCACGTACGGCTCCTCCCCCGCCGCCCGCTCGCCGAGGTCGACGAACGCGTCCAGCAGGACGGCCGCCCTGGACGGCCACCAGCGGTAGATCGTCTGCTTGCCGACCCCGGCGCGGGCGGCGATGGCCTCGATGGTGAGCTTGGGATAGCCCACCTCGGCGACGAGTTCGAGCGCGGCTTCGAGGATCGCGCGGTGCGAACGTTCACTGCGGCGGGTCGCGTTGGGAGCCATGCGGGTCAATGTAGCCGCCCCTTTTGGGCAGCCCCGGGGCCGCGTGGCCCACCCCGTAGAATTCACGGAATGCACGCCCCGCATGCCGCCCCCACCGCCGAGACGCCGCGCACCGCGCACGCCGCCCCCACGGCCGAGACGCTGCGCGCCGCGCTCGCCGGGCTGCTCGACGGACTGCCGCCGCGCCAGGCGGCCCAGGCGGTCGACCGGCTGATCGCCAACTACCGGGGCCGCACCCCGACCGACGCGCCCGTGCTGCGGGACCGCTCCGATGTCGCCGCGTACGCCGCGTACCGGATGCCCGCGACCTTCGAGGCCGTGCGCGCCGCCCTCGACGGGCTGCGCGAGCGCGCCCCGGACTGGGCGCCCGCCTCGCACCTCGACATCGGCGGCGGTACGGGCGCGGCGAGCTGGGCCGTGGCCGCCGCGTGGCCGGACGGGGGCCACAGCACCACCGTCCTGGACTGGGCCGAACCCGCCCTCGCCCTTGGCCGCGAGCTGGCCGGGCAGTCCGCCGCGACCCCGCTGCGCGAGGCCCGCTGGCAGCGCCGCGCCCTCACCTCCCACCTCGCGCTGCCCGACGCGACGGACCTGGTCACCGTCTCCTACGTGCTGGGCGAACTCACCGCCCCCGACCGCCGCACCGTCGTCGGCGAGGCAGCCCGTACGGCCCAGGCGGTGGTGCTCGTCGAACCCGGCACCCCCGACGGCTATCTGCGCCTCCGCGAGGCCCGCGACCAGCTCGTATCGGCGGGCTTCCGGATCCTGGCCCCGTGCCCGCACAGCGACGCGTGCCCCATCGAACCGGGCGCCGACTGGTGCCACTTCGCGGCCCGGGTGAGCCGTTCGTCGCTGCACCGCCAGGTGAAGGGGGGCTCGCTGGGGTACGAGGACGAGAAGTTCGCGTACGTCGCGGCGGCCCGCTTCCCCACCGAGGCGGCGGACGGAACGTCGCGCGTCACCCGCCACCCCCAGACCCGCAAGGGCCAGGTGCTGCTGGATCTGTGCACCCCCGACGAGGGCCTGACCCGCCGCACCGTCACCAAGCGCCACGGCCCCCTCTACCGCGCCGCCCGCGACACCACGTGGGGCGACTCCTGGCCGCCGCCGCTCGACGAGCAGTGATCTAGAGGGCGCGGGCCAAGGCGGTGGCCGCCGCCGCGCGGGGCGCGCTGTCGCCGGGGCGGCGGCGCGGGTGGACCGTGGTGGCGAGCAGGATCAGATAGCAGTCCCGGGACCGGTCCAGCACCAGGCTGGTGCCCGTGAACCCGGTGTGTCCGGCCGCGCCCCCGCCCGCCAACTCGCCCATGAACCACGGCTGGTCGACCTCGAAGCCGAGCCCCGGGGCGGTCAGCATCAGGTCCACGGAGGCGGGGACAAGCACCGGCCCGCCGCCCGCCAGCAGCGCACGGCACAGCACGGCAAGATCGGCCGCGGTGGAGAAGAGCCCGGCGTGGCCCGCGACGCCGCCGAGCGCGTACGCGTTCTCGTCGTGCACCACGCCCCGCAGCATGCCCCGGTCGAGCTTGCCCCAGGGGCGCCGCTGGTCCTCGGTCGCGGCGATGCGCGGCAGCCAGGCGCGGGGCGGGCGGAAGCGGGTGGACGCCATCTCCAGGGGGCCGGTGATCCGGTCGTGGACGAGGCCGTCGAGCGGGCGGCCGGTCACCCGCTCCAGGACCCGCTGGAGCAGCAGCAGGTTGAGGTCGGAGTAGCGGCGGACGGCCCCGGGTGGGGTGCGCGGCGGCTCGGCATACAGCCGCGCCCACCGCGCCTCGTCCCCCACGCAGTCGTACAGCGGCAACTCCGGGACCAGCCCCGAGCGGTGGGTGAGCAGCTGCCGCACCGTGATGCCATGCTCGGCGGCGGCGTGGCACTCGGGGGCGTACGAGGCGACCGGGGCGTCCAGCGCGATCTCCCCGCGCTCCAGCGAGCCCACCGCCACGATCGCGGTGAACAGCTTGGTCAGCGAGGCGAGGTCGAAGACGGTGTCGGCGCGCGCCGGGACCCATCGCGCGCGCGGCAGCTCACGGTCGTACGCGGCGTACCGCACCGCCCAGCCGAAGGCGCCCTCCGCCAGAGGCCCGGCGCCCGTCCCGGCGGTCACCACCGCGCCCGCGCACCAGGGGCGCTCCCCCTCAGGGAGCGCCTCCACGGTGCGCAGGAGGAGGCTCAGGCCACCGTCACGCTCTGCTTCGTGCGTCGCTGCCACGGGCGGCAGAGTCCCATGAAGCAGCCCATGGCGGCCAGCGCGCACACCAGCTGGACGACGGCCATCGGCACCGCCGTGGTCTCGCCCGCGATCCCCACCAGCGGCGAGGCGACGGCCCCGAGCAGGAAGGTGGAGGTGCCGAGCAGCGCGGACGCGGAACCGGCGGCGTGCGGGGTGCGCATCAGCGCCGAGGCGTTGGTGTTGGGCATCGCCAGGCCCATCGAGGACATCAGCACGAACAGGCAGGCGGCGACCGGTACGAGACCGACCTCGCCGAACAGCCCGGCGGACAGGGCCAGCAGCGCGGTCGCCGCGACGGTGATCATGGCAAGACCCACGGCCAGCACCTTGTCCATGCTGACGCGGCCGACCAGGATCCGGCCGTTGACCTGGCCCATGCCGATGAGGCCGATCGAGTTGAGCCCGAAGAGCAGGCTGAACGTCTGCGGCGAGGCGCCGTAGATCTCCTGGACGACGAAGGACGAACCGGAGACGTAGGCGAAGAGGGCGGCGAAGGCGAAGCTGCCCGCGAGCATGTAGCCGGTGAAGACGCGGTCGGCGAGCAGCCCGCGCATCGTACGCAGCGCCTCGCCGAGCCCGCCGTCGTGACGGCGCTCGGGCGGCAGCGTCTCGCGGAGGAAGCGCCAGACGACGAGGGTGAGCAGCGCGCCGATCACGGTCAGGACGAGGAAGACGCCGCGCCAGTCGGTGAAGCGCAGGATCTGGCCGCCGATGACGGGCGCGGCGATGGGCGCGACACCGGAGATCAGCATCAGGGTGGAGAAGAAGCGGGCCATCGCGATGCCGTCGTACAGGTCGCGGACGACGGCGCGGGCGATCACGATCCCGGCCGACCCGGCGAGCCCCTGGAGCAGCCGGAAGCCGATGAGCATCCCGGCGGAGGGGGCGAAGGCGCAGATGGCGGTGGCGATGACGTAGATCACCATGCCGATGAGGAGGGGGCGGCGGCGGCCCCACTTGTCGCTCATCGGGCCGACGACGAGCTGACCGAGCGCCATGCCCATCAGGCAGGCGGTCAGGGTGAGCTGGGCGGTGGCGGCGGAGCTGTGGAGCGCGTCGGTGACCTCCGGCAGGGCCGGGAGGTACATGTCCATCGAGAGGGCGGGGAGAGCGGTGAGCCCACCGAGGACGAAGGTGACGAGGAGGCTCGCGCGGCGCTGCGCGGTCAGTGGAGCGGTGACCTGAGGCGCGGTGGCCTGCGGCGCGGCGGCGGGAGAAGAAGAGGGTTCGGGTCTGTCGGCCCGGTCGGGAGCGGCGGCCGTGAGGCCGGGCTGCTGCATGCTGACCTTCCATGAGTCGTTGAATCGTTGTCTATGCTCTCAGCAGAATTGGAGTGCTCACGACCGAATAAGTCAGGGGTGAGGATGTCCGGACCGAAGAGCGAGCCCGTGCGGTGGGGGATCCTGGCGACCGGCGGCATCGCCGCGTCGTTCACGAAAGATCTGCTCGACATGGCAGACGCGCAGGTCACGGCGGTGGGCTCGCGCAGCCCGGAGGCGGCGAAGCGGTTCGCGGAGCGGTTCGGGATACCCCGTTCCCACGGCAGCTGGGCGGAGCTGGCCGCCGACGACGAACTCGACGTGATATACGTCGCTACCCCGCACGCGGCCCACCGCGCCGCGGCCGGTCTGTGCCTGGAGGCGGGCCGGGCGGTGCTGTGCGAGAAGGCGTTCACCCTCAACACGCGCGAGGCGGACGAGCTGGTCGGCCTCGCCCGCACCCATGACCGCTTCCTGATGGAGGCGATGTGGACGTACTGCGATCCGGTCATCCGGCGCATGACCGACCTCGTCCAGGACGGCGCGATCGGCGAGATCCGCGCGGTCCACGCGGACTTCGGCCTCCCCGGCCCCTTCGACCCCGGCCACCGCCTCCGCGACCCGGCCCAGGGCGGCGGCGCCCTGCTCGACCTCGGCGTGTACCCGCTCTCCTTCGCCCAGCTCCTGCTGGGCGAACCGTCCACCGTCCAGGCCCACGCGGAGCTGTCCCCGGAGGGCGTGGACGTGAACACCGGCCTGCTGCTCGGCTGGGACACCGGCGCGGTGGCCCTGCTGAGCTGCTCGATCACCGCCGACACCCCCATGACGGCGGCGGTGACGGGCTCGGCGGGCCGCATCGAGTTCCCCCGCGGCTTCTTCCACCCCGACCACTTCACCCTCCACCGCCCGGACCGCGCCCCGGAGAAGTTCACGGCCCCGGACGGCCTGCGCGCCTACCAGCGCGAGGCGGCGGAGGTGATGCGCTGCCTGCGCGCGGGCGAACGCGAATCCCCCCTCGTCCCCCTGTCGGGCACTCTGTCCGTCATGCGCACCCTGGACAAGGCCCGAGCCCAGACCGGCGTCCGCTACCCCGCCGACGGCTGAGCCCGCGGCGCCCGGATCGCGGCGCCGCGGGCCGTCACCGGTCAGACCTGCTGGAGGCCAGGGTTTCCGGCTTCGCTGACGAACGACGCCGCTGTGGTGAGGGGCGCGCCCGGGGTCGTGACCGCGGAGACCGTCTTGTAGTCGGCCCGCGCCTGGTCGCCGTCCAGCTGGACCGTCACATAGCCGCGGCGCCCGTTGTAGAACTTCATGTGCGGGTTGGCGGCCATGTAGGTGGACCAGTTGGCGGGCTTGTCGGCGCCGTCCTTGCCGCTGGTGACCGACGTGCCGACGAACTCGACGCCCAGGGTCTGGGACGACGGGTTGTTGAAGTCCTTCTTGATGTCGAAGGCGTAGTGGACGTGGACGTCGCCGGTCAGGACGACGAAGTTCTCGATGCCCGCCTGCTCGACACCGGCCATGACGCGGTCGCGGGAGGCGGGGTAGCCGTCCCAGGAGTCCATGGAGAGCTTGGAGCGGTCGGCGGTGGTGTTCTTCCGCTGCGAGAAGGTGACCTGCTGCGGGAGGACGTTCCAGGTGGCGTGGGAGCGCTGGAAGCCGTCGAGGAGCCAGCGCTCCTGGGCGGCGCCGGTGAGGGTGCGGGACGGGTCCTCGGACTCGGGGCCCGGGTACTGCCAGCCGTCGCCGTACGCCTGGTTGGAGCGGTACTGGCGGGTGTCGAGGATGTCGAACTGGGCGAGCCGGCCGTAGTGGAAGCGCCGGTAGAGCCGCATGTCGGCGCCGGCGGGCTGCTGCGGCATGCGCAGCGGCATGTTCTCCCAGTACGCGCGGTAGGCGGCGGCCCGGCGGATGAGGAACTCCTCGGGCGGGTTGCCGTTCTCGTCGACGTCGTCCGCGTAGTTGTTCTCGGTCTCGTGGTCGTCCCAGGTGACGAACCAGGGGAAGGCGGCGTGGGCGGCCTGGAGGTCCGGGTCGCACTTGTAGAGGGCGTAGCGCAGCCGGTAGTCCCCGAGCGTCATGGTCTCGGTGTTGAAGTGCGCGGGGAGGGTGCGGTCGGTGTAGTTGCGGGCGCCGCCGACCGCGCTGACGGCGTACTCGTACTGGTAGTCGCCGACGTGGAAGACGGCGTCCAGGTCCTCGGCCGCGAGGTGCCCCAGGGCCGTGTAGTAGCCGTCGTGGTACGCCTGGCAGGAGACCAGGCCGAAGGTCATGTCACGGACCCGGGCGCCGTACGACGGGGTGGTGCGGGTGCGGCCGGCGGGGCTGGTCCACTTGCCCGCGCGGAAGCGGTACCAGTAGACGCGGTCGGGGTCGAGGCCCTTGGCGTCCACGTGCACGGTGTAGTTGAACTCGGCGTGGGCGGTGGCGGTTCCGCGCGCGACCACCCGGTTGAAGTGCTCGTCGCGGGCGATCTGCCACTCGACCTTGACGGCGCCCTCCTCGGGCAGGCCGTTGCCGGGCTCGTAGGCGCGGGGCGCGAGTCTGGTCCACAGCACGACGGCGTCGGGCAGTGGATCGCCGGATGCCACGCCGAGCGTGAAGGGGTTTTCGGTGAGCGCGTCCGTACGTACCTGCGCGGCCTGGGCGCTGGGCAGGTTGGTGGAGAAGGCCAGTGCGGCGGCTGCTCCGGTGACGGTGAGGAAGCGGCGGCGGCCCAGATGTGCTGCCGCGGCTCGTATCGCCTGCTGATGTGCGGCGTGTGCCATGTGCTCTCCCCTGGCTCGTGGCGTCAGAGGAATTGGAGTGTCGGGGAGAGGCCGCACGCTTGCCTACACACGACGCACACATGTCGGCTGGGTGAGGTCCGTTTCCGGATAGGGCGTTTGCCGTCATATACCTTGCGCGAAAAGGGATGTGACGTGGCGTACGCTCCGGCCCCATGAACCCAAGCGATGGTGTGCCGGTGGTGTCGAAGGTCGCCGTGGTGACGGGCGCGGGCTCCGGGATCGGCCGGGCGGTGGCGCTCGAACTGTGCGAGTCGGGCTGGTCGGTGGTGCTCGCGGGGCGCCGCGAGGAGACCCTGGCGGAGACGGCGCGCCGGGCGGGCGAGGGCCCCTCGGTCCTGGTCGTGCCGACGGATGTGAGCAGGCCGGAGCGGGTGGACGCGCTCTTCGCGGCCGTACGGGACCGCTTCGGCCGCCTCGATCTGCTGTTCAACAACGCGGGCAGCTTCGGCCCGCGCGGGGTGCCGGTGGAAGATCTGGGCCACGAGGACTGGCAGGCGGTCGTGGACACCAACCTGACGGGCGCCTTCCTGTGCGCGCAGGGCGCCTTCCGGCTGATGCGCGACCAGGATCCGCAGGGCGGACGGATCATCAATAATGGCTCGATTTCCGCCCATGCCCCACGGCCGCACAGCGTCGCGTACACGACGACCAAGCACGCGCTGACCGGGCTGACCAAGTCGCTGTCGCTGGACGGGCGGGCGTACTCCATCGCCTGTGGACAGATCGACATCGGCAACGCGGAGACGGAGATGACCGGGCAGATGCGGGCCGGTGTACTCCAGGCGAACGGGGAAGTGGTGGCCGAGCCCGTGATGGACGTGGCGGATGTCGCACGTACCGTGCGGCATATGGCGTCGCTGCCCCTGGAGGCGAATGTGCAGTTCGCGACGGTACTGGCGACGGCGATGCCGTACATCGGTCGCGGCTGACGGGCGGTGGGTCGTCACCGATCGTAGATAACCCCCGGCCCGATCGAATAATGTGACCGAGCGGAAATTCACCCCAAGAGATCAGCCCCGCCCGCAGATCCGACCGCCCCACGATCGAAGAAGACCGCATTGCGTTCCTTCCCGCTCACTCTGGTCGCCCGGCTGCTGCCCGTCGCGGTCCTCGCCGTCGCAGGCGTGGCCATGACCTCCCCCGGCGACCCGGACGACACGCGCCCTCAGGCGGCCGACGCCTCCCCGACCCCGTCCGCCGCCGAGGAGGACGGCGCCCCGGACGGGGACACCCCGGAAGGCGGCGGATCCGGGATCACCCCGGACGGGGGCGGCGGCGCGAGTACGTCGGGGCGCTACTCCAAGCCCCCGACCGACGCCTGCGCCGCGCTCCCGGCGGCCACCGTCAAGAAGCTGGTGCCGGGCGCGGAGACCAGCGGCGACGCGATGAAGAGCAGCGATCTCTCCCGCCGTTCGGGCTGCTCCTGGCACAAGCTGGAGGGCTTCGACTACCGCTGGCTGGACATCAGCTTCGACGTCACCGGCCGGGCGCCCGGGGGCTCCGGCGACCCGGTGTCGGGCCTCGGCGACAAGGCGACCGTGAGCGACAAGCTCACCAGCGACGACGACCAGCAGGTGCGTGAGGCGGTCGTCACCGTCCGCAAGGACAACGCGACCATCGTCGCCACCTACAACGGCGGCGACTTCGAGAGCCACAAGGCCCCTTCGTCCAAGGTGGTACGGGACGGAGCGATCAGCGCCGCCAAGAATGCTCTCTCCGCGCTCGACGAATGACCGCTTTCGCGTATGTCGATGAACATGCGCTGTGTTTCGACAGGACGCTTCGGCGACTGGTTACGATCACCGCACCGTAACCAACCTCTGGAGTACCACCGTGTCCGAACCACGCCTGGGCGTTGCCATCCTGACCATGGGCAACCGGCCCAGAGAGGTGGCCGCCCTGCTGGAGTCGGTCGCGAAACAGGACGTACCGCCCACCCGTGTCGTCGTCGTCGGCAACGGCTCCCCGCTCCCCGAGATGCCGGACGGGGTGACCGCGGTCGAGCTGGAGGAGAACCTCGGCGTCTCCGGCGGCCGCAATGTCGCCTGGCAGCGGCTGCGCGCCTTCGGTGACGTCGACGTCGTCATCGACCTCGACGACGACGGGCTGCTCGTCGACGCCGATGTCTTCCGCACCGTGCGCGACCTGTACGCGGACGACCCCCGGCTCGGCATCGTCAGCTTCCGCATCGCCGACGAGCTGGGCGAGACCCAGCGCCGCCACGTCCCCCGGCTGCGGGCGGGCGACCCGATGCGCGGCGGCGAGGTGACCACCTTCCTCGGCGGCGGACACGCCCTGGCCGTGCCGATGCTGGACCAGATCGGCGGCTGGCCGGACGAGTTCTTCTTCACCCACGAGGAGACCGACCTCGCGTGGCGGGCGCTGGATGCCGGGTGGAAGGTGCTGTACGTCCCCGAACTGCTGCTCCAGCACCCCCGCACCTCCCCCGCCCGGCACGCGGTCTACTACCGGATGACCGCCCGCAACCGCGTCTGGCTGGCCCGCCGCCACCTTCCGCTGCCGCTGGTCCCCGTCTACCTCGGTACGTGGACCCTGCTCACCCTCGCCCGCACCCGCGCCCTCGACGGGCTGCGGGCCTGGGCGGGCGGCTTCATGGAGGGCGTCCGCACCCCGTGCGGCACCCGGCGGCCGATGCGGTGGCGCACGGTGTGGCGGATGACCAGGCTGGGCCGCCCGCCGGTGATCTGACTCTCCGTCACCCGTGCTCAGGTGAGGGCGTCGGCCACCAGGGCGGCGGCCCTCGCCACCAGGGGGTTGTCCGTCGGGCCCTGGGGGTCGTGCTTGACCGAGAGCACCGACAGCACCAGCGGGGTGCGCTCCGGGGGCCACACGACGCCCACGTCGTTGGCCACTCCGTACTGGGTGCCGCCGCCCGTCTTGTCGGCCAGGATCCAGTCGGCGGGCAGGCCCTTGCGGAACCGTTCGGTGTTGGTGGTGTTCGCCACCAGCCAGCCGGTCAGCCGCCTGCGGTCCCCGGTGTCGAGCGCACGGCCGAGGACGAGCCGGGCGAACGTCTTCCCGATGGCGCCGGGGCTGGTGGTGTCCGTCTCCCGCCACGGCTCGGCCGAGTTCAGCTCCGGCTCCCAGCGGTCGAGCCGGGTCGTCCCGTCGCCGAGGGAACGGCAGAAGCGGGTGATGGCCGTGGGGCCGCCCAGGTCCTGGAGCAGGAGGTTCGCGGCGGCGTTGTCACTCTCGCTGACGGCGGCCGCGCACAGCTGCTCGACGGTCAGCCCGCCCGCGATGTTCTCCGGCTTGCCGGTGACGGGGGCGTAGCCCGCCTTCCGGACGAACTCCTCGGTGTAGTGGACGCGCCGGGCGAGGAACTCGCCGTCGCGGTCGAGATCGCGCAGCACCGCCGCGGCGGCGAGCGCCTTGAACACGGAGCAGATCGGGAAGCGCTCCTCGGCGCGGTAGGACACCGCCGCCCCGCTGGCCGGGTCGAACGCGAACACGCCCAGCCGGGCCGCGTACTCCTGCTCCAGTGCGCGCAGTCGCGCGGTGATGTCCGCGCGGGACGGGGCCGCTGACGCGCTGCCCGGTACGGACACCACGGCGGCCAGAGCCGTACCGGCGCCCAGGACCAGCACGTTCCGGCGGGAGGGGGCGGGGGTGGCGGGGTGCACAGGCGGTCCTCATCTCTTGGTATGGGGTCGTGCCGGAATCGCACGCCGTCAGTGAAGCTCCGGCGCATCGCCATGTCGAATACACTCTCGACCCACGTGCGATTCCATCTGGATATCCGCGCATGTCAGGGGGCTCGTTGCTGACGGAACGACATCTGGAAATCTTCGTCGCGCTGGCGGAGGAGCAGCACTTCGGCGCCGCCGCGCAGCGCGTCGGCATCACCCAGCCGCCGCTGTCGCAGGGGCTTCGCCGTCTGGAGGCGCTGCTCGGCGTCCGCCTCTTCGACCGCACCCGGGGCGTCGCCCTCACCGACGAGGGCGCCCTGCTGCTGCCCCACGCGCGCCGCGCGATGGCCGCGCTGGCGGAGCTGCGGGAGGCCGGGGCCCGGGAGCGGGCGGACGGCCGGCGGCTGCGGCTGGGGCTCGCCCCCGAGGTGCCGCCGTGGGTCGCGGCGGCCGTGGCTTCCGCACCGGGCCGGGCCGGGGAGGGCGGCCGGATCACGGTGGTGACGGCGCCGACCGCCACGCTGCTGTCCGAGACCTCGGCGGGGCGGCTCGATGTGGCGCTGGTGCGGCATCCGGCGGTGCTCCACGGTCTGGGGGCGGGCCGGGTGGTGCTCTTCCCCACCTGGACGCTCTCGCCCGCCGACCACCCGGCGGCGGCGCGGCTGCCCGTGGCCGTACGTCCGCGAGAGGAGGCCCCGGCGGCGTACGACCTGTTCGTGGACGCCCTGGCCAGCCGCGGACGGCGGGTGGAGACCGTCCAGGTCACCGACGAACGCGCCGGGCTCGCCCTGGTCGCGGCGGGCCAGGCGGTGCTGGTCACCGCCGACCACACGCTGACCGCCTACGGCATCGAGCGCACCCCGGCCGTCGATCCGCCGCTGCCGCTGCGGCTGCGGGTGGTGTGGGACGCCCGGCAGCCGGACGGCGACGGGACCGAGCGGACGGCGCGGCTGCTGGTGGAGGCCCTGTCGCTGCAGGCGGCGGCGCAGACGGCGGCCCTGGAGACCTCGGCATCGTCGCAGGCTGCGCCATGAGCGGGGCCACCGGCTGGGAGGCCCGGGCGCAGCGCGCGATCCGCGGCATGTTCGCCGACGCCGGGGTCCGGGGCTGGCTGCATGTGGCCGATCTGTACCGCCCCGAGGCGTGCGTGACGATCGACCCCGACGAGCCGGTCCCGGTCGGCTCCGTCTACAAGGTGCCGCTGATGGCCGCGTTCTGCCGCCTCGCGGACGCCGGGACGCTCGATCCGCGCGAGCGGATGACGCTCGGCCCGGCGGACCGGATGCCCGGGCCCACCGGCATCTCCATCCTGCGGGACGACATCACCCTCTCCCTGCGCGACCTGGTCGTCCTGATGATGAGCGTGTCCGACAACACCGCCGCCGACGCGGTGCTGCGCCGGGTCGGCACCGAGGCGGTCGACGCGGTGTGCCGGGAACTCGGCCTGCCGTTCACCCGGATCCACGGCGGAGTGGCCACCACGTTCGCGCAGTTGATGGCGGAGACCGGGACCGAGTCGCTGGGCGCGGCGATGCGGCGTCTCGCGGACAACGACGCGACCGTTCCGCCCGTCGTCTACAGCCCCCTCCTCAAGGCCTCCGCCACGCCCTCGGACATGGCCCGGCTGCTGCGCGCCATCTGGACCGGCCGGGCGGCGTCCGCCGAGAGTTGCGCGTTCATGCGCGACGCGATGGGCAAGCAGCCGTGGACGCACCGGCTCGCCTCCGGGTTTCCGTACGACGATGTGACGGTGTCGGGGAAGACCGGGACGTTCGGGTCGATGCGCCACGAGGCCGGGGTGGTCGAACTCGCCGACGGCAGCGCGTACACCGCCGTGGTGTTCACCCAGGCGGCGCGCGCCGACAGCCGGTTGCCGCGCGCCGACGCGGTCATCGGCGCGGCCGCCCGTATCGCCGTGGAGGAGCTGCGCGGCAACGAGGGCACCTAGGGGGTGCCTTCCGGCTCCTCCAGCAGCGCGCCCACCTCCTCGGCGGACGTCTCCCGTAGCTCCTCGCCGACCAGCAGCCAGCGGGTGACGCCGACCGATTCGAGGAACGGCAGGTCGTGACCGGCGATCAGCAGCGCGCCCCGGTACGAGGCGAGCGCGCTGGTCAGCTGGCGCACGCTGGCCAGGTCGAGGTTGTTGGTGGGCTCGTCCAGCATCAGCAGCTGCGGGGCCGGGGCGGCGAGCATGGTGGCCGCGAGGGCGGCCCGGAAGCGCTCACCGCCGGAGAGGGTGCCCGCGGGCTGTTCGGCGCGCGCGCCCTTGAACAGGAAGCGGGCGAGCTGGGAGCGGATGTGCTGGTCGGTGACGCCGGGCGCCATCCGGGACACGTTCGCCGCGACGCTCAGCGCGTCGTCCAGCACGTCGAGGCGCTGCGGCAGGAAGCGCAGCGGTACGAGCGCCCTGGCCTCGCCGGACAGCGGGGCCAGCTCCCCGGCGAGGGTGCGCAGGAGTGTTGTCTTCCCGGATCCGTTACGGCCGACGAGGGCGACGCGTTCGGGGCCGCGTACGTCGAGGTCGGCGCCGCGCAGCCGCCCGTGGCGGGGGCGCAGCGCGCGCAGGCTGAGCACGGTGCGGCCCGCGGGGACGGCCGTGTGGGGCAGGTCCACCCGGATCTCGGCGTCCTCGCGGACCGCCCCCGCGGCCTCCTCGCGCCGCTCGCGCGCCTCCCGCAGCCGGTCCTCGTGCAGTCCGCGCAGGCCTGCCGCCGACTCCTGGGCGGAGCGCTTGCGTTCGCCCGCGACGATGCGCGGGGCCCGCCGCTGGGCGTCCATCTTCTTGCTGTGCCGCTCCCGGCGGGCCACCTTGGTCTGGGTTTCCTCCAGTTCGCGCCGCTGCCTGCGGACGTCCGCCTCGGCGGCGCGCAGCGCCCGTCCGGCCGCCTCCTGCTGGACGGCCAGCGCCTCCTGGTACGCGGACCAGCCGCCCCCGTACCAGCCGACCTCCCCGGACCGCAGCTCGGCGATCCGGTCCACCCGCTCCAGCAGGTCACGGTCGTGGCTGACGACGATCAGCACACCGGAGCGCCAGGAGTCGACGGCCTCGTAGAGCCTGCGGCGCGCGAACAGGTCGAGGTTGTTGGTCGGCTCGTCGAGCAGCAGCACATCGGGGCGCTCCAGCAGCAGCGCGGCCAGCCGCAGCAGTACGGTCTCCCCGCCGGACATCTCGCCCACGGTGCGGTCCAGTCCGAGGCCGCCGAGCCCGAGCGAGCCGAGCGTCGCCAGGGCCCGTTCCTCGACGTCCCAGTCGTCGCCGACCGTCTCGAAGTGTTCGGTGCTCACGTCTCCGGCCTCGATGGCCCGCACGGCGGCGCGGCGCTCGGCGATGCCGAGGGCGTGGTCGACGCGGAGGGTGGTGTCGAGGGTGATGTTCTGCGGCAGATAGGCGAGGCTGCCGCCGATGGTCACCGAGCCCTGGGAGGGCTTTAGTTGACCGGCGAGCAGCCGCAACAGGGTGGACTTTCCGGTGCCGTTGGCGCCGACGAGCCCGGTACGGCCCCGGCCGACGCTGAGGGACAGCCCGTCGAAGAGCGTCGTGCCGTCGGGCCACTGGAAGGTCAGGTTGGAGCAGGTCACGGCGGTGCCGGGGGTGGTGGTTTCGGCCATGGTGTTCTCGCAGTCGTCAGCGCTGGGGCAGGGGCGTCGTATGCGAGCACCACGCGGCGGCCAAGCCGGGAGGAGCGCGGGAGGGTGCGGGGCCTGTCGGGCGAGGGACGGCTCATGCACCGAGGTCGCAACACGCGTACGGCAACGCCGTACCACGCGGTGATCGCGAACCTCAGATGCGCAACGTCCACCTCTATCGGAGACAACAGGACGCCGTCACGATAGCGCAGCCACCTCCCGGCGGCAGCGCTTTTCTAAGGCGGCGCGGTCGGGGCGCTCCCCGGCGGGGGCGGTCTCCCCCACCCCGCCCCTCCCCGAAACCGGAGCTGCGCCCCGGACCCCGCTCCTCAAACGCCGGAGGGGCTTGACTTGAGCCGGTGGCCCGGGCCTCGGCGGGGGTACGGCCGTACGCGGGGCGGGACCGTGGCGCGTGGGGGCGTCAGTCTGGGGTGGCCATCGACGTGAGGCGGTGGGCCAGGCGGGTGGCGGCTTCCCTTAGCTCCGGGGGGTCCAGGATCTGGGCCTCGAAGGGGAGGCGGGCCACGTGGACGGCGAGCCAGTCCAGGTTGTCGCCACCCGCGACGAGGACGCACCAGCCGTCGCGGTCGTCCTCGACCCGGCCCACCTGCGGCGGGACCAGCTCGCGTACGCGGTCGGGCGGGGCGTGCAGGCGTACGCGGGCGACGTGGCGGTACGGGGCGCCCGTCACGGACTGCTGCACATAGGCGACCGGGTCGGGGTGCTCGCGCGGGCGGAAGCGCCAGGTCGTCGCCGTCGTCTCGCGCATCCGGTCCAGCCGGAAGGTGCGCCAGTCGTCGCGGTCGGTGTCCCACGCCATCAGGTACCAGCGGCGGCCGGTGGTGACCATCCGTACCGGCTCGACCGTGCGCTCGCGCTCCTCGCCACCCCGGGCGGCGTACCGGAACCGCACCCGCACCGCGTCACGGCAGGCCCGCGCGAGGGTCACCAGCACCTCCGCGTCGATCTCGACACCCGGTCCGACCAGGGTCTCGGTGGCGCCGTGCACCGCCCGGACCTCGGCGCGCAGCCGGGGCGGCATCACCTGGTCGAGCTTGGCGAGGGCCCGCAGCGCCGCCTCGCCCGCCCCGGCGACCGTGCCGCCGGACGCCAGCCGCAGGGACACCGCCGTCGCGATCGCTTCCTCGTCGTCGAGGAGCAGCGGCGGCAGCCGGGTGCCCGCGCCGAGCTGGTAGCCGCCGCCGACGCCCGCCACCGCGTGGACGGGGTAGCCGAGCGTACGCAGCCGCTCCACGTCGCGGCGCACCGAGCGGTCGGTGACATCCAGCTCGGCGGCGAGTTCGGCGGCGGTCCACGACGCGCGGCGCTGGAGCAGCGCCAGCAGCCTCAGCACCCGTTCGGTCGTCCCCTCTACGGTCATGTCCTCATCGTTCCAGCAATTACGGAAGGGAGCTGTCCGCTATCTGCGGCACGCTGCACTCATGACCGACCAGACGTGGAACACCCTGCTGCGCGACCAGATCGGCTGGCACTGGACCCACCAGCTGCGGGCCCGGCTCGACGGGCTCACCGACGACGAGTACTTCTGGGAGCCGGTTCCCGACTGCTGGAACGTGCGCCCGCGCGGCACCGGCACCGCCCCCGTACAGGCCGGGTCCGGCGCGATGACCATCGACTTCGCGATGCCGGAGCCCGACCCGCCGCCGTTCTCGACGATCGCCTGGCGCCTCGGGCATGTGATCGTCGGCGTCCTGGCGATGCGCAACGCCTCGCACTTCGGCCGTGCGCCGACCGACTACCAGTCGTATCCGTACGCCGCGACCGCCGCCGAGGCGCTGGCCCAGCTCGACGCGGAGTACGCCACCTGGCAGGCCGGGGTCGCGTCCCTCGGCGAATCGGACCTCGCCCGCCCCTGCGGGGCGGCGGAGAGCCCGTACGACGACCTTCCGCTGGCGGCGCTCGTGCTGCACATCAACCGGGAGATGATCCACCATCTGTCCGAGGTGTGTCTGCTGCGTGACCTGTATCTGCACACCCACCGGACCCCACGGGAGGCGAGCTGACATGGCCCGCGACATCCAGATCACTTACGACTGCGGCGACCCGGCCGGGCTGGCCGCGTTCTGGGCCGAGGCCCTGGCCTACCGGGTGCAGGACGCGCCCGAGGGCTTCGACTCCTGGGACCAGGCCCTGGAGGCGATGGGCGTGCCGCCCGAGAGACGCAACGACGCCTCGGCCCTGGTCGACCCGGAGGGCGCCGGGCCACGGCTGTTCTTCCAGCGGGTGCCGGAGGGCAAGCGGGCCAAGAACCGCGTGCACCTCGACGTACGGGCCGCCCCGGGGCTGGAGGGCGACGCGCGGATGGCGGCCCTGGAGGCGGAGGCCGAACGGCTCATCGCGCACGGCGCCACCCGGTTGGAGCGCCACGAACCCGCTCCCCCGCTCTTCACCGGCCACCTGGTGATGGCCGACCCGGAGGGCAACGAGTTCTGCCTCGACTGACCGGCCGGGGAGCACGGGGAAGGGCCTCGCGCCGTGGCGCGAGGCCCTTCGCCCCGGATGGCTAGCCGTTCGGGACGCGCAGCTTGTCCCAGCTCTTCTCACCGGGGATGCCGTCGGCGTCATCGCCGGAGAAGCCCAGCTTCCGCTGCCAGGCCGCGTACGACTCCTTGTCGGCGTCCGTCCACTCCGGGCCCGGACCCTCCTCGTAGAGGTCGCAGTCCTCGGCGACGAGCCGCTTCCCCATCGCCGTGATGATCTCGCTGTCCCGGCCGTCACGGAAGAAGTCGGCGCCCGGGAAGGGCACGTACTCCGCCGTCTTCGTCTCGTCGGTGCTGTCCGGCTCGGTGCTGTCCGGCTTGGCGCCGAGCCGCTTGCCGACGCGCGTGCGCATGGAGTTCATCGTGAAGCCCCGGGGGTCCGACTTCCCCGGCTGCCACTCCAGATGGCCGATCACGGACCGTTCGCTCCAGCCGTGGGCGCGGCAGATCGCGGCGGACACCTTCTCGATGGCCAGCTTCTGCTCCTCGGGCCACGGGTCCTCGCCGTCGCCGAGGTTGACGCATTCGAAGCCGTAGAAGCGGGCGTTGCCGTCCTCCTCGGCCTCGTTGTCGGCGGGCAGCTCGGTCTCGTTGATCACCGCGTCCAGGACGTCGCTGTCGCCGATGCCCGCGTGGTTGGCGCGGCCGTTGCCGACGAGGTGGATCTCGCCCTTCTTGTCGATGACCCCGTGGCACAGCGGCCCGGGGAGGTCCGCGTGGCCGTCGTAGCAGAGCTGGACGGAACTCTCGGTGCCCGAGGTGACGGTGTGGTGGATCATGACGCCGTTCACCGGGCCCCAGGGGCCCTTGTCGTCGCGGTGGTGCGAGCGCCAGTCGCGCACTTCGTGGACGGTCAGCCCCTCGTCACGGAGGGCCTTCAGAAGGCTGTCGGCGCTCAGGGGTGTTGCCATGGGGTGTGCTCCTTCGGTGCCTCTGGTCCTCGTCCTCTACGGACGCCCTGAGGACATCCGTCAGTTGCGGTCCCCGGCTTCCGCGTTCCCCAACTCCAGGACCCGCACGCCGTACGCGTCCAGTCCGATCTCCGCGACCGGTTCGCCCGTCGCGAGGTCGCGCAGTTCCCCGTCCGCCGCAGGGCCCACCGTCAGCGGCTCCGGCGACTGGCTGATCAGCCACACGAACCGCCGCCCGTCCTCGTGCACCAGCACATCGGCGCCCACGTACGGGGTGTCGACCGTCACCGGGCGGTCCACACCGGCGAGATCGGCGAGCGCCTCGTACAGCCGGTGGGTCTGCTCGGGATTGACGCGGGCGGTGCGCGCCGCCATGTGCTCCAGCGGGTACGTGGCCAGCACGGTGCGGCCGTGGCCGGTGTCGTGGACCAGGAGCGCGGGGCGGCCGTGGGCGTCGGTGGCGACGACGCGGGCGCCCCGGGGGACGACGGGGAGGTAGGCGCGGGAGTCCTCGTTGCCCGCGACGGGGAACCGCAGCGTCTCCCCGGCGGTCAGCGGGCCGAAGTCCTCGGTGAAGGTCATGACGAGGGTGTCGTCCTCGATCGGCTCCGCCACCCCGTACGAGAGCTGGAGTTCCACCCCGAACAGCGCGTCCAGGCCGTCGAACCAGGGGCCCCGGGTGCCCGGGTGTTCGCCGGAGCAGAAGGAGAGGTACACGGTGGCGCCGTCGCGGGCCCGCCGCGCCAGGGCGCGCCGGGTGCGGGTGGTCAGCTGGCGTGTGGAGGGCAGCAGATACAGCGCGGCGCCGTCGTCCAGGCCGTCCGCCTCGCGGAGGAGGCCCACCGGCAGGTCGGCGGCGCGCGTGGCGGCGTAGGCCTGGTGGAGCGAGGTGAAGATGAGCGGCCGGTCGGCGGGGCGGCTGTAGGGGTAGTCGCGCTCCAGGAACGCGGGCACCACCAGCGCCGCGCCCGTATCCGCGCGGCGGCAGCGCGGAAAGTCCACCCGGCCCAACACGTCGGCGAAGGAAGCGAGTTCGAGCAGCGGGGTCTTGGGGGCGCCGGTGGAGTCGGTGATGCCGAAGTGCATCTCGAAGGGGTGGTGGTCGTACGGGGACTGGTCCCACAGATCGTCGTAGTCGGTGTTGTTCCAGGCGATCCAGCCGGTGGCCCCGCCGAGGAGGGAGTTGTGCAGCGTCTGCCGGTAGTACACGGCGGCGTTCTCGGCTGAGACGGTGTCGGTCGACACCCCGAACTCCTCCAGTACGACGGGCGCGCCGGTCACCGAGGCCAGTTCGCATTCGAAGGCGGCGCGGTGGTGCTGCCGCACCCGGTCGGTGTCGGAGCGGTAGACGTGGGGGCCGACGAAGTCGACGTACTCGGCGGTGTCGCGCAGCGAGAAGCCGTTGTCCCGGCCGGTCACCTCGATGCCCCACGCGCCGTCCCCGAGCGAGACCGGCTGGGTTCCGCCCGCCGCGCGCACCGCGTTGCACATGGCCTGCGCCCAGGCCGTCACGACGTCGCTGGAGGGCGGGTCGACCTGGTAGATACGGCCGTAGCCGGGCATCTCGTTGGTGATCAGCCAGCCGGTGACCGCCGGGTGGCCGGTGAAGCGGCGGGTCATCTGCGAGACGAACCACGCCTGGCGGCCGACCATCCACACGTCCTCGTACAGATCGCGGCCGCCGCGCCAGGCCGGATCCCAGTTCTCGCCGGACATGTGGCCGACGATGAAGGTCGGGACGGTCCCCATGCCCGCCTCGGTGTGCGCGTCCAGGAAGTCGCGGAAGCGCTCGCACAACTCCTCGTCGACCCGGTGCGGTTCGGGGTGGAAGTCGGGCCAGTAGAAGAAGGAGCGGGTCATGGTCAGACCATGCTCGCGCAGCACCCGCAGTTCCTCGCGGACCGTCTTGGGGTCGTAGTTCCGCCACATCAGGGGCCCGCCGGTGCGGGACCAGAAGTTGGCGCCGAGCCAGGGCAGGACGGCGGGGTGGTGGGTGAGCTGGGCGCTGTGGCGTCGCATGGGCTCTCTTCTGTCGCTTCGGGTGATACGGCGCGGGCGTGGCGGGTCAGCGGGGCGCGGGGCCCGTCGAGTCGCGGGCGACCAGGCGGGGCCGGGCGTCGAGCCGGGCGTCCCCCGCGTCCTCGCCGCAGCGGGCCAGCAGCAGCCGCGCGGCGGCCGCGCCGACCTGCTGCACCTGCTGGTCGACGGTGGTCAGGCGCGGATGCAGCCACCGGCCGATCGGCAGGTTGTCGTAGCCGACGACGGACAGGTCGGCCGGGACGCGCAGGCCGGTGCGCTGTGCGGTGCCGATGCCGCACACCGCCATGGAGTCGTTGGCGTAGACGATCGCCGTGGGCGGGTCGGCGGCGTCGAGCAGCGCCTCGGTGGCGGCGATGGCCGCGCCTTCGGAGAAGTCCGTGTGGAGGACGGCGAAGGGCCGGTGGCCCGCGGTGCGCAGGCCCTCCTCGAAGTGGCGGCGGCGCAGCCGGGTGTGCTGGAGTTCGGCCGGTCCCGCCACGTAGGCGACGCGCCGGTGGCCCAGCTCCAGCAGATGGCCGACCACCTCGGCCACGCCCGCGCCCTGGTGTCCCAGGCCCACGCCCGGCACGGCCGCGTCGGGGTCGGGCGCGCCGAGCATGACGGCGGGCAGGCCGAGCCGGGTCAGCAGCGCGGGGCGGGGATCGTCGGTGCGCGCGTCGGTGAGGACGGCGCCGTCGACGCGGCCCTCCGCCGCCAGGCGTTCGTACAGCGCGCTCTCCTCGTGGACATCGGTGACCAGGTGGAGCAGCAGTCCGTAGCCGCGTGGCGCCAGCTCGCCCTCGATGCCGGTGATCAGCTCGCTGAAGTGCGGGTCGGCGCCCAGCACGTCGGTCGGGCGGCGTACGACGAGGGCGAGGGTACGGGTGCGGGCGCTGCGCAGCGCGGCGGCCGGGGCGCTCGGCGACCAGCCGAGGTCCATGGCGGCGTCGAGGATGCGGCGCCGGGTGGCCTCGGAGAGCCGCCCCTTGTTGTTGAATGCCTGGGATACGGCGGCCGTGGACACCCCGGCGACGGTGGCGACGGCCTTGATGGTGGGCCGGATGCGCCCGCTCGGGATGCTCACATCTTCACCGCCCCGCTGATGAGCGCCCGCTGCATCCGCTTCTGCAGCACCGTGTAGACGATCCACACCGGTACGAGGGTGAGGATCGTCCCCGCGGTCAGCACACCGTAATCCGTTCCCGTGATCGCCTTGAGGGTGGGCAGCGCCACCTGGACGGTGCGCTGGGCGGGGTCCGGGCCGATGATGACGAGCGAGTACAGGTACTCGTTCCAGAAGGTCAGGAAGTTCAGCAGCAGTACGGTCGCGATCCCCGGCAGGCACATCGGCGTGTAGATGTGGCGCAGCACGGCGAAGGTGGAGGCGCCGTCGATACGGGCGGCCTCCTCCATCTCGGCGGGCACGGTCCGCATGAACTGCACCAGGATCACCACCGACAGCGGCATCGCGGTGGCGGGCAGGAACAGCACCATGAAGGTCCGTGTGTGGAACAGACCGGTGGCGGCGGCCAGCAGGAAGGTGGGGAAGAGCGCGGCGAAGGTGGGGATGAGGAAGCCGAGCGAGAACACCTTCTCCAGCGCCGAGGCCAGCCGCCCCGTGGACCGGGCCAGCGCGAACGCCGCCGGGATGGCCAGCCCCAGCGTGAGGACCAGCGAAAGCCCGGTCACCAGTCCCGAGTTGACGACCGCGAGCCCCAGGTCGGCGCGGTGGAAGGCGGTGGAGAAGTTGCCCGGGTCCAGGGACGACGGGGGCTTGAAGGGGCTGGCGAAGATCTCCTCGTTGCTCTTGAAGGCGGAGGAGAGGAAGTAGTAGAGCGGGACGACCAGCAGCACCACGTAGGTCCACACCAGGACATGGGCGGGCAGCCACGACTTGCCGAGCTTCATGGTGTGCTTCATGATGACCGGCTCCGATCAGTAGTTCTGGCGGAACGAGCGGCGGATGAGCAGCAGGCCGACGAGTCCGGTCAGGAAGAGGAACACGCCCACGGTCTGGCTGTAGCCGAGGTCGGCCGCGATGAACGCCTTCTGGTAGACGAGGAAGGAGAGCGTCGTGGACGAGGCGCCGGGACCGCCCTGGGTGAGCAGCAGGACATGCTGCGCGGAGCCGAAGAGGGTCCACAGGAACTGCAGCATCGTCACCACGCCCACGTAGTCGCGGATCACGGGGAAGTGGACGCGCCACATGGTCCGCCAGTGCCCGGCGCCGTCCAGCTGCGCGGCCTCCCCCACCTCGTCCGGCACGCTGGAGAGCCGGGCGGCGAACAGGACGGCCGTGAAGCCGATGCCGCTCCACAGGTCCAGGGCGATCAGGCAGCCCAGCGCCGTCGACGGCGAGGCGAGCCACGCGTCGGTCAGCGACCCCAGGCCCACCGCCTTGAGCGCCCCGTTGACCAGGCCGTCCGGGGAGAGGGCGGCGTAGAACACCATCGCCTTGGCGGGGGTGGAGATCAGCCCCGGGACGAACAGCAGATACCGGATCACCCGGTGGCCCGGGGGCCGCTGCGCCACGTAGTAGCCCAGCATGTACGCGCAGACGATCATCACCGGAAGCGCCACGGCCAGCTGCACGGCCGTGTTGCGCACCGCCTCCCAGAACACCGGGTCGTCGAGGACGGTACGGACGTTGCCGAGCCCGGCGAACGTGACCGGCTGCAGCATCCCCGGCCAGTGCAGGGCGGCGACGACGAAGACGGCGACCAGCGGGCCGACCATGAAGACCAGGTACCAGACCAGGGCGGGCACGGCGAGGATCGTGCCGCCCTCGCGCACCCGGCGCGGTGCGGACGGGGACGGGACCGGGCGCCGGGAGGCGGCCTGGCCCCGGGTGGGCGTCAGCGTCGTCATGGGGTAGCTCCCGGGGATTCGGGGACAGGTCGTCTCATGGGGGCCGCCTCACGCACCGCGGTACGCGGCTTCGAGGGCGGCGCGCACCTTCGCGGCGCCGGTCCCGCGGGTGAAGGACGTGCTCGTCGCGGTGATCAGCGGCTGGGTCGCGGCGGGCGGTACGTACACATCCGGCAGCAGCGCCTGGCTCACCGAGCCGCCGAGCCGCTGCGCCGCCGCCACCAGCGGGAAGCCGGTGCTCAGCGTGTCGGTCCGCAGGGCCATGTCCCGGCCGCTCTCCCTGATGAACCGCGACACGGTGTCCGGCCGGTACATGAAGCGCACGAATTTCTCGACGGCCTCGATCTTCTTGGTGCCGTTCGGGCTGATCCAGAAGCCGATCAGGGTGTACGTGCGCAGGATCGTGGGCTTGTCGTGGACCGCGCCCGGCGCGAGCGGCCAGCCGCCCACCTCGGTCTGCCGCGCCACCTTCTCCGGCACCTCGGCCAGCGCCGAGGACATCGCGGACTCGATGGCCGCGGAACCGGTGTTGAACTGGGTGGTCATCGAGTCCGAGGTGAGCCCCTGCGCCTTGTCGACGAAGACACCGGCGTCCCGCAGCTCCACGAAGTAGTCGATCCCCTGCCGCGCGCCCCGGCTGCCGCTGAAGTCGCCGGTGGTGAAGACGTGCCGGGCCTCGTCCTCGGTCAGGAAGGTCTGGATGATCTGCGCGAGGAGCTTCTGCCCGGTCCAGTCGTTGCCGCCCGTGGTCACCGGGCCGATGCCCTTGGCGCGCAGCTTCCGCGCGGCGCCGATGAGCGCGTCGCCGGTCCGGGGGATGCCGTCCACACCGGCCCGCTCCAGGAGGGCGGTGTTGTAGGCGATCGGCCAGTTGGTGGCGAAGTACGGGAAGGCCCGCAGCCGCCCCTTTCCGTCGGTCCAGGACGTCAGCGCCACCGGCAGGACGCGCTCCCGCAGCCCCCAGTCGTCCAGGTAGCCCGTGACGTCGACCGTGGCGCCCACATCCGTCCAGGCCAGGGTCTTGTCGTACAGGTTGACCATGACGACGTCCGGCTCTTTCCGGGCCAGCCGCGAGGTCTCGTAGACCTGGGCGAGATCGTCGCCGTTGACGAGGTTCTTGACCTTCAGGCCGGGGTTCTCCGCGCGGAAGCGGCGCAGGGCGGCCAGATAGGTCGGGGAGCCCGGCGCGGTGGTGCCGAGCTGGCTGTGGATCACGAGCGTATGAGGGTCGGAATCCGTGGCGGCCAGCGCGGAGCAGCCGGACAGGGCGGGCAGGGCGGGCAGGGCGGTCGCGGCGGCGAGTCCGGACCCGGCGGCGAGAACGCCGCGCCGACTGGGGCGTGAGCGCACCACGGATGTCTCCAACCAGGGCGGTTAACGGATTGGTTAATCGATATACCGAGGAGGGTGGGAGGACAGTAAGGGCCGGTCCGGCACCGGTCAACCCTTTGCGCTGTGGTTCTAGAGGGCCTGGGTGGCGGCCTCGGTGATCGTCTCGACGGCGCGGGTGAGGACGGGTATCTCCCTGGCCCCGAGCCGGGTCACGGCCATGATGCGGCGCGCCGGGGCCGGTTCGCCGTGCAGCGGGAGCCGCACCACCCGGTCCTCCTCGCTCAGCTGCGCCAGGCGCGGTACGAGGATGACGCCGAAGCCATGGGCGACCAGGGCGGTCCCGGTGCCCCACTCGTCCGCGTGGTGGGCGATGTGCGGGGTGAAGCCCGCGCTCATGCAGGCGGCGAGCACCAACTGGTGGTACGTCGTACCCGGGTTGCCCACGATCCACGGTTCGCGCGCGGCGTCGGCCAGGGTGACCCGCGGCCGCCGGGTCAGCGGGTGGTCCCGGGGGACGACCAGGTCCAGCGGGTCGTCCAGCAGCGGCCGCTGGTCGAAGCGCTGGTCGGTCATGGGCGGGGAGTCGGCGGTGACGACGAGCAGCGCGAGGTCGGCCTCTTCCGAGAGCAGCAGGTCGAAGCAGCGGTCGGGTTCGGCCTCGATGATCCGCACCGTGAGGTGGGGGTGGGCGTCGCGCAGCTCGGCGGCGGCGGGCGGCAGCAGACGGCTGGCGGCGGTGGAGAACCCGCACAGGGTGATCTGCCCGGTGGGTTCGGTGCCCGTGGCGGCCAGTTCGGCCCTGGCCCGCTCCCACTGCTCCTGGAGGCGCTCCGCGTGGCGCAGCAGGATGCGGGCCGCGTTCGTCAGACGGATGCCCCGGCCGTGCTGCACCACCAGCTCCGTTTCGACCTCGGCGGCGAGCTGGCGGAGTTGGTAGGAGACGGCGGACGGCGTGTAGTGCAGCGCCTGCGCCGCGGCGGTCACCGTGCCGTGCTCGGCGACCATCTGGAGGATCCGGAGCCGAGAGTCAATCATGCAAATAGTTTGCACGGTCAGGCCCAGAACCGTTTGATTTTCTTCGCGTTGGCCCGGCCCCACACTGGCGGTTGTGGCGGATCAGCGGGCAATCAAGACGGTGTCGGAACGAGCGGTACGGACCACCGTACTCCTGGTGGTGGTGCTCACGGCGGGCGCGTATCTCCCCAGCCCGCTCTATCCCGATTACCAGCGTCTCTTCGGCTACGACGACCTGGTGATGACCCTGCTCTTCGCGACGTTCGCGCTGGTCAGCGGACCGGCACTGCTGCTGTGCGGACCGGCGGCGGACGTGGTCGGCGACCGGCCGGTGCTGCGGCTGAGCGTGCTGCTCGCCGCCGCGGGCTCCTGCTGCTTCCTGCTCGCCGACAGCCCCGGCTGGCTCTTCACCGGCCGGGTCGGCCACGCGCTGGCCCTGGGCGCGGCGACCGGAGCGGCGCAGGCGCTCATCGCCCGGCACAGCAGTCCCACGGCCCGCGTCGCCGGACCACTGCTCGCGGGCCTCGCCTTCGCGGCGGGCACCGCCCTGGGGCCGGTGGTCTCGGGTGTGCTCGCCGAGTACGTCCCCGGCCCGCTGACCACTCCGTACGTGCTGCATCTGGCCCTGCTGGGGTGGGTATGGCACCGGCTGCGCCGGACCGTGCCCGCGCCGACGGCCACCGGCGGGACACGGGTACGGTCGCGCTGGCGCCCCACCCGCCCGCACATCCCACCGGCCCTGCGCGGGCTCTTCCTCGTCGCCGGGCTGAGCGGGTTCCTCGCCTGGGCCGTCGTCGGCATCTACCTTGCCCTCCTCCCCGCGCTGCTCGAACAGACCCCGCACGGCGCCCATCCGGCCCTGGTCGGCGGGGTGCTGGGCAGCGTCCTGGTCTGGTCGCTGCTGGCCCAGCTCGCCAGCGCGCGCCGTACCGCGTACGCCGCCCAGCGGTACGGCCTCGCCGCGCTCGCCGGGAGCCTGGTGCTGCTCGCGGCCACCGGAGCCGCCTCGCTGCCCGCCACGCTCGGCTCCACGGTCCTCGCCGGTGTCGGGCACGGGCTCGCCTACAGCGGCGCCGCGCGAGCGGTCGACGCGCGGACCCCGGCCGGGCAGCGCGCGGGGATCGGGGCCGCGCTGTATCTGCTGTTCTACTGGGGATCCGGCGTGCCCGCGGTCGCCGTCGGGGCGCTGACCACCTGGATGCCGCTCACGGCGGCGGTGACCTGGCTGAGTTGGGCCGGGGTCGCCCTGACCGCGCTGGCCCTGACGGTCACGTCCCGTCCCCTACGCCACCGCGCCCCGCCCGCTGCGGGGTGCCCCCGGACTCGCCGTCGCGCCAAGGAGCGCCAGGGCGATGAAGGCGCCCGCGAACCCCACCCATCGGGTGCGCAGGGTGGCCCACGCGAGGCTCAGCACGAAGGCACCCCGTGCTGAGCCGTGGTCTCCAGTGTCGTCATGTGGGTGGCCACGTCCTCGGCGGTCGGCCGGGCCAGTTCGTCGACCAGCTGCCCGTCGGCGAGGAAGACCACCTTGTCCGCGTACGAGGCGGCGACCGGGTCGTGGGTGACCATGACGATCGTCTGGCCGTGCTCGTCCACCAGACCGCGCAACAGGCTCAACACCTCGCGGGAGGTACGGGAGTCCAGCGCACCGGTCGGCTCGTCGGCGAACAGCACCTGCGGGCGGGTGACCAACGCCCGGGCTATCGCCACCCGCTGCTGCTGGCCGCCGGACAGCTGACTGGGCAGATGCCCGGCCCGCTCCGCGAGCCCGACATCGGCGAGGACGCGGGCCACCTGGTCCGGGGCGGGGCGGCGGCGGGCCAGCCGCAGCGGGAGTTCGACGTTCTGCCGGGCGGTGAGCGAGGGCATGAGGTTGAACGCCTGGAAGACGAAGCCGATCCGCTCCCGCCGCAGCCTGGTGAGCGCGGTCTCGGAGAGCGCCGCCGGGTCCGTTCCGGCCAGGTCGACCCGGCCCGCATCGACCCGGTCCAGACCCGCCGCGCACTGCAGCAGCGTCGACTTCCCGGAGCCGGACGGGCCCATGATGGCGGTGAAGGTCCCGGCCGCGAAGGTCAGCGTGACGCCGTCCAGCGCGGCCACCTCGCCCTCGCCACTCCCATAAACCCGCCGCACCCCACTGAGCGCCACGACCGCCTTGCCGTCCCCGGCGGGCTCCGGCTCGGCATCCCGTCCGGCCTTCCGTCTGCCTAACAACTTCTCACCTCTCGCCGATCAGCCACATGTACGCCCAGTTGTACCGGGCCCGCCCGCATCCCTCCCATTTCTGACGGTGCGGGCGGGAGATGGTGCGCTGTACATTTCCCTCACGCTTGTTACGCGAAGGGGGAGGCCCTGATGTTCTCGCTGCCGCTGCGCGACGGTGCTCGCCTCGGTCCGCTGGAGGTCTGGCACGCCGAGGAGTTCGCCGACCACCTGGACCGGGCCCGTGAACACATCCGCCCCTGGGTCGGCCCCACGTTCGTCACGGACGACGTGGACGGGGCGCGCGCCACGCTCAAGCGGTACGCCGAAGGCCAGGCCGCCGACGGCGCCCGCCTCTACGGCATCTGGCGGGGCGGCGTGCTGGTCGGCGGCGTGATGTTCACCGACGTCCACGCCGCCTTCGGCTCATGCGAGATCGGCTGCTGGCTGGAGCCCGCCGCCGAGGGCCACGGCCTGATCACCCCGGCCTGCGCCGCGCTGCTGGACTGGGCGTTCACGACCCGGGGCCTCCACCGCGCCGAGTGGCACTGCCGAGCCGACAACCACCGCAGCGCGGCGGTGGCCAAGCGGCTCGGCATGACCCTGGAGGGCGTACGGCGCGAGGCCTGGCCCTACGAGGGCGTGCGCTACGACAAGCAGATCTGGGCGATCCTCGCCCCCGAGTGGCAAGCCCGGGGGCGATGACCCACTACGCGTCGCGTCGCCGCCTCGCCGATCAGTCGAGGGCGGTATCGCCCTGGGCCTCCAGGACTTTGCGCAGCCCCGAGGCGATCTGCTCGCACTCCTCCGGGGTGAGGACCGACAGGATCTTCTCGTAGTCCCGCAGGTGGGCGTCCATCGCCTGGTCGGCGAGGGCCTTGCCGCGCTCGGTGAGGCGGATCCGTACCGAACGCCGGTCGGCGCTGTCGCGTACCCGCTCGACCAGCCCCTTGGCCTCCATGCGGTCGATGCGGTTGGTGATGGCCCCGGAGGTCACCATGGCCGCCTTCAGGAAGGCACCGGCGGTGAGCGTGTGAGGCGGTCCTGAGCGGCGCAGCGTGAAGAGAATGTCGCATTCGGCCATGTTCAGGCCGAACTCCTGGTTCAGCTTCTTGTAGTGGCGGTCACACACGCCCTGCATCCGCTGGATACGCCCCAGCACCTCCATGTGACCGGCCGCTTCCGCCAGGTCGGGCCGCTCATCGCGCCACTGCCCCACGATCAGATCGACGGCGTCGCCCATCCCTGCACTCCCCTCACGTGACGTACCTCAACCTTAAGAGGTTTGACGTTGAGCGACCAAACTGCTTGTCTCTTAACGTTAAGAGAATGAACCTTAAGGCGAAGCGGAAGCTCCACATGCCCCTGTCCCTGAACCCGGCCGCCCAGGACCTCCTCTTCCGGGAGGCCCGCACCGCGAACACCTTCAGCGACGAACCAGTCACCGACGAGCAGATGCGGGTGGTCTACGACCTGATCAAGTACGGTCCGACCGCCTTCAACCAGTCCCCCCTGCGCATCGTCCTGATCCGCTCCCCCGAGGCGCGCGAACGGCTGCTGGCGCACATGGCCGAGGGCAACCGGCCGAAGACGTCCTCGGCACCGCTGGTCGCGATCCTCGCCACCGATCACGAGTTCCACGAGGAGCTTCCGCGGCTGCTGCCGTTCGCGCCCGACGCGAAGGACACGCACTTCGCGGACCGGCCCGTGCGCGAGGAGGCCGCCACGCTCAACGGGGCCCTGCAGGCCGCGTACTTCCTCATCGGTGTGCGGGCGGCCGGGCTGGCCGCCGGGCCCATGACCGGCTACGACGCCGCTGGCCTGCGCGAAGAGTTCCTCGACGACGACCACGCCCCGCTGATGGTCGTCAACATCGGCCGCCCGGGGCCCAACCCCTGGCACCCCCGGCTGCCCCGGCTGGCCTACGACGACGTCGTCACCGCCGTCTGAACCAACCTCAGCCCCTCGCGAAAGGAACCCCCATGTCCTACCCCGACCCGCGCTACTTCAGCGACAAGGGCGAGGTCACCGCGCTACACCGCCCCGCCCCCCAGCACCCCGACACCGACTTCGTCGGCGCCTCCGGCATCAGCTACGTGGCCACCCCGGAAACCACCGGCGGTGAGTACGGCCTGTACAAGGTCGACATGGGACCGAAGACCATGGGCGCCAAGGAACACTTCCACCGGACGATCTCGGAATCCTTCTACGTCATGTCCGGCGAGGTCGAGTTCTACAACGGCGAACGCTGGATCACGGGCGGGGAGGGAGACTTCCTCTACGTCCCGGCCGGTGGCCTGCACGCCTTCCAGAACGACTCCGAAGAGCCGCTGTCCATGCTGATGATCTTCTCACCGGGCGCGCCACGCGAGGAGTACTTCGAGAAGGCCGCCGAGTACGTGGAGCGCAACCGCGAAGAACTCAAGGCCTTCCAGGTGCGGCACGACACCTACTTCACGGACATGCTCGACGGCTAGGGCCTGTCGCTTGGATCAGGCCGGGCTCGCGGCGCCGTATTCCCGTCTCCCTCTGGTCAGCCGCGCACTGCCGATCAGAGGGGCGGAGGGGGCGGGCCGGTGACCGGTGCGTCCGGCCGGGGAATCCGAATCACCAGCGACCCCGCCCCCGCCTACGGGGCCGCAGCGCGCGCCGCGCGCCGGACAGCATCGTGCAGACGCTCACCGGCCGGGCATCGCTGACTGCTGCGGCAGTCGGGGCAGACCTCGACGTGGTCGAGGAACCGAAGGGTCGGCCGGGCTGGTCGACCGCGTGATCGCCTACATCGCGCCCGCCCTCCTCGGCCGTGGCAAGAGCGCCCTGCAGGGCGGCACCATCGAGACGATGGACGACATCCTGCGATGCGAGCTGCTGAACGTCTCCCGCTTCGGCCCGGACGCCCGGCTGATCGCCCGCCCGAAGCGCCCGCAGGCCAGCGAATGAGGGCCGGGTGTGCAACGCCCCGCTGGAACCCCCTCAGAACTCCCTGGGAGTTATGCGGAAGCGCCTGCGGAAACAGCCGGGCGGCCGCCTCTGAGTCTCCTTTGGTGGCTCCTTACGCTTTCTGCCCGGCCCTGCCCCTGACTCGTGCGTGTCCTTTCTCCACGCAGCGCACGGGGACGACGGCACCGTCGGCACGCAGCGACACCAGGCCGTCGCCATGGAGATGGCCCGCGAACCAGACCTGCACTCTCCCAGCCGGTGGCCGGCGCAGAACGAGCTGCGTGCGCAGGGCCTCGTTACCGGTGACCAGCACGACAGCACGCCCACGGTGCCGTATCTCGACATTCAGCGTGCGCCAGGGCTGACCGTCGCCCCGCACGTTCCTCCGCAGCTTGAAGCGGGTCCGCAAACGCTGGAAGGCCGGGACCACGGTGGCGAGCAGCAGCATGCCGAGGCCCTTGCCTGCGAGGATGCCGGAGGGCCCGAGCGAGAGCAGCCCGAGGAAGGGGACCGGCGCGACGACCAGAACGGCCGCACCTCGCAGCAACAGCAGCCGCATCGAGCGGCGCGTGGCCGGAAAGGACAAGGCCGGGCCCGGTGGTGGTGCGGGAGCACGCACCATGGGGGTTCGGTCCGACGCCTCGGCCGGGCGGGCGAGTTCCGAAAGGGGCACACCTGCCTTGAGGGCCCGTGTCAGCGCTTCGTCAGAGGCCAGGCCGGTCTGCTCGATGGTGATGCCCCGCCTTACCCCGCGCGGAACCTCCAGCATGCGCTGCGGCCCGCGCTTACCCGGTACCGCGAGGATGCCGCAGAATCGCGGATCCCCGGCGAACCACAACGTCCGGATCTCCGCCTTGGCTTCGCGCCCCGCCTGCGGGGACATCCGCTCAAGCCACCAGCGGCTGCGCCGACTGTGGTCCAGGTAGACCGATACCCAAGTTTTCGGTTTGTCCGGATCCGGAACCTTGAACCAGGACTCTCCGCGATGGGCGGAATGGAGCTGACCACTCGAGTGCGGAAGGCCCTTCTCATGGACCTGCCACGGATAGGTGCGCAGAATGCGGCGCAGCTCGAACATGCGCCTGACTCGGGGGACTTGAAGGAAGTAGACTGCGTAGATTCCCGCGACGAAGTGCGTCATCCCCAGAATCCAGATCAACCACATCGGCGTGGGCAAGATGACGAAGAAGACGACGACGCTTGCCGCAATCCCGAGAGGCACGCCAAGGAGATGGAGCGCGAGGCGGGCCTGGCAGGCACGACGGGTGGCTGCGTGCTGCCAGGCAGTTTCACCGGTGGCGGGAGAGGTCGCAACGTGGCCGCGTCCCTCGACGAGGATCATGAAAGCTTCCAGGTCTCCGCTTCCTCATCCGGGCCGATGCGGATGGTGCGGGCAAATTCATCGATGTCAGCGAACGCGCGGATGATGCGGCCCGGTTCCGGGTGGGACAACATAATGAGGACATCCGCGGCTTCCGAGCCCTTTTCGTAGCGCCAGGCGTAGCGGAGGCCGGCATGCACCTCATTACTGTCCTCGTCCTGGAAGTAGCGCAACACACGCAGGCCGGTGCCAAGGTGCGGAGAGTCGAAGTTCTCGACGATCGGGCGCTCGATGGCATAGTCCGCATCAGCGTGCGTCAGTTCGCGCAGCGCAGTGTCCCGGTCTTCTTCTTCGTCAATCTCGACCAGGTCCACAGACACGGTGATCGGAACGTCTCTCGGGTGCGGCAAATGCAGGAAGACATCAGCTCCCGGCCAGATGTTGGGCGCTCTCACGGCGTGCATCACCAGGATGTCGATCAGCAGGTCGACCTCGCCCGGTCGCGGCTCCTCAGTCGCGAAATCGTCCCACCACGCCTCGGCGAAGACACGCGCCCACCCCTCGGGCGTCTGCGCAGCTACTACGTCCTCAAGACCCGGCTCGGGCCACATGAGCGGCACGCGGATCCAAGGGTCGAGATACATCGCGTGCTTGACGTTGAGCCAGCTCATTCATAACTCCACTTGAATGTACCCACGACTGCGTCGAACAGCTCGACCAACACATCGGTGAATTCGCTGTCGAGGTTTCCATCCCCTGGCGTGGAAAAAGTGATCGAAAGCCAATTACCCGAGTCACCAGCCACCGGCATGACATATTCGACCCGGCGGGAATCGACATCGAGTTCCCGACCGGGCTCTGCCGCTACTCGACTCTCCCGGCGGACGGCTGTGCTGCCGGAGAGTTCCCTGGTGGACATGCCGGGGCCCGCGGTATTGGCTGCAAGCCGCTCCAGGACATGTTTGGCCTTGGCCTGTTCGGCACCTCCGATGGGCAGCTCAGCCACGATGAACGAGGCAGCAATGAGGGTACCGCCACGCGGGCTCACCGGCAGATAGAGATCCAGGCCGCCGTTACGCCGTGCAGCACGAGCCCTCTTCTCGAGCTGTCGGCGCAGCTCGAGCCGGAAGCTCATGGCATCGTCGCGCGCCACCCCGTCCGGGACCTTGTCCAGATGCGTGAAAAAGATCCGCTCAAGAGCCTCTTTTGTCCCCTCCCGCAGGGGAATCCGAGCCCAACCCGGCGGGATGATGAGCGTGTATCCGGTTGGTGTCGTTTCGGCCGTTCCGCTGGAACTCAAAGCGCCTCCTCGACAGGCCTCTTGATCAGCCCGCCCAACAGGATCGCCAAACCAAGTACTGCCGGAACCACTGCCGCCCACGAGTAGATGATCAACACGCAGTTCATGGCGGAAATCAACCCTGCAGCCACCTTGAACAATGTCGGCAAGTGGCCTATATGCTCAGGATTCTGGATAGTGCGTCGAAACTTCACGAAGACCACAGCCAATACAACGGGTGCGATCATCATGGGCCAGGCCCATGCTTCGATCGGTACCCAGTCCGGCCCCGCAAACTTTCCGACCAACCCTACTAGAAGGAACCAGAGCATGGGTACGAGCACGGTCACTCGAACCGCGAGCAGGCCCTTGGATTCACCGTTACCGGATGACATTGCGTTACCTCCTGGATTTCCTTTTGACGCCGCGGCTCACCATCCGCTCCCCACTTCAATAGTTGGGACGTCTTTGAGCTTCTCGTAGCCGTCATACCCGAAGAGCGATGAGGTATTATCAATCCCCTTGTCGACAGCGTCGACGCCGGTACCTACGCCCCAATAAAGCTGGAACTTCGCATGCGCCGACAGTGCCTCCTTCGCACCTGCATCAACCGCCTTCGCGCTGTCCCTAACCTCCTTCGCCGCGTGATCTACCTTGTCCCCAGCGAAATCTTTCTGCATGCGCTTGACGTCCTCGGCCATTTCCCGGCCTTCCTTCTCCCCGAGTCCCCGGCCCGCCTGCGCCATGGGAGCATCCGCCTCCGCTTGCTTCGCTGTACGCATCTCACCGGCGAACTTTTCACGCAGTCGCTGTTTGGCCCTCAGCGCCTTCTGCCCGCGCTCTGAATTGGCTCCGTAGCGGGTGATGTTCTTGTCGAGAAGCTTGCGCATGTTCTTGTAGCGATCGAACTGCTGGCGAGCCTTTTGAGTACTCGCGGCAGCTTTGGAAGCGGTCTTGGTCAAGGCCCGGCCGGCTTTGAGGCCCTTCATGGCTGCCGTACCAAGTCCCATCGTCGCCAATGCGAGCGCGTCGAAGGCAACGTCTGTCCACGAACCCTCGCCGGTGACTGCCAGCAGAACGTGACCAGCGAGACTCACCCACGTCAGAGCGGTGGCGAGCGCCGCAACCCAACCCACCGGGGTGCAGAAGATAGCGACCACAGCTAGCGCAAGTCCGAGATAGCCGATCACTTCGAGCGCTGTATCGAGCCCTTGCGCAAAGTTCTCCCAGGTACTGTCCTTGATGACGTCCGAGATGTCGTCACCGATGTTGTTGGCAAAGTGCTGGGCACGGGTGTCGCGTTCGGAGATGACCTCGTTCAGCTGCTTGCGGTACGACGCCAGGTGGCTGTCGGAGTCGGAGTCCTCCGGCGCCTTCTTGTCGTCGTCCTTCTTCGCCTCGGCCTCCTTCTTCTTCACCTCAGCAGCGTGGTGCTCATCGGCGCGCTTCGCGGCCTTGAGGATCCCGTCCGCCCGCTCCTGGAAGCCCTCCAGTTCGTTGGCCCACTTACCGAGGTCACCGACCACGCGTTCGTAACGGCCCGCCGTCTCGCGGAAGTGCTTCTCCAGCTCGCCGGACTTCTCGCGGATCTTGTCGGCGTAGTTGCCCTTCAGCGCATCGCCGTCGTCGACCTTGCGCAGGATGCGGGCCTGGTCGCGGAGGGTCTTGGCGAGGTCCTTCATCTTGGTGACCTCCGCCCGGATGTCTTCCGGGTCGCCGGGGACCGGGTCCTTCTCCGCCAGCGGCTGCCAGTCGACCGGCCTGCGCCTGCCCTTACCGTTCCCCATCGCTTACTTTCCCCCGTTTTTGCCGTTTTTCTCGCTTGAGTTCATCAAGTCGAGGTCCTGCTTCTTGAAGTTCTTGAGCGCGCCCTCTACGTGCTCCCCCAATTCCTGGACACTCTCCACCAGTTTTTCTCGATAGTTGTCCCAGTTGGTGACGAACTCATCCATCTTGCCGGCGACGCTCTCGTGGCCCCAGATATCCTGTATGCCTTCGCTGTGATCATCGATGTCATCCATGACCTTCTTGATCTCCCGAAGATTGCTCTTCGAGGATTCAAGCAGCGTGTAGTCGACAACCAACCGCTCGTGGCGACCCATGTTTCCCCTCCCCGTGTCCTTACCTGTTCAACAGCTCACGTTGCGGCTCAGGCTCAGCCCATCGGCACCGTCACCGTGAACGCCTCCCCGTTCCCCAGGTGCAGCAGGCCCTTGCCCGGGGTCACCGGGCCGCCCACCGTGCTCCGGGGCAGGCGTACGCCGATCAGTTCGCCGCTCGACGTGTCCTGCGGGGAAAGCAGCAGGCCGCGCTTGGACTTCTTCAGGTCGACCTGCCAGCCGCTGAAGCCCGAGCAGACGTCGTCCTCGTCGCCGGCGATGACGATGCCGATGCCGCGGTCGGCGCCGGTCGCGATCAGCCTCTTGAACTCGTCCTCCGCATCGCAGTCCTCAAGGAGTTCGCCGTCGTCGATCAGGATCACGATCGGATGCTCCAAAGACGCCGTGGCCACGGCCTCCTTCAGCTCGTCCTCCTCGATGTCGCTGCCCGTGAAGACCGCCAACACCCCCTTGTAGCCCTCCAGTTGGCGCAACGGAGAGGTCCGTGGGGCGGCGATGACCAGGCGGGCGCTGCGGCGGCCCACAAACGTGGCCGCCAGGTTCATCAGCACGGTCGAGCGACCCGACTTCGCCGGGCCCGCGATCACGAAGCCCGGCAGTCCCTGTGCCAGGTCCGGGCCGAAGGCCGTCAGGTCGTCACCGCCGACGCCCACCAGGCTCCACAGCCGCGAGGCGGACACCGCCGGGTCGACGTACTGCCACGCCTGGTTCAGGGTGAGGCGGCCGGGCAGCGAGTCCACCCGGAACGGCCGCAGGGCCCGCGGCACTGCCGCGTCCCGGTGGGCCGTCCCCTCTCCGATGGCCACAATCGCCGCGTTCTGGCCCTGCCCGGTGGCGTCCTCGCTCAGCAGCGCGAACTGGATCTCCGTACCCGTCTCGTTGCGGAACGCGCGACCCGGCGCGATCTCGTCCGGCACCTTGCGGCTGTTGAGGCCCAGCATCGAGAAGTCGGTACGGTCCGAAAGGCGCAGGGCGAGCTTGTCCTCCGTCAGCGAGGAGATCCGGCCGGTGAGGAGCTGCCGGTCGCCCGTGATCACCAAGTGGATGCCGACGCTCGCGCCCTCGCGCATCAGGGTCAGCAACTCGTCGGTCAACTCGCCGTGTTCCAGCTCGCCCAGGGACGAGACCCAGCCCTCCCAGCGGTCGAGCAGCAGCACGATGTGCGGCAGCCGCTGGTCCTGCGGCGCCCCGGCGCGCTGCTCGCCGATGTCCGCGAAGCCGTACTGCGCGAGCAGCTCCTGCCGCCTGCTCGTCTCCGCCGAAAGGCGGCGGACCAGGCGGGTGGCCCGCTCGCTCTGGTTGCGGCCCACCACCGCGCCGCAGTGCGGCAGCTTGGCCAGCGCGTTCAGTGCGCCGTTGCCGCAGTCGATGCCGTACAGGTGGACGTCGGCGCAGGAGAGAGTGCGGGCCAGGGAGCCCGCGATCGTTCGCAGCACCTGAGAGCGGCCGCTGCGCGGCGCACCCGCGACGAGCAGGTGGCCGAAGGTGGCGAAGTCGATCGCGGCCGCGCGGCGGGACTGGCTCGCCGGCAGGTCCTCGATGCCGTACGGCGCCGGGGGCAGTGCGCCCAGACCCCGCACCGGCGGCAGGTCCTCCGGCAGCACGGTCTCCGCGAGGGCCGCCAGCCACGGGCTGTGCTGCTGCGGGATCTGCAGGTGGGCGTTGGCCTCCCGGATGGCGTCGACCAGGACCTTCAGATCGGTGATCTCCTCTTCCTCGCTCTTGGCGGCCGCGGGCTTCACCAGCGCCTGGCGGCCCAGGTCGGCCCAGTCCAGCTCCCCGGTCCACGGGGCGAGGGACATCGGGTCCACGGTGCCGGGGCGGCGGCCGCCGACGCGGCCGGACTGGAAGGGAATGAGGGAGGCCGCACCGGTGCGCACATAGGCGCGGCCCGGGTTGTTCTTGGAGATGTTGCCGGCCTCGGGCGAGTCGATGACGTCCGTCGACTCGCCGCCGTCGGTGACCCGCAGCGCGATCCGGAGGTTGGTGTTGGCCCGGATCTCCGGCGAGACCACGCCGGACGGCCGCTGGGTGGCCAGCAACAGGTGGATGCCGAGGGAGCGGCCCCGCTGGGCGATGTTGACCAGGCCGGTGACGAAGTCCGGCATGTCGCGGACCATGGACGCGAACTCGTCGATGACGAGGAGCAGTCGGGGCAGCGGAGCCATACCCGGATTACGGCGCACCAGGTCCTGGTAGTCCTCGATGTCCTTCGCGCCGGCCTGGGCCAGGATGTGCTCGCGGCGGTGCAGCTCGGCGCCGAGCGATTCGAGGGCGCGTTCGACGAGGTGGGCGTCGAGGTCGGTCACCATGCCGACGGTGTGCGGCAGGTGGACGCAGTCCTTGAACGCGCTGCCGCCCTTGTAGTCGACGAGCACGAAGGTCATGTTCTCCGGCGTGTTCGCCACCGCGAGCGCGGCGACGATCGTCTGCAGCAGCTCGGACTTGCCGGAACCCGTCGTACCCGCGATGAGGCCGTGCGGCCCGTCCTTGCGGATGTCGATGCCGTAGGGACCATCGTACGACTCTCCGACCATCGCGAGCGTGGACTGCCCGCCGGTCTGCCAGCGGCCGACCACCGCCCTGGCCGTCGGCGGCTCCATCCCGATGACGTCGAGGAGCCGGCTGGCGTCCGGCAGCGCGCTGTCGGTCGCCTCACCGCTGATGTCGCGCAGTGGGGCGATCGCCCGGGCCACCCGGGCGCACCAGGCAGGCGAGACGAAGTCGGGCCGTACGCCCAGGATCTTGTTTTCGCCCGCCTGCTGCACGCGCAGTCGCAGCACGGAGGGGTCGACCTGATCCGCGGCCGTCGGCGCCCCGGGGGTGGGGATGCCGCTCTGGTTGTCGAGGGAGAGCAGCACGGCGGCGGTGTTGGTCAGCGCCGGAGTGTCGGGCGCGGCCGACTTCCTCCGCTTCCCCTTCCCCTTCGCCTTCCCCTTCCGGCGCGACCTGTCGGCCTCGGCCGCCGCCTTCTTCCGCTCCTCCGCTTCGGCGGCCTGCCGCAGCGCTTCGACAGCGTCGCTCGCGCCGCCGCCGGCCTTCTGCTCGTGCCGGGCGTGCCGGGCAGTGCGCGGCTCCGCGATCACGATGCCCTTGCACTCGCCCGGCAGGAAGCGCTCTTCGGCGTCCAGGCAGATCGCGTACATCGATACGGCCGGGCCTTCCTGCAGCAGCCGTACGACGCCGGGCATCGAGCGCAGCCGACGCGATCCGTCCCAGACGACGACGATGTCGGGGTCGGAGAAGCCCGCCTGACCACGGTTCTCCTTGGCGGCTTTCTGCCTGGCCTCAAGGATCTGGGTGAGTTCACCGATTCGGGCGCCGACGGTCTCGGCGTCGTTCCCGATGAGGACGTTGGCGTCCTGCGCCGTCGGACGGGCATGCGGCAGCCAGCGGACCCAGTCCCAACCGGGCTGCGCGTTCACCTCGGTGAGCACGTAGAACTGCACGTCCAGCGGGCTGTGCAGGGCGGCCGCCTGCGTCACCGCCCACCGCGCCAGGCTGCGGGCGGTGTCGTCGGGACCCGCGAAGCCGATCACACCGAGCTGGCCCAGGTGCAGGGCGACGGGGGTGTCGGCGATGTCCCAGGTGACCTGGCGGCGGTGGTCGTCCTGCTCGGGGTCGTCGAGGACGACGGCGGAGGGCAGCCGTCCGGTGCCCACCCGCAGCAGCAGGTGGTCGGCGTCGCTGCGGCGGCGCTCCCACAGACGGGTGCGGGGGCCAGTGGCGTTGGCCCAGATGCTGCCGGGGTCCGGGTGGTCGAGGCGGCGGTCGCCGCGCTCCAGGACCAGCGCCTCCTGCGCGTCGCGCTCGATCCTGGCCTTGTGCTCCTCGTACTCCTTGACCTGCTTGGCGTGGGACTTGCGGCCGTGCTTCTTGTCCCAGAAGTAGTTGCCGATCATGATCAGCGGGCTGAAGAGCGCGATCAGCAGGTACGTCGTGCGCCCCATCGCAAACGCCATGGTGACGGCCATGACAAGCGGGGACAGCGCCATCAGCCAGGGCAGCGGCCGGGCCTCGAACTCCTTCGGGGGCGCCGGCAGGCGGAACTTGGTGGTGCGCTCCGGCGGGCGCAGCCGCGGCGGGCGGTTGTAGTCGAGCCCGGAGCCGTCGTCGGACCACTTGAGGGCCGCGTCCGGGGGCGTGTAATGGGCGACATCGATCAGGGTGTTGCCGATGGCGAGCTGAGAGTCGACGCGCAGTTGCTGCTGCCCCTCGATCGGCTTGCCGTCGACCCGCACCTCGCGCGTGGGCCCCTTGCTCTCGGGCGCCGCACCGGGCCCGCCGGGCTCTCCGCCTTGACCGACGTGCACGGCCAGCCGGAGATCATCCGGGGCCACCACGTAGAGCGTCAGGACGCGCGGGGGCACCTCCGGGTCATTGACGATCAGCTGGCAGCCCTCGCCGGACCCAATGTCGTACCGGCCGATGCCGAACCGGTACACGGCACCGGCGTCGGGCCCGCCGGCCACCCGGAGTTCGATGACACCGGGCTGCTCGCCGGGCAGCGTGCCGGAGGGGTCGTCCAGGCTCACCACCGCGCCGTCGCGCAGCGGGGAGGTGGCGACGGTGTGGTGGGGGTCCAGCGGGTAGTTGTCGACGTAGAGCACGGGACCGGGCTGTCCGGGCGCGACCCCGCCACGCACCCGAACTGCCAACTCCCAAGCGACGGCGTCGATTCGGGCCTCGGGATCGGCATCGAGGACGAGGTCTTTGCTGGCGTTCGTATAGAGATCGACGACAGTCAGCTTCAAACGCACACTTAGCTCCTCCTCGAAATACCTCTCTCCGAGGAGAGAATATCCTCCCGGAAACTCGTCCGCGCACCCGGCGCATATGTCAACAACCGCCCACTTTGAGCGAGATAACGGCCACCGTCCTGCACTTATGTGCACCCTGTACGGACTAGCGGCTAAGGTGCCCAACGGCGCGTACCCAACCACCCGGTGCACGCCACGCGTATACCGGGAGGGGGAACCTCGCGGTTGTCTGACGGAGGGAACAAGCGTTATGGCCAAGGACCTTGATGTCACATATGAGGACATGCGGGCCGCCGCGAAGAAGATGAACCGCGAGAAGGAGCGCATCGAGGAGAAGCTTCACGACCTGAAGTCCTACATCGACGACCTGCTCGAGAACGGCTTCGTCACCCGGTCGGCCTCGAAGAAGTTCGGCCAGGACTTCAGCGAGTTCAAGCAGGGCATGTCGAAGACCAACGAGGGTCTCGACGGCCTGGCCCAGTACCTGGAGAAGGCGGCGGACTCCTTCGAGAACATCGACCACGAGCTCGGCAAGTAAGTCGGCGACTGCCGCGGCTGCGCCTTCCTGCGCACACAGCTCACCCCCTTGCCGCTTTCTGCGGCAAGGGGGTGAGCGCGTAATGAGCGGCCGGGCCGCGCTATGGCCGCATGATCTCCACTTCCGTCACATCCCTTACAGCGCATCCACAAAGCATTCACAGGCACCCGCATTTCGTGATTCTTTGCCTTGTGAGCCCGATAACGAACGGCCACGGAGAATTGCGCCACGGACAAGGTGGGCGGCACGCCGCATACGGCGGAAGAGGGAAGGGGGAGGGCGGACGAGGCGGCCTGTACGCCGGGGAGAGTCACCACAGCGCTGCCACCTGCACAAACACGCAGGATGGCCACCGTCACGGCTACCTTGATGGCTACGTACACACCTGGCGCACTCCATGCCGGGGAGCAAGGACCCTGGCACGCAGGCGTATCAGCCCATCTTGAGGGCGTCCAACATGTGGACAGAGACTGTGATGTGCGCCACACACCCTATTGGCTGGTGCCGCCGACAGGCATTTCCGTCGGGGCGTTCAGAGGCCGCGCCGCGCCAGGCCTCGATTCACCTCAAACGAGATATCGACCGACATCGAATCATGCCAGTCAACCGCAAACTGATTCATTCAGACCCGACCCTCCGATAGCCGCTGGCAGCCCTCCCCCGAAGCGCGCCCACCAGCGGTACGCACGACCTCAGCCTTTGAGGCTGCGGCAGGCCCCGGAGGGCGAAGACTCCATTCCCGGAACGGCAAGTGGGCGCCAATACAGGGCTGCATACGACTATGGGACGTTCGGCCGAACCGGCACAGACAGCCAGGTCACATACCCGGCTTCATCGCCGCGATACTGCCCGATATCGTCCACCAGGCGACGCACAAGGTATAGACCCGGCTCCTCTTCCGGCGTCGGCAACGCCCGATTCATCTCGCCGACCGTGACCAGCGCGTGCGCCCCGTCGAACGAGACACGGCCCGCCAGGTCGAGGCTGGCACGGTGGCGCGCAGTTACGTCAACCAGCTCCATGAGGACGGCAAGCACGGCCTCAGCCAAGGCCGCCGCCTCCGGTTCGGCCATGAGCAGCGCCGGAAGGACCATCGAAACGAATCTATCGGAGCGCCGCATCGCCTCGACTGGACTGCACTCAGGGCCGATTCGGAACTCAAGGGAGTTCTCCACGCCCAAGACCTGTGGCACCGCGGGAACCTTCGCCTTCGCAGCCGCGGACGAGCGCAGGGCGGAAGCGCAGAGCATGGCGTCGGAGATCGTCACGGTGTCCGTTCCCTCGGGTAGCGAGTTACCGAATGTCAGTTCGGTCACAGGTGGCGTATGCGGGCAGGATGCGGGCCGGTGAAGGCAGTTACGCGCGGAGCTTGAAGTGACGCGAGGGCTCCACTGAGGGCCCCCTCCAGGGCTGCAGGCAGGTGCGAAGGGCGGCGCGAACACACCTCCGGCGGCCATCCGTTGCCGGAGCGCGTGGTTCCGGGGTCCATCAAAGACGGTCACCTGGTTGATCGTCAAACGATCCGTGTTCGAAACCTGCCTCCCGTCAAATGATCCGTGGATTGGAGCTATGGTGGTCGCCTCACCACCCGCCAAGAGAGACCACCGTGACCGCAGACCCTCATGCCCAGGTGCCTACGTTCCGCGATGTCCTTAACCTCCTTCTGCAGGCCCAGGCCAAGGAAGACCCGAAAAGGCCCGGAACGTTCGTCGAGCTCACCAATCAGGAGATTGCCGACGCGATCAACGCAAAGTACGGAGTAAGCACCATCACAGGCGAGTACGTCCGCAAGCTACGCAAAGGCGACATCAAGAGCCCGAGCATTCAGATGGCCTCCGTGCTCGCTGGCTTCTTCCAGCTTCCCCTCGATGTCTTCAACGCCACCGGAAGCGAGACATCCAAGAAGGTTGTGGAGGAAGTGCAACGATTCGTGGACGGTAGGCGTCGAACGTTGAGTGAGGAACCAGAGCCGCCGACCGTCCGCGCCCTGGCCCGAACTACTCGTCGACTGTCCCCCGACGGTCAGGCCCGCGTCGTTCGATACGCCCAGCAGCTCGAGCAGCTCGAGGCGATGGAGAACGAGACGCGTCCACATGTAGACCCGTCCAGCAACTAACTCCCCCACAAGGTGTTCAACTCCGGTGATCCAGCGTGCCCACGACCGCAAGATCCGCCAGGCTCTTGCGGCGTTCCCCGTACCGAATCCGCTGACGGTCGACACCCTGTTCGCAGTAATGCGGGAGCGCTACCAGCGCCCTCTGGAGCTGTGGCGCGGCCCGTCGCCCCTCCCGGGGCTCCACGCCAACGCTTTGTGGCTGACGCGGCCCGGCGCTAAGAGTGACGTGGTCTGGCTCGACCCGGCGCTCACTGGAGCTGCCGCCATACACAGCCTCAGCCACGAAAACGGGCACATCGAGCTCGGGCACAAGCCGCTCGAGCTTCCCGCCTCGCCCCAGCCGGCCGAGCCAGCGACGTACGAGTTCCTAAGCCCTGACTTCCTGGGCGGTTGCCTCTTCGGTCGGACTCGCGCACACGAAGGCCCTCAGGACCCCGCGTACCAGCGGATCGAGGACGAGGCCGAGCGATACGCATTCCTCATCCGCCGGACGGCCGCCGAACAGGCCCGCAACACCCGACACCACGACCCCCTGGTCGAACGGCTGCACCACAGCCTGTGACCCCCTGCCGCCGAAAGCCTCGCTATGCCCAAATACGACATCATTGACTTATGCACCACCATCCCCCTGTGGGTGGTGGTCGCGGTCCGCATCTACAACCGGCCAACGTCGCCAGGACAAAGATCCTTTCTGGCGATGATCCTCGCCCTGACCATAGGCGCGACCCTGCGCCTGTCCCCCGTCGAGAACGCCCTCACCAGCCTGACGGGTGTCCAGGACGCGGCGGTACTGCCCAAGCACCTGATCGTCATGCTCTCCTGCACCCTCCTCCTCGGATGGGTGGAAACCGTCGTGCCGCCCCGCGAGGAAGAACCCGCCTGGCGCCGCTGGGTGTCCTTCAAGCCGCGCATGGTCGTGCTGATCATCTTCAGCGTCGCCTCTACCGCAGCCTTCCCGTTCGCCGCGCCTGCCATCGTCGCCCCTGACGGGTCCCGGGATTTCAACTCCGCCCAGTCCGGCGACATCGCCGGCACCGTGCACCTGAGCGTCTACCTGCTGAGCATGGCGGCCGCTCTAGCCCCCTCGACCCTGCTCTACCTCGCCGTCGCCCAGCGCACGGACGACCGACTCTTACGACTGTGCATGCGCATCATGGCCGTGGGCGCCGCCGCAGGCTCGTTCTATCCCGTCTACCGCATCTCGTTCCTCGTCTGCGGCTTCACCCCCTGGACGTATCCGCTTTCCGACGAAGCGTTCCACCTGGGTGGGTCACTCATCCAGCTCGTGACGATCGCCTTCGTCCTCGTCGGCAGCTCCGTGCGCGCCGTCGACCTCGTGATTCGCGGCATCCGGTATCGCCGTGGGCTGATCGCTCTCCGCCCGCTATGGGAGGAACTTGTCTCCGTCCTGCCGCCGGACGTCATCCTGCGCCGACTCAGGGACGGCACCTCGGCCCGGGAAGACCGGCGCCACTTCCGTGACTTGTACGGACGCCTCGACGAGCGAGTCGTCGACATCTCCGACGCACATTTCGAACTGCTGCCGTGGGTCAGCCAGGACCTCCACCGCGGCGCCCTCCGAGAAGCGCGCGCGACAGGCCTCCACGGCGCCGAAGCCCGTGCCGCCCGGGAAGCACTTTGCCTACGCGTCGCCCGCACGAAGGCCGTCGAAGGCCAGGACTACGCCGAACAGCCAGCGGGGACGGTGCTGTCCCTGCGCAACGCCCTGTTATCCAACTCTCGGTGGCTGGCCCGGGTTGCCCACCACTATGCATCCGCCGACCTTGCCGACGCAGCTGCCAGGTTGGGCCAGACCACCAACCAGAAAGTCGCCGCATGATCAGCACCGCCGCCGACCACGCCCCCGCCCTCCAGGAGAACCGCGCGGCCCGCCTCATCACCGATGGGATGGAGCCACGCAACGTCATAATCCTGGTGAGCTGCGGCGTCGGCCTAGCTCAGGGCTCCCCGCTCACCGGACTGCTGTGGGCACTCGAGGCCATCCTGTTCGCAGCCGCCATCCCCATGGCGTACATCAAGTACGGCATGCGAACCGGTATGTGGGCCGACCGGCACATAGGGCAGGTACAGCGCCGGAAACTGCTGATCCCCGTCATCATGGGCTCCGTCGCCACCGGCATCGGCGGAATGTTCGTGTTCGACGCACCGCGCGCCATGATCGCCCTGGTCGTCGCGATGCTCGCCACCCTCGCCGTGCTCTTGGCACCCACCGCCGTCTGGAAATGGAAGATCAGCGTGCACACGGCCGTCGCCGGCGGCGCCTTGGCGATGCTGGCCCTCACCTGGGGCCCGCTCGTCTGGTGCGCCTACCCACTTGTCGCCGTAATCGCCTGGTCCCGGATCTCCCTCCGTGACCACACGCTCGCCCAGACAATCGCCGGCGCGGCCGCGGGCACGATCACCGCTGGCCTGGTCTTTGCTGCGATCACCGCGTGACGTAAGCGTGGCCGGGTCTGTACTGCTCCCGGCCATGCAGACGCTTACTGCCGCCGCGCTCGACATCCCCCGCCACATCGGCTTCATCGCCGACGGCAACCGTCGCTGGGCTCAGCTCCACGGCACCACCGCCGAAGATGGCTTCCGGCAGGGCGCGGTCGCCGTTCACCAGACCCTCGAACGCTGCCGCGCCCTCGGCGTCCAGGCGGCGTCCGTCTTCCTCATGTCCGAACGGAACTTCGGCCGCTCCGAGGACGAGGTGGCCGCGCTCGTCGACGTCATCGTCGACCTGCTCAATACAGAGGCCGCCGCGTCCACCGGCCCGCTCCGCGTGCTGACCCAGAACTCTGGTTCCTACGCGATCCCTGATCGACTCCTCAACGCCATCGAACACGCAAGGACCTCCACAGCCAACCGAACGGGTATGACCGTCTGCCTCGGTATTGGCTACGACGGCCGCGCCGACATCCGCCAGGCCGTCACCCAGGCCCTGCGCGCTGGCGATTACCATCCCGCGCAGGAACTGCCTCTCGGCGACTACCTCTCTACTCGGGGACTGCCGGACCTCGACCTCATCGTCCGCACCTCCGGCGAGCGCCGCCTGTCGGCGTTCTTGCTGTGGCAGTCCGCGGACGCCACCATCCACTTCGACGACCGATTGTGGCCCGACTTCGACGCCGACGCGCTCGTCGAGGCCCTGACCGTACACGCCGCCCAGACTCGCACGTACGGCCGTTGACCGACGTAAGTCAGTCGGCCACGATGCCGGGCGGCACTGACGCCGCCCGGCCGGTTTAACTTCTGGTCAGAACAGTCCGAACTGCCCAGCGCGCTCGAGGGACTGCCGCTCGTCCTCGGCCCGCTGCTGCGCCTCGCCCTGCCGCAAGAGGGCCTTGAGTGGGGCCTGACGCCTCTCCTGGGCCGCCTTGCGGGCCTGTAGCTCCTCGGCCGTCGCCCACCGCACCAACACCTCGTTGTCGGCGAGTCCGGGTGCGTCGCCGTCGACGTGGCACTTCACGTACGGCTGCTCCAGCCGGTGACGGACCTCGCGCATGGTGGTGAACCAGTCGGGACCGTACGCGCCGACGATGACGAGCAGCGCGCCGGCGTCGTCAACGTGCTGACGGGCGGCGAACCCGTCGGTCTCGTGCTGGGCGGGGTGGCTGGCCTTCTGCGTGGCCTCGCCGAGTTCGAGGTCGACGAGCCCGCCTTCGACGAGGTGACAGCGGATCGTGCTGACACGGGTGGCACGGGACATGGGACGGTTCCTTCCTTCGGGACGGGGCCGGTGCTCTCCGGCCCCAGGTACGAACGGGGCGCGCCGTCCACGGTGCCACTCCCGGGGTTGGGGCGGGCCGTGGACGGCGCGGCGGTGCCTATTCGGACAGGCGGTCCTTAGCGCGGTCCTCGAGGACGGCGAGGACTCCGGGAGTCCGCCGCACGGCCTCCTTCGCCATGCTCCGCACCATGCGGATGCCGAGGACGTCGGCCACCTGGCGAATTGTGGAGTCGGCGAACATGCCCAGCTCCGGCCAGTCGGCCTTGGCGGCGGCAATCTGCTCGTCGGTGAGGCGGTCGATGGTCCATGCCGACGGGGCGGCGCTGTCGATGATCCAGCGCTTGGACATCTCGGCGTCGATCGTGCCGAAGTCCTCCACGATCTGCTTGGCGAGATCGTCGCGCTCCTCCATGCGCGCGATCGGCCAGGCGTAGGAGTCCTGGTCCATCCCCTCGCGGCTGGTGAGGCGGGCGAAGTTGGCCTTCCACGCCGCGGCGTTCTCGCGGAGCCGGGCGAGCGGGCCGTTCAGGTCGGGCTTCTTGTACATGGTGGTGTCCCTTCGTTCGGGTCGGTGGCGGGGCGCTCTCCCCGCCGGTGGGCCGGGGCGCCCGTGGTGGACGCCCCGGAAGACTGGAGGATCAGGCGGTCAGCGTCAGGAGCTGTCGGTGGTCGGGGAGGGAGTTCAGCAGACGGTTCCGCCACGCCAGGGCGTACCGCGGGCAGTTCCCGCAGTGCTTGTGCGTGCACCCGGGCATCGGGGCCCGCTTGGTGGCGTTCAGGCTCCACGCGAGGGAGTCCGAGGAGTACAGCAGGTGGGAGGTCTCGCGGAGGCCAGTGACCTTGAAGCCGAACCCGTGGAGACGGATGCCCATGGCCCACAGGGTCTCGATGATCCGTACGGCTTCGTTCGTGGTCTGCCGACGGCACACGGAGCCGATGCCGACGACCGGCTCATACGCGAGGGCGACACCGGCCCGCTCGTACAGGTCCACGCAGCGCAGGTAGTCGTCGAGGGTGAAGCCCTGTAGGACGGGCATCCACGGCAGATCCGCGTCCAGCGACATGAGGTTCAGGAAGGACGCCACGGTCTTGTACTGGTGGCGCTCCACCGTCAGGCCAGTCTTCGCCAGGATCTCGTCCTCGCACATCCAGTCCTGGATGGCGCAGACGTCCATCATGGAAATCTCGTCGTAGTACCGGCGCGCGGCCGCGGCGTACTCGTACGGGGTGACGGTCCACTGGCCGTACTTCGACAGCTCCGTGAAGCCGCCGGAGTCCAGCATCCACGGGGTGACGGCGCGCGGCAGGGTCTTGCGGCCGGAGAGACGGTGGTTCGCGACGCACAGCGGAACGCAGTCCTCGCCGAACTCCGGCCGGGCGAGCCACGACGGCTGATGCGTGCCCAGGTACGTCACGCGGTCGACGTCGTCGTACGAGCGGCGGCCGGGGTTCTTCGGGGCGGCCGGTCGCATGGCCGCACTATTCCCGGTGGACGCCGGAAGGTCGAAAAGGACGACAGAAGACACGCGGATTCCTTCGTTTGGGACTGGTTGGCGGCGCTCTCCGCCAACACCCAACATAGTACAGCAATGAGACTCACGGAGAACCCGCAGAAAGCGGGGGCCGCTCACCAGGGCGACCCCCGCGGTGCGAGCCGGCTCAGCCCTCGAGGGTCAGGAACACCGGGGGCCGACCGTCCGCGTAGCGCAGCCGCAGCGTCCGCCCGTCCGCGTGCCGGTCCAGCCGCATCCCTTCCTCGGCGAGCGCCTCGGCCACCCTCTGCGCCATCTGGTCCCCGGGCACGGCCTGGTCCTCGATGGCGCCCCCGACCGTGACCCGGTACGCCATGCCCAGGTCGACGATCTGGGCCGCGATACCGGCGCGCTGGTACTCCGAGTACACCGACAGGCCAGCGGCCTCGCGTACCCACTCCCGCGGAGGCAGAGCAGGCAAGCCCAGGACGTTCGTCCAACCGTCCATCAGCCATACGGTGGTGCCGACGACGGGACCGCCCTTACGGATGGCGGGCGTGCCGTCCATACGGAACCGGTCCCCCGTCACATACACCGTGCCGGACGCCGGGTCGGACGATATGTGGACCTCGGTCACGCGGAGCTGGTACGGCCGGCTGTTCGGGATTCCCGACAGGGCCTCCGTCACCGTGATGGTCTGGCCTACCAGGGCGCGCACCGCCTCCGGCTGCTCGTTGGGGGTCTCTGGCTGTTCAACCATCGTCGTCTCGCTCAGCTCTCGTCGATGACCAGGCGCGCCGTCGTGGTCCCGTCGTCCTCGACGACCCGCACGGACGCCGTCACGACCGCGGTCACCGCCGTGCCGTCGCTGAGGACCGTGCTGTCCGGTCCGCCCGGCCACGGCGTCCGGTCCACCTTGAGCCGGATCGTCCTCGGCTCCCCGCCCCCGGCGAGTATCGCCTCCACCACGTCACCGGGCTGGATCTCCGGCAGACCGCGGCGCCCCTGTACCTGCTTGACCAGGTTGGCCATCTGGAACGGCGCGAACCCGGCCGCGGCGAGGTTGCGCACAAAGGTGGAGCCCAGGGCCGCCAGGTCGGGCCACTTCTCGATCAGCTCCTCAACCTGTTCGGAGGAGAGGTCCCGGCCGCGCCTCCACTCCTGCGGCGCCCACCGGTCGGCGGTCGCCCGCTGGTCGAACTCGGTGAACCGCTCGGCCAGTTCGTAGCCCGCGGTCGCGCGCTCCTCGAGGGCCTTCACCTGCTCCCAGGTCTCCGCGCGGGGCGTCATCGGCTTCACCGCCGCGGCGGCGAGCCCGCGCAGCGCCTCAAGCTCGTCGTCCAGGGGCAGCTCGGGAGCCCTGTCGGCCATCGTCTTCCTTCGGTCGTCGGATCGAGTGGTCACGGTGGTCTTGGGGCCCTGGGGCGCGGGGCGGATCTGCTCGGCCGGCACGGACCGCTCCATGCTCTCGGCGTAGCTGAGGCGGGCGCCCTCCGGCAACACGCGCACGGTGCCGTCGGCGAGCGGCCAGCCGAGGATATGCACGGGCCGGGCGGGCTCCCCCTCCCGCTTCCACATCGCCCGGGAGCCCACGGGGTGACGCTCGGCGAGCGGGGGAGCTGCCAGAGGCATGCCGACCAGTCTCCGGCCGCGCTCGGTAATGCGCAGGGAGTTTCCAAGCTCCCAGCGATCCGCGACGGGCACGGGGCGGCCCTCGCGGTCCTGGAGGACAGTAAGACCGTCGCGGACCAGGGCGAGCATGTCACTGTGTCCGGTCGTGCCCGGCATGGCGCCCGTCTCAGGGTTGGACCGTGCCAGTAAGGAGAAGCGGCCCAGCGGCGCAAGCGCGGCGCGCCCCTCGGCGGTGAGGAACCGGCCCCCGGCCGCCGCGTCGGTGCGCGCCCAGGACTCCGGGATGTTGTTGAGCACGCGCTGATTGACGCCGTCGGGCAGTCGGCCGTCTGCGTCGACGGCGGCGAGCATGACGCGGCGCTGCCCCAGCGTGAGCTTGTCGGTGGTGTAGGCGGTGGTGAACACGGACACGGGTCTTCTCCGGAAGTCGGTGGGTGTGTAGGGGGTCAGGACGCGAGGGTCAGGCGCTCGCGGAGGCGGAGGAGGTCACGGCGGCCCAGGTACATGGCGGTCGTCGACTTGCCGACGAACCCGGCCATCGCCGTCCCGGCCGGCGGCCGCTGCACGGGGCCGAACTCCTTCTCCAGCTCGGCGGCGCGGCGGATGATCTCGGCCATGGACAAGCCGTGCTTGAAGTCGGCGCCGACCTGGACCTCCATGTCCGCGTACTCGGCGGCCTTGTCCGGGCGCAGCCGCGCGGCGAGCACCACGTCGGCCTCACACCCGAGTACGCAGAAACTGCAGCTCAGGCGGCGCATGCCCCAGTCGTACGCTTCGTGGTACGGCAGGCCGGACCGTGCGATCTCCCGCCACACTTCGGCGTCGCTCCACCCGTGGATCGGGCGCCACACGGTGACGTGCCGCTTGCCGTTGCTCGCGGAGCGGTCGATCTCCACCTCGGCGAGCTTCGCCCGCGGCGCGGACTCGGCGGCCCGCTGCCCCATGCAGTTGAGGATGCGGACCGGGCGGCCCAGGTGGGACAGCTCCGCGGCGAGCTTGGTGAACAGCGTCCAGATCGGCCCGCGCTTCACGTCACTCGTGCACCAGCGTGCAGAACTCGAAGGCCAAGCCGGGGGGACCTTCACCGCGGCCGAGTCGAGGCCCGCCTCGATCGCCTCGCGCTCCGCCTTCGCCTTGAGCTTGCCGAAGCGGATCAGGACGCGCCCGAGGAGATCGGCGCCCTTCGCCTTCACCACCTCGAACCGGCGGACCCCGGCGAGACGGGCCTGCTCCTCGGCGAGAGCTTTCGTGCCGACCCACTCGATGTCCCCCAGGTCTGCGTGGACCACGACCACCTTGTCCAGCATCCCGAGGGCCTTCGCGCGGCGGACGACGTACGACAGCATCGCCTGGCTGTCCTTGCCGCCGCTGGAGTTCACGACTACCCAGTCCGCTTCGGCTATCAGCTCGTCGGGGACGGTCGTGGACGGCTTGAGCGGCACGGACGCGTGCACCTTGCGCGGGCGGCGCGCCTTCTTCGCCGGAGCGGCCGCGGGGGCGCGCTGGGGGCCGGTCTGGATGGCGGGGAGATCGAAGAGAGTGGCGGTCTGCATGACGGGTGTCCTGGGGGCGTGAGGCGGGCGGAGGGGCAGTACGGCCGGGGGGACGGCTACCGGCGCTGTGGGCGGCCCATGCGCTCCTCGCGCGGGAGCATCGAGCGGTCGACCGGCGGGAACGGCACGGGACGCCCGTATGCCCCGGAGCGCAACGCGGTCTCCCCTCGCGTCACGCGCGCCTTGAGCCACGGCATGGAGCGGCGCTCTCCGTACCGGTACGAGCGGGCGAGGCAGGAACGAGCGGCGGCGACGGTGGTGTTCGTCGACCGGACGCTGGCGGGGCGGGGACGGCGGTCGGTCCAGCGGGGAGAGCGGGCCTTGCGGCCGCGGTGGGCGCGAATCGTGGCGTGCACGGTGAAGTCCTCGAGGTCAGTGGAGCGGGCGAAACGGGGGCGGCGTACGGCCGGGGCGCGTGAGGGCGCGCCCTGGCCAGCGGGGAGCTGCTACGCCTCGCGGGGCGGCTCGATCCCCAGCGCACGGAGTACGGCGTGCAGGACCGTTCCGGGGTCGGCCCCCTCCTCGCCCGCAGCGCCCTCAACGGCGTGCCATGCGACGTTGTACTCGCCGGGCGTGAGCCGTACGGGCTCCTCCACGGTCCACAGAGGGGCCATGTCGTTGCCCTGGACGGTCCAGTAGTCCTTCTGGACGAGGTATGGGCCCTCCCACCGGCAGATGAAGGACGCGGGCACATGCCCTGCCTCGCGGACTTCGGCAGCGTTCAGGACGGTCCCCGCCCAGGCGAACACCTCGCTGTCGCCCGGTTCGCCGCTGCGGGAGATCAGCCGGTCCAGGCGGACGCGCATGCCGTGCTCGTGCACGATGTCGCCCTGCTCGAGTTGACTGGACTTCTTCTCGGTCGTGGGGGTGACGGACTGCGTGATCACGGTGTCTCCTCGGCGGGATGCGGTGAGTTGGGAGATGGTGCCGGGGCACGGTGGTGAGCGTCGCGCCCCGGCGGGTGAGGACCGGACCGGTCAGATGACGTCGGTGACGTCGTAGAAGCTGGCCAAGCCGCGTGTGAACCGCTCCAGGGAAAGCGTCAGCGTCGGGCGGGCGAACTCGCCGCGCACGGCATTCCGGTAGGACAGCTCTGCCAGGGCGCGCGCCCCGTGGTCACTGGCCCAGTAACGGCGCACCGACCAGTAGTCGACGCCGTACCGGGTCTTCTGCGTGACCGGGTCGACGTACTCGACGCACCGGATGATCAGCAGCGCCGAACCGTCCGCGCTGTTGATGACCGACTCCTGGAGCGTCTTGCCGCCGAGGATGTTGAAGCGGTAGGCGTTGGCCTGTTCACGCGGAGTGTCCGTAGGGGCCTCGGAGTTAAGGACGGTGCGCATCTCCGCGAGCTTCGCGGTGATCTGGGGCGCGGCCTCCATCACCAGGACAGCGTTCACAGCGGTGTTCCTTCCTTCGGGACGTTGGCGGTGCTCTCCGCCAACACGGAAGACAGTACAGCAATGAGACTTTCGTGTGTAGTACTCCCTGTGAATAGATGTGATTAGCCCCTGCGAGTCTCCTTGCTGCGCCATTCCAGACACGCGGGGGAGCCGCCGAACCGGGCCCGTCAGGCTGCGGTGCCGTACCGCCCGGGGCCCTCCCGCCGTACGACCGCCAGGAGGGGAACGACGGGCACCGGCACGGCCGTCGCCGGGTCGCTTGCCGTCGGGGCCGGCACAGACCGCGCGGTGATGTCCTGCACGGTGAACAACTCGCCCTGCTCCGGCTCATCGGGCAGCATTCGGGCCAGATGCGCGGCGACGCCCTCCTCTGGGGCCTCCGCCAGGTCGACGCCGCCCGCTTGGGCCCATACCTCGGCGGCCACGGTCCCGTACTGCTCCCACAGAGGCCGAGAGCTGTCACGCCCCGGGGCGTCCGGCACAGTCCCGCGCAGACCGCGCACCAGAGCGGTCAGGGCGTCCGCGCGAAACTCCCGGGACCGTACGCGCATGGTAGAGGCGTCCTCGTACTCCAAGTGCGCCTTAGCGGCCACAGATCGCTTCCACGCCCCGAACGCCCGGACCGCACGAGTGGCGAGACCTTCCACGGCGTCCAGGACTCGCGTCAGGGCGTCGAGGTACCGGGCCAGCGCCCGCCGAGGGCCGTCGACACGCAAGCGCCGCTCGTCCAACCACCCGTACCGCTCCCCGTTACCCCAGTTCTCCTCATAGATCGACCAGCGGGGGTTCACCCTGTACGGAGTCGACGCCTCCACGCCGTGGACGTCCGCCAAGTGCCACGCCACATGGTGGTGCTGCACAGCTCGACGCTTCGACGCCGCAGGGAAGTGCAGTTCCACCGTGAACCGGTTGGGGACCGACTCGTACGGGCGGGGGATCTCTACGTACGCGCTCACGCGCTATTCCTTCCTCGGGTACGGCGGAAGCTCCCGCCGCGGGGAGGCCGACCGCGGGACTGCGACCGGCACACTCAGGGGCTCAGCGACGGCGCAGCACCCGGCCCAGCAGGGACCGAAGGGACTGCACGCGGCTGCGCCGCTCGAACGTCCGGACCATTGCGGCGACGTCGGCCGGGTCCGGGGACTGGTGCCACCACACCTTGATAACCAGGGCCGTGCGCAACTCCCCGTACGGCCGTTTCACCAGGACGCTCGCTCCACCCTGGTCTGCCTTCCACAGCAGCCAGAGGTGATCCGTCTCGGAACTGCGCTCGAACTCACCGGTGCGCATGGTCGGGGTCAGGCCCAACAGGCGGGCCACCTCGTCGGCGAACGACTCGAACGTCCACCTCGGCGACTCGGCGGCGGGCAGGTGGGACGGGAGCCAAGACGGCAGAGACATGGGGCTGGAACCTTCCTCGGAACGGCGAACGGACCACGGATGGGCCGGTCTCAGACATCGGGAACAAGGCAGACAGACGGGTTTCTGGACTTTCTGGACCGTCCACACGCGCGCGGGCGTGTATGGGCCCGGAAGGCGCCGCCCAACCCCTTCGGCCGGGCGGCGCCGGGCCCGGGGTCAGGTGCGGCGGTCGAGGACGTAGTCGATGGGAACGGAGATGCGGAACCGGCGGCCGAACATTCGACGGGTGTTCTCGGCAGCGTCGTGGCGGCCGTCGCGCTTGCGGAACTTCAGGACGATGGGCGGGTGCGCGGGGATATGCCCGGCGGGTGAGTCCACCCCGGCGGTGATCCTGGCGGTGACGTTCCATCCGGTGCCGGAGTGGCTGCGGCAGTGCACGCGCACGCTGACCATGCCGGTGGCGATGGCGGACAGCTCCTCGGGCGTGCCGTCGGCAGCGTTGTACGCCAGGGCCGCCTCGCGGATCTCCTCGGCGGTTGCGGGCATGTCGGTACCGCGCAGGTGGTCGGCGTGCGGCGCGATGGCCAGGATCGCGGCCTTGGCCCGCGTCGCTGCGCTCCGGACCATGCCGAACGCCGTGGTGCGGGTGGTGGCGCTGGAGGCGGTGCGCAGGGCCTCCCACGCGTCCTCGATGTCCTCGAGGGTCTCGACGATCTCGAGGTGGTGCTCGCCGGGCGCGGCAGGGCCAAGAGCGCGCAGGCTCTGGGCGAGGTTATCGATACGGTTCGGGGCGGGCGTGAACAGGACGTCCTGCGCGGCCTCGTGCGCGGCGAGTGCGGCGAAGAGGGGAGCGGCGACGGCCGGGGTGGACGCGGCGTCGGCGGCGGGGAGGTCATCGCCCGTGGCGGGGCGCAACTCGACGGTGCCGCCGTTGACAATGCGGACGTGTTGGCGCTGCGGCGCGTCGTTGACGTCGTCGGGAGTGGGCATCTCGTGGCGCGGCTCGCGCCAGAGGCGGATGGAGACCGGGCTGCAGCCGTACAGGCGGGCCGGTGTGGGCCGGTTGGACAGGCGCACCCAGATGGCGTTAATCAGCGTCTTGTCCCAGCCGCGGGGGTCGTCGTCGCCCCCGTCAGCGATGGATTCGCATAGGGCGCGAACCTCGGCGTCGGTCATGCCGTGGAGCTGTTCGCGGATGGCCCAGTACCGCTCATCCTCGGTGAAGATGACCCGCACGTGTTCGGACGCGGCGCGCTTGCGGATGATGCGGCGCACCATCTCCTTGTTGGCCTTGCCCTGCTCCTTGTCGGCGTCCCGGGTCATGACGGCGTCCACGAGGTCGTGAGTGATGACGTCGTGGTTCGCGCGGGCGGCGATGAAGATCTGCAGCGCCATCCAGTCGGCGCGCTTCGTGGCAGTGATCACCAGGTGTTCCTTCGTTCGGGACGTCCCGGTTGCTCTCCGGGACTGTGTGGTGGGGCGGTGCGCCCTGCGCCCGTTCCGGCGGGTGCCGGCCTCGAGAGCGGGGCGCACCGCCCGCCGGGGGTCGGGGGGGGGGGGGGGGGGGGTGAGGGGGGGTCGGCGGTCTCCGGGGCGGCGGGGGTGTCGGCCGCGGTTG
>NZ_JBHWJI010000010.1:194039-208020 GCF_042731515.1 Streptomyces sp. NPDC059850
GTTTCGTTTGGGGGCGCGCGGGGGCTTCTGCGGCGGGGGGGGGGGGGGGGGGGGGGGCCCCGCGCCCGGGCGGGGGGGGGGCCGGGGGGGGGGGGGGCCCCCCCCCCCCCGCCGGGGGAAGGGCGGGCGGTGCGGTGGGGTCAGGCGGTCTCGCCGTTCTCCAGGGCGACGGCGGTGACCGCCGCGATTCGGAGGGTGCCGAGGTGCGGCGGCATGGACGCGATGAGGCGGGCCCGCTCCGCGCGGCTCAGTTCGTTGGCGGCCCAGTGCTGGCAGTCGCGGTAGATGCTGGCGGCCGTCGCCTCGGTGACCCGGAAGATGCGGGCGTACGTGGCGATTCCCTGGCGTCGAACTCCGGCGGCGCGGGTCATGGCGTGGGTGCGGGGGGTCTTGTCGAGGGACAAGGGCATGGTGACTTCCTTCGTTCGGGACGGCCCCGGTTGCTCTCCGGGGCGCGGCGTGAACCACTGAGAGAACAGTACAGCAACGCGACTCAAGGGCAACAGGAGGTCCGCAAGAACCCGTAAACAGGCAGATGAAACGGTACGTACACTCTCCGACTCGTCTCATGGCTGTACTTTTCTGTGTCGGCTGTGTACGTTCTGGAGCCCCGCCACCCGGCGGCCCGGGGTCGAGCAACCCCGGAAGTCCTGAACGAAGGATCACCATGCGCATGCCGCGCCTTCTCACCCGTCGCCCCCGCCCCGCCGCGCTCCTGGCCGCCGGACTGGCCGTCGCCACCCTCGGACTCGCCTCTGTCACGCACACCTACAGCGGGCAGAACGCGGGCCTCACCATCGGCATGCCCGGCTGCTCCGTTGGCATCGAGTGGCGCGGAGACCCGGGCATCTTCGGCTCCTGCACCGGCGCCGACCCGGACGCCGCGCCCCGATCGAGCCGCAACGCCGGTCCGCAGCGCGACGCAAGCGCCCCTCGGCGCTGACCTAAGACGCCCACCGCCCCGCCGGGGCGCACCAGCCCGCGCCCCGGCTCCATCGAGCACAGGCAGGAGAGACCGCAGTGACTGACAAGCCCCAGGACCGCGACTGGGCCCGCATGAGGCGCGCCGACTTCGACCCTTCCGCCCCGCTCGACCTGGTCGACGCCCGCGCCGTCAGTCGTTCCGTGCCCGCTGTAGCTCACATGAACGGGACAGAGGCCCTATTTGGGGAGGTCCCGACACCTCTGCATCCCACCCGCACCCGCAGGTCGGCCGCGCCGACCACCGAGGGCACGGACGCCCTGTTCTAGCTGCGTGAACAGTGCAGCCGCGAGACTTTGAGCATGCGCCGACAGCTCGCGTGTGCACCGATCCACCTTGAAAGATTCCGATCCATCTTCCTGGGTTCACCTCACCCATAGTCTTATTGCTGTACTGTTTGGAGTGTTGGTGGAGAGCACCGCCGACAAGTCCCGAACGAAGGATCACCACCATGGCTTCTGCCACCGCCCGCCGCGCCGCCGCCATTCTCCGCGGCCGTGCCCGCACACACCGCGCCGCTGCCGTCGACCGCCGCGCCGTCGCCCACGCCGCCCGCCGCGTCCGCACCGGCGCCCGCTCCCTGGTCACCCACGTCATCGCCACCGGCGCCGACCGCAAGACCGTCGAAGGCGTCGCTGACGCGTTGCGCACCGTCGCGAGGAAGAAGGGCATCAAGGGTCGCCGCGCCCGTATCCGCCGCTCCTTCGACGGCGCCCGGAACGTCGTCAAGACCGGCTATCGATACACCCGCGCCCAGGTCGCCCAGATCGCCGCGCAGTACAAGCCGCGCAAGGCCGAGTACAAGGCCGTCCGCGCCGCGCTCCTCACCGCCGCCTGAGCCGCCCCTGACAGCCGGGGCGCGAACCTCCCCCTGCCGCGCCCGGCCCCCACCTCACCCTTCACGCCCCGGAAACGGAGACACCCATGCCTGCCACGCCCAACGCCCTCGCCGCCGCCCACCGCGCCCGCACCATCGCCACTATCGCCCGCACCCGCGCCGCCTCCCCCGCCCCCATCCCGAACGCTGAGGGCCGCGCCGCCCTCGCGAGGATCGCCGATCACCTCGATGTCGCCGCCGACTCGCTGGAGACCGAGGAACCCGGCCAGTGGGACGGCATCGTCATCACGAACACGATGGACTGGAACGCCTCGCACGCCCTTCGCACCGCCGACGAGATCGCCGCCGCGCACCCCGCGATCGGCTTCCCGCCCCGGTTCAGCCAGTACGTCACCGCCCCGGTCTACGGCAACGAGGTCGACCTGCCCCCGTCGCTGCTCCCCGGCGGCCCCGTGCTGATCGCCCGGGAAGGGGACCTGTTCGCCCGGCTCCTCACGCTCCACGGCCACTTGCGACTCATGCCCCCGGCCCGGGACACGACCGTGTTCCTGGAAGGCGCGTTCACTCTGCATTGGAAGCACGCGCTCCTCACCGCGTCCGAAGCCGTCAAGACCGACCGGCCGTGTAACCGGCCCGCCGTCCCGGCCGCCGTCGAGATCGCAACCCCGGGTACTCCCATAGCGCTGCGCCGCGCCCACGACGCGTACGGCCCGACCGTGACGTACGGGCTCACGGGCCGCCACTTGCCGTGCCACGTCAGCGACGAGGGCGTCACGCACATCGCCGTCCGCATGGTGTCCCACCTCGGCACCACCATCGCCACCTGCGACGACGACAGCCACCGCAACGCCGCCGCCGTCGCCGCGCGGGAGCTGTACGACTCCCTCGGCTAACCGGCCCGCCGGGCGGACGCGACGCAAGGCGCGCCCGCCCGGCCCACTGGCCCCCGCCGCATCCCGGGGCCGGATGTACGAGCCGCCCAGAGGCGCGACGCAACCACCGCACCCGCATGACCAGATCACCCGGCCGGAGAGCACCGCGCCGGAACACCCGAACTGAAGGAACACCACCCGTGACCCTGCCCGCTGTCCCCCATGCGACCACCGCCGCCCCGCTCGCCGCCCTGCTGCCCGCCCGTCGCGGCAAGGCATGGACGGTCGGCCCCGCCCCGTACGGCATCCGCAACAACGCCGCCACGTCCCGGATCACCGACGGCCGCCGCTCCCTGATCGTCGTGGAGGAGGGCAATCGCGTCGAGTTGTACGCCGACCGGCCCGACCTGTTCCCCGTAACCCCGGACGCCGTCGCCGACTCCACCGACCCGGCATCTGTCGCCACGCTCGCCGCGCGCGCCCTGCGCTGGGTCCTGCCCGGCCTGGACGCTGACGCCACCCACGCCGCCGCCCATGACACTGCGCACGACGACATGCAGCCGTGGCAGCGGATCACGCATCACAAGGGCACGGAACTGGCGGAGTTCGGGTTCCACTTGATCGACCACGGCGCCAATCCACAGGCCATCGAGCGGGCCGACGGCCCCGGACTCGCGTGGACGGCCGACAGCGGCGCCGAGTGGGGCGTGTGGGCGTACGGCTGTGCCGGGAACTTTCACCTGACCTACGAGGGCTTCGTGAGCGGCCTGTACGGCGCGCTTCCCGTCCTGCTGCCCCCGCTGGGTGCCCACACCTCCACGGACGCCGGAAGCGCGTTCACGCGGCACCTGACGGACCGGTTCCCGCAGCTCCGCCCCGTCGACGCCGACGAGGTCGAGTTCGGCGGCTACCAGGACTTGCACGGCTGGATCGCGCTCCCCTCGCGCGCCGAGCTTGGCGGCCCCGTCCACGACGGCACCCGGGTCTGCGCCAAGGTCGGCCCGGTCGGCATCGACTTCCTGCTCTCCGCCTCTGCGCACCTGGTCTGACTCTCACCCCGCCCGGCCGCGCCCCCGCCTGCTCACGGGGGCGCGGCCCCCTCGAAAGGCCCCGCCATGACCACGACCATCACCGCCCCCGCCCGCCCCGTCTGCCCCGCCCAGACCCTTGCCGGACGCGTCGCCGCCCTGCTTCCGGAGCGGGTCGGCATTCCGTGGAGCGTCGAGCCCTACGCCGCGTGGTGGACCGCCCGGTACCCCGCCGCCCGACTCGTTCAGGGTGGCCGCGCCTTGGTCCTGGTCGCGCGCACCTGGGACACACAGATCGGCTGGCAGCTCCCCGACCGCGAGCCGACCCGCCCCGACCTCCAGCTCGAGAGCGTGAGCCCGGCCGTCATCGCGAGTGAGGCTCTGCGCCTGGTCCTGTCCGTCCTCGACGACGAGGCGGCCGGGCGCGCCGCAAAGGACGGCCGCCGCGTGATGGGACGGCTGGAGCTGCTGAACGAGATCGGGCACGCGATGCGCCTGCAGGGCGTGGCGACGTACAGCCGGATCGGTCTCCTTGCGAACACGTCCACCCTGGCGTGGGGCGCGCCGTCCGGCGCCCGGTACTCCGTCACCCTGCACGGCACGAACCCCGTGGCCGACGTCCAGATACAGGGCCCGGTGCGCGCCGTCGAGAAGGCCGTGACCTACTTCCTGCCCCCGGCCGCCGACGGGTGCCCCGAGATCCCCCACGTCCGCGGACGCCTGCAGCGCCGCCTGGCCGCCGTCCTCGCCCGGCACGGGCACGTCGAGCAGACCGAGCAGGGCGGACTCGCGTTCAGCACCGGCCCCGGCCCCGGGCCGTACGGGTACGCCACCCCGGCCCTCGACCCCGTGTCCCGCGCCCACGACGCGCCCCTGGCGTCCGTCGACCTCCACGGCATCGGCGCGGACTTCCTGATCTCCCTCGCCCCGCAGCTCTGCCGCTGACCGCCCGGCGTCCCGAGACCGGCCTCGGGCTCACGGGGGCGCCGCCAAGGGCCCGCGGTACGCGGTGTACCTGACGCCGATCGCCGAGCACGCCGGGCGGCACTGCGAGCGTCCGGCAGCCCGGTACTGCTGAGCCGTTGTGCCCGGTCCCGTCCACCAAGGAGGGCCGGACACACCTGTTCGTGATGGTGCAGCCGTGAGACCCGAGCTGGCATTTTCCGGGTTCTTCCGCCACGTGAGTCTTATTGCTGTATTGTTCTGGCGTGTTGGTGGAGAGCAGCCACCGACAGTCCCGAACGAAGGAACGCCGCAATGAGGACTCTCCCGGCCAAGGTTCAGACTGCCGTCCACGTCGCCACACTCGCGCGCAAGGCCGGTCTGCCCATCCCCACCAAGGTTCTCCCGGTCCTCGAAGAGGCCGCCGCCCCCTGGCCCGCCGAGTGGCTCCTCGCCCCGCTCCCCGGCGACCCGATCCGCGTCGTCGAGCTGTTCGCGGGCCCCGGCGGCTGGTCGGAAGGGATCGCCACCGTCCTCGGCGTGGCCGTCGACTCCGTCGGCGTCGACATCTCCCCGGACGCCTGCGCCACCGCCCGCAAGGCCGGACACCGCCGGATCTGCGCCGACATCACCACCCTCGACCCCGAGCACATCGCGCTGCGCCACACCGTCGCCGTCATCATCAGCCCGCCGTGCCCCACCTTCTCCCCGGCGGGCAAGCTCTCCGGTCTGGAGCAGGGCAACATCCAGATTCTCGGCGACGCCATCACCTACGTCGGCGAGACCGCCGGGTACATCCCCATGGAGTGGCACCACAACAACGAGGGCGACGGGTGCGAGTGCGACCCGGACGACCCGGACGGCAAGGGGTGCCACGGCGACGGCTTCGCCCCGCGCTCCGGCGCCACCTGGGACGAGGTCCGCGAGATGGCCGCCGACGTCAGCGACCCGCGTATCGCGCTCATGCTGGAAGTCGCCATCTGGCCGATCGCCCTCCAGGCCGCCGGTGCGCCGATCCGCTGGATGGCCATGGAACAGTCCAGCAACCTGCCCGAGGAGATCCTGGAAGACCTGTCGGTGGAGTTCGAATGCGCCGAGTGGTTCTACACCAGCCGTGAGGTCCTGGAGGCCGCGGACTACGGCCTGCCGTCCCGCCGCAAGCGCGTCTACATGATCGCTTCCCGACGCTACTCCCCCACCGTCACCCGCCGCATCCGGCCGCTCCCCGCCACCTCCATGGCGCAGGCCCTTGGCTGGGAGCCCGGCGAGCGCGTCAACACGCGAGGCAACCGCCCTGTCGACCCGGCGACCGGCCGGGCCAAGGGTGGCAACACCTTCTCCGCCGACGGCCCGTCCTGGTGCCTCACCGGCAAGTCCCGGACCTGGAAGCGCGAGAGCGACGGCTACCGCCTCACCGAGGCCGAGGCCGGGCTACTCGTCGGCTTCCGCCGCTCCTACCCGTGGCAGGGAAGCCGTTCCAGTGCCTTCCAGCAGGCCGCCGACGTCGTCTCCCCAGTCATGGCCGCCATCGTCCTCAGCGGCGTCCTGGGCGGCCTCGGCGAGGCCCTGGTGCGTGACTACCTCGCCCAGCTCTACGACATGGACGACATGCTCACCCGCGACGACTACGAGCTGGCGACGTAGGGCCCCACGCGCCCGGCCCTCGCCCTCCCGGGGCGGGGCCGCCGTCGTTTCCGGGGGCGGCTGTAACAGCTCTCGACGGCCCGGCGTTCCCCCGAGCATTAGCAACCCCGACCTGTCCGCCCCCGAAGGGCACCGTCTCCTGGTCCGCACGGACGCCGCCGCCTGACGGCACCCTGGCGCCCGCCCGGCCCCCGCATCACCGCGGCGGCCGGGCGCTGCTGTTTCCGCGCCGTTCTCACGGAACGCCGCCCACGGGCCCCGGACTCGCGGGATCGTTGATCCACTGACCCGCCCGTGCGAAATCGGAGCCAGATGACCGCCGAGTCGTTCTACGACTGGATGCGCCGCCACGCCCGCGCCATGCGCTGGGACCTGGACGAGGAGGCGAAGAAGACGCTGCACGTCTGAGCCGCCATCGCCGCCACCAAAGGGCTCGACGACGCCCAGACCGCCCAGCTCGCGCGCGGCCTCGGCATCACCGCGGAGAACGTGACCGCGGCGTACCAGCCGGAGATGCGGGAGGCCGCGATGGACGAACTCCTCGACCAGCCGGACCTGGCCGCCCTCGACGCCGACCTCGACCGGATCGCCGGTGACGAGCCGCCCCGGTAGGGCGTTGCTGTCCGACCGGGCTCGGGACCGGCTAAGGGGTACAGGGCGCCTGTCCGTGGTGCGCCCGCCCCAGTCGAGAGGCCACGCCATGGCTGACCGTCCCGTCCGCACCTACCTGGTGATCAACCCGGGCCCGCTGTTCGGCGCCCGCCGCATCACCTTCCGCAGCTCCGCCCCGGCTGGCCACGTCGTCGACGTCAACGTCGACGGCCGCCCGGTCCGCGCGCTGCTCACCGACACCCCGCTGAACGGCGGTGTCCTCGCCGCGGAGCTGGAGATCACCTACCTGTAGCCGAAGGGTTCTGCGGCCCCGTCCGCGGCCGACGGTGCGGCGCCCGCGATCCCCCCTCGCGCTGCTCGTCGGCCGTCCTGGACGGCTCCGAGCCGCTGCCGTGACACACCCGCAACCCGGGCTGTGGCCACTCGTACGTGCGAGCGGTGATCGAGGTGTGCCCGCGCAGGTCCACCTCGACCTGGTAGCGGACCGTGCCGTCCGCCCAGTTCTGCCGCGCCATCACCGGCGCGTACCTCCAACGCCCGGCGGACCACACCCGAAGCGCCGGGCGGTCGCCACGCGGCCAGGTCCACACCTCGGGGGGCGGTCCGTCTTCGGCGCGCCACGGGCGGGACGTCTCCGGTTCCGGGATCGTGCTCATGCCTCGACTGTAGACACGGCGCATGCAGGGGACTGGTACCCCTCGGGGCACCGGAGACGGTGATCGTGGCGGCCCACAGGCTCGCCCCGTCTCACTCCCGTGGTGCGCAGCGCCGTGCCCGGCACGGCGTGGCTGGCCGCGGCCCTCGCGGGCAAGCCGGTTCGGCGCCACGCGACGCAAGACCGCCCCGGCCTCCACGATCCGCGACCTCATCTCTTCGCCTGGAAGGCCGCGCCGTGACCAAGCTCCTGCCCCCGCCGAACGACCGCACGTCCCGCCTGATCGTCTGCGTCGCCGTCGGGCTCCTCGTCTTCGCCTTGGTGATTTTGTTCTCGCTCCTGGTCGCCGACGTCGACGACGACAGCGACCGCGACGGTTCGTCCGGACGCTGCGCCCCGGCCGTCGCGGGCACCGTCGACCCCGTGACGTGCCTGCCGTACGGCAGTACGGGCGCCGGGGCCGCTGGTACCAACAACTCCGGGAGCAGCACGCAGAAGCAGCCGAAGGCGCCCGCTGTGAAGGCCCCGGCCGCGCCTGCCCCGAAGGCCCCCGCCCCGCCGCCGGTCCGGCTCACGAAGTGACGACGCGACGCAAGGCGCCCGGGTCGGACACGGTCCGGCCTTCCAGTTCCCGAGCCGAAGGACCCACCGTGTCAGACCCCGCCCCCAAGCCCGCCTGCAGTTCGCCGTGCCCGGCCGCGCTGGAGCCCGCCGAACCCATTTCGCACGGTACCTGCCGCCCCCGCCTGTTCTACGACCGCACGATCCTGGCCCTGCTCGTGGTCAACGTGATCCTCACGGTCGTGTTCGGTGTGCTCGGTGCCGTCCGCGACGACTCGTCGACGGTCCCGGGCCCGAAGCCGTCGCCGACCGCCACGCCGACTCCCGACGATCCCGGCCCCTCCGACGGCCCGACCTCTCCCTCAGAGCCGACCCCGACCCCGAGCATGCCTGCGGACCCGACGGACGGCGGATGCAACATCTTCGATCCGGAGTGCTCCAGCACGGGCAGCTCGAACGGCACCACGGGCGGCGCCGAGGCGTAGCCCTCGACCGCCCACACGCCCCGGCCGTACGACTCCGCGGCCGGGGCGCAGCCGGTCCGGCGCCCCGTGGCCGACCAAGACCCGGGAGGAGCGGCAACGTGATCAAGGTCTCCCCCTGCCGACCTGCATTTCACCGGACTTAAGCCAATCACTGCCGGCACCGTTCCCGCTCGCCCGCGCCGCGCCCCTGCGGCCGCCTCCTCGGCGCCTCGCGACGTGGGCAGACGGGAGAAGGCGTGGAAGCGCACGTTAAGGAAGCCCTCCAAAGCTGGTACGGCGCGTGGGAGTTGCACGAGGAGACGGCACAGGAAGCGTTCACCGCGGCGTTCCCCGCCCTCAGCCCGGCCACCAAGTGCCAGTGCTTCGGGCCCACTCTGCGGTGGACGACGCCCGGCGAAGGCGCGGGGAAAGTCTGCTTGGACGATCACGGTCGAGCGACGATCGAGTTCGAGGACGTCCCGAAGACCGCGGTCGGCACGGCCATGACGGAGTGCTGGGGCGTGGACTGGTTCGACGAGGGAGCGGGCGGGTTCGCCGAGGCGGAACCCGGTCAGTATCACTACGAGGACGAGCAGACCTACGCGGAGTACGAGTTCGACGTGGACACCGACGGCACCGTGACGTTCCGGATCTCGTACGTGAAGGTCGACGACATCGTGACGATGCTCGACGCGCTCGAGCGGGCGCTCGCCGACCAGCGCCCGGACTGACCCGGGCGGGGTGAGGTGACGCGGTTCCCGGGCCGGTACCGCGTCGCCTCACGCGGTCGTGGCCGTACGCTGCGCCCCGTGCCTATCCGCGAGGTGAGGTGACGCGGCCAGGGCTGCGGATTCACCTCACCTCGGCGAGCACGGTGGCGCGCGACTCAAGCCGCGGCCGTCCCTACGGTCCGCGGCCATGCTCACGACTGCCACGCCGCCCCGCCCTCGTATGGCTGCGCTCGCTGCCCGCGCCCGGAACATCGTCGACTCCGGCCTGTGCGCCCGAACCTCTGCTGTCCCTGACTGGCTCGCCCGCCTCGACCAGCTCGAGCACCTGAACGCGGCCGCGGCCGCCGACCGGCGCGCCACCCTCGCGATCCTCGACGACGACGTGGTGGTCGACCTTTTGGTCTTGTCGTATCTGCGGCACGGCACCCCGTACGCCGTGTGGGCCGACAGCCTGGACGGGTTCGCCGAGGACGTCCTGGGTGTGACCACGTGGGCGCAGTTTCACAGGCTCCTGGGCAGGTCGCGATCACTTAGCGCGCCAGGCAGTGCGGGGCAGCGATGATGAGCGAGGAGGAGATACGGCTGCACCTGGTGCCGGTCCGGCAGCGGGACGCCAAGGAGTTCGTTGCCACATGGCATCGGCACCACAAGCCGCCCCCTGGCGCAGTGTTCACGGTTGGGGCCGCTGACCAGGACGGCATCCTGCGTGCTGTGGCCATCGCTGGCCGTCCCGTGGCCCGGCACTTCGACGACGGCCAGACACTCGAGGTCACTCGGACCGCGACGGATGGTGTGCGCAACGCGAACAGCTTGCTGTACGGAGCGACGTGGCGAGCCGCGAAGGCGCTGGGGTATACCCGGCTGATCACGTACACGCAGGAAGGCGAGACCGGCGCGAGCCTGCGCGCAGCTGGGTGGACAGTGTTTGCACAGCGCCCGCCACGGCGCGGCTGGAACTGTGCGAGCCGCCCCCGCCAGGCACTCGGCACGGACAACGTGGCACGCACTCTCTGGGAGGCGCAGACGGACGAGGCGACGTAAGCCTCCCCGGCGGCTCATGGTCCCGGCTCGCTCCCGCCGTCCCTCCGTGGCCGCCGCTCCCGGCCGGCCCGACGCGCGGGGCAGGACGGACGAACCCGTGGCGGCAACGAACCTCGCCCCCGCCGGGCAGGAAGCCCTGATACCCGTGGAGGAGCTGACGGGCCCCGAGCCGGGCGTGTACTGCGCCGACGCCCTCGACCACCTTCGTACCCTCCCAGACGCCTCCGTGGACGCGATCGTGACCGACCCGCCGTACGAGCTGGGGTTCCTTGGGAAGGCGTGGGACGCCTCCGGCATCGCGTACAGCGTGGACATGTGGGCGGAGTGCCTGCGCGTCCTCAAGCCGGGCGGGCACCTGGCCGCGTTCGGCGCGCCCCGCACCTACCACCGAATGGCCGTGGCCGTCGAGGATGCCGGTTTCGAGATTCGTGACTCCCTGCACTGGCTGTTCGGCACCGGCTTCCCCAAGGGCCAGGACGTCGGGAAGCTGATCGACCGGCGCCGCGACGACCACCCCGCCCGCCGCCGGTTCACCACCGAGTTCGCCACGCTCCGCGACTCCGTCGGCTGGACGAACCCACAGATCGACGCACTGTTCGGCTTCAACGGCATGGCGCAGCACTGGACGACCCAGACCAAGACCGCCGCCGTCCCGACCGTCGAGCAGTGGGAGCAGTTGAAGGCGGAGATGGGTTTCGAGGCCCCAATCAGCGTCGAGGACCTGGTGCACGAGCTGAACGGGCGGAAGAACGCCCGCGGGGAGGCGTGGGAGGACCGGGAGGTCATCGGCAAGGGGTACCGGGCCCGGGGCGGCTCCGGGGTGTTCCCGCAGCTCCAGTCCGACACGTTCGACGTGACCGCGCCGGCGACCACCGAGGCCGCCCGCTGGGACGGCTGGAACACCGCCCTCAAGCCCGGCCATGAGCCGATCGTCCTGGCGCGGAAGCCGCTCGAGGGCACGGTCGCCTCCAACGTCCTGGCGTACGGCACCGGGGCGATGAACACCGCGGCGTGCAAGACCCCGCCCAGCAACCCGGAGGGGCGTTGGCCGACCAACGTGCTGCTGTCGCACGCATGGTCCGTCGACGAGGCGGGATGGATCGTCGACGGCTGCGCGGACGGCTGCACCAAGGGGTGCCCGGTCGCCGAGCTGGACGGCCAGTCGGGGCAGCTCACCTCCGGGGCGAACCCGCGGCGCCGCAACGCCGACAAGTTCCGCGACGTCTACGGCGACTTCAAAGGCCAGACCACATGCAAGCCGCTCCGGGGAGCGGACTCCGGCGGCGCCTCCCGCTTCTACCCAGCGTTCCGCTACCAGGCCAAGGCACCCACCAACGAGCGGCCCCGCCTACCGGACGGCACCGTGCACCCCACGGTGAAGCCGGTCGCGCTGATGCGGTGGCTGGTCCGGCTGCTCACCGCGCCCGGCGGGCTCGTCCTGGACCCGTTCGCCGGTACCGGCACGACGCTGGAGGCCGCCCGGCTGGAGGGCTTCGACTCCATGGGCGTGGAGGCCAAGGCCGATTACGCCGAGCTGTGCCGCCTCCGGCTGCACCGCGACACCACGAGGAGCATCTGACCGCCGCTGGAACCGCAGGGGACTGGCCGCTGGGCTCCTACGCGACGACGAGCGCCATACCGAGGAAGAAGACACCGACCGCAAGCTGGTAGTTCAGGGCGGTCTGGCCGGTGAGGAAGGCTGCGAGGCGCCGTGACTTCCACATCTGGCGGTCTTCATCCCATCTCGCACGTCGCGACTAGGTGTTCAACGCCAGAGCGAGTTCGCAGGCCCCGGTCACGGTGAAGATCACCATGGCCGTCTCGCTGGTCATAGGGCATCGCCTCCGGGCTAGTTGGTCAGGAGGCAGTATCCCAGGCCCCGTTCAACGCCAGGCGCCGTCGACGCGACGTAAGCCGCGGCGGCCGCCCACTCTCCCCGTCTCGCCCTGGGGCGCGCCCACCAGGGCCGTGAAGACGCGGCCCGGCGTCCGGGGCAGACGAGGAGACCAGTGCTGTGGCACGACGACGGACCGGCCCCACCGACGTGGTGAAGGCGATGGTCTACGAGCGGGACGGCGGCGCCTGCGTGCGCTGTGACGGTCGGCAGGACCTGACTGTCCACCATCGGGTTAACCGAGGAATGGGCGGCGCCCGAGAGCCGTGGATCAACCAGGCCCACAACCTGCTGCTGGTTTGCACAACATGCAACGGCTGGTTCGAGGACAACCCGCGGGAGTCGTACGAGGCCGGGTGGAAGGTCCGCCGGCCGGAGCTGCCTGGCGAGGTCCTGGTGCGCTACGGCGACGGCAGCGAGTACCGGCTCACCCCGGACGGCGTCCGTGCCACGACCGTGGCGGCCGCCCGATGAGGCGCCGACGTCGTCCGCGGGAGGACGATGCCCGGTGAGCCCCCGGATCACGATGAAGACCCGCGTACGGAGACCGCGCGGGCTGCGCCTCGGGCCGTGGCTGTTGTGGCTCGTCCACATCCCGCGCGGGCCGAACCTCGGCGTCGGGCGGATCGCGGTCACGGACACCCCCCGCGACCCAGCTCCTGGACAGACCTGGACGCGGGACGGCCAAGGGCGGGTGCTGATCGTCGGCGGGGTGGCGTTCGCGGCGCTCCGATGCAGGTCAGTGCCGGTGCGCCGTGTCCACCCCTGACACGACACTCTCGTGGCTGTAGCATTTCCGGCTGTGCGCAGGCGTGGGGCTACCCCAGTCGGCGTGAGGCGCAGCACCGCGCCACAAGCTTGAGACAGGAAACAGCAGCCATGCCCAAGACCGGAATCACCTACTCGAAGAAGAAGATCCAGAAGACCGACTTCAAGGCCCTCCGCAAGAACGCGGAGGCCGAGGTGAAGGAGGAGCTGGGCCAGATCGCGCGCCCGGACGACCGGATCGAGCGGGCTGCCGAGATCATCCGCCAGGCGGACGCCGAGACCGCGCTGCACCTCGAGGACCGGGACAAGGCCGTGGCCTCTCTGTGGTTCTACGACCACGTTCCCGGTCTTGCCAGCACGATCGGCGTCGTGGCCACTGCCTACCGGGAGATCCTTAGCAAGGTGTTCTACGGCGGCCCCGAGCGAGTTCGTACCGAGAGCGGGCACTACGAGCTGAAGCCCGTTCCCGACCTCCCGGGCCCCGAGCTGGTCGCCGCGGCCCGGGAGGCGGGCGTGCCGTTCGTCGAGGATGCTGCCGAGAAGCTGCCGCGGTTGGCTACCGTCGTCGCCGAGGCGCGCGCCCGTCGCGCCGCCGCCGTGGTGTTCATGCGGGATGCCGCGCTGGCCCTGTCGGAGGAGCCATACGGCTGGGACGGGCCGAGGATTGCCGAGCACGCCGGCGTGCAGAAGAAGCTGATCTGGCAGCAGCAGGCAGCCGCCCGTGCAGCCCGCGAGCGCGCCGCCAAGCGTTGACGATCCGCCGCACGCGACAGGCCGACTCCGAGAGTCTTCGGGGCCGGCCTATCCCTTTGCCCGCAGGTCAGACCGGGGCCGGGGTTTTAGTGGGCCGGGGACCCCGCGGGGAAATACCGCCGGCGCGGGTCCGGGCACGCCGGCCCCGGCCGCCACGAGAAAGAGGGCGCATTGTTAAAAAAAAAAAAAAACAAAA
>NZ_JBHWJI010000011.1:0-4723 GCF_042731515.1 Streptomyces sp. NPDC059850
GGCACGTTGACCTCCTACGGCCTCGACGACACCGACCGCGCCAACTCCGCCGTCTACGAGATCGACGTCCTCGGTAAGGACCACAAGAGCCACGAGGTGACCATCGACGCCACCAACGGCAAGGTCACTGGCCAGCACGTCGACCACGACGACAACGACCAGAACGACAACGACGGCGACGACGACTGAACAGCACCCACCTGACACCTCATGAGCCCGAAGGGGCCGCCCCGCCACTGTCCGGCGGGGCGGCCCCTTCGCACGTTCACCGAGCCCGCCCGGAACCCGACAATGGAGCACATGGTCGTCTTCCGCTGCCGCCGCTGCCACGGCGATGTCACCGCACCCGTACGCGAGGTGCCGCTGCCCGACGCGGACAGCGCCCCGGCTCCCTACGAGATGCCGAACGGCGAGGAGTGCCCGCCACGCATGCGTCCGGGCACCTTCGCCTACGATCCGCCGGAAGCCGGGGAGCGAGTCTTCCGGCCACACGTCCCGGGGGCGGCCCTGGGCCTCCAGCGCGCGAACCTGAACGGCATCGTCCTGGCCAAGGCCGATGTGCACGGCACCGAACTGACCTCCCTGCTCGGACGCCGAAACGGCTGCTGCGGCCTGGACGGCTGCGACGGCCCGAACCTCGTGTGCCTCGTCTGCACGGCCGAAGTGGCCACCGAGCGTTCGGACTGCTGGACCCCGCAGGAGGTCGTGCTCGTCCCCGCCGCGGTGGAAGCCGTGGAGTCCGTCGACGCCCCTTAGCCGCTAGCCCGTGCCCTGCTGCGGCGGTATCCAGGCGAGTTTGTTCCGTATGTGCGACGACATCTTCGCGTCCAGTTGCACGTGCAGCTGGGTGTTCCCACAGGCCGCGCAGACGAAGGCGTCGAACACGGTCTGCTTCGCCCCGAACGGGCCCGCTCCCCTCTGGCGGACCCCGCCTTGGGCCACGTACTCGCCCCGGTACACCTCGGCGCCGCCGCACGCTCCGCATCGTCCGTAACGCATATCCCCGTTGGTCATGAGACCGAGCCTAGGACCTCCGCCGCTCCTCCTTCCAGCCATACGCGCAGGTGCGAGGGGTGTTCGGCGTCCATGTGCACGGTGTTCGTGGCGATGGCGGTGCGGCGGGCGGCGGCTTCCGGTTCGCCGGTGTTGGTGTTGACGTCGAAGCGGGGGAAGTTGCTGGAGGAGATGTCGAGCCGGATGCGGTGACCGGCGGCGAAGCGGTTCGCCGTGTCGGGGGCGGTGACCTCGATCTCGTACAGCTCGCCCGGAGTGAGCAACTCCGGCTGCTCGTAGTAGCGGTGGAAGCGGCAGCGGACAATGCCGTCGGTGAGGTTCATGGCGAAGCCGTGCGGATAGTCGGCGTTGGGCGGGTGGACGTCCATGAGCTTGATGGTGAAGTCGGTGTCCGGGGCGGTGGTGGAGATGTGGAGCCTGGCCGACACCGGACCGGCGACCACCACGTCCCGTTCAAGCAGCGGTGTGGTCAGGCTGATCACATCCGAGCGGGAGTCCAGCGGCAGGTAGGGCGCACTCGCCCCGTGTACCCGGGCGTCCGGGGCGTTCTGGTCGTACGCCCCGGCACCGGCTCGCCACGGATGTCGTCCAGCGACTGGGACAGGACGTCCTCGCCACCGTGTCGCGGTGAGCCGAGGGACGCCGCTGGAGCATTAGCAGTGCGTTAGTGAGGTGGCAGCAGATCAGCAGCGCCGCCCGGCAGTCTTTTTGTCACGGCCCCGAACGAACGGGAACGACGCCCATACCGACAAGGGGACACCATGTCGCACCGCATCTCCATCCGCAACGCCCGCAAGGTCGCCGCCGCCGCGGTGGTCGCCACCGCCGCGCTCGGGCTGACCGCGTGCCAGGGCAACGCGAATGCCCAGGGAGACACCTCCTCCGCCGCTTCGTCCAGTTCCTCGGGCTCCGGCTCCTCCAGTGGCGACTCCATCGGCTCCAAGGCGGGCAGCGCTGGTGGTTCCGGTGCCTGCAAGACCTCGCAGCTCGGTTTCAGGACCTCTCACGGGATGGGCGAAGGCATCCTCAACATCAGCCTGAAGAACAACGGGTCAGCCACCTGCACCCTCCAGGGCTTCCCCGGCGCGGACCTCAAGGGCAAGGACGGCACCGTCAGCGCCGAGCGGAGCGATCTCGACGCACCGAAGACCAGCATCAAGCCCGGCGAGGAGACCGGGTTCGCCCTCTACTACCCCAGCAACGACTCGGGCGGCTCCGGCGTGACCTTTACCAAGCTCATCGTCACCCCGCCCGATGAGACGCACTCCAGCTCCCTGCCGGTCAGCATCAACGTCCCCGTATCCGACGGCTCCGGCCCTGCCATCAAGGTCGACCCTGTCGGCAGCGGCAAGTGGGGCTAGCCCAGCGGTGCCGCCGACGCCACCAGGCCCAGGTCCGCGACCTGGGCCTGCCCGATGTCACGCCGGGGCACCTGGCCCATTGCCCGTGGCGTGGGGCCTAGCGGTCCTTGGCCAGGGCTACCAACTCGGCGAAGAGGCCGTTCGCCTGGGCGAGGTCTTCGTAGTGGCCCTGTTCGATGATGCGGCCGTTCCGCATGACGATGACGCGGTCCGCGAGGCGGGTGTTCTCCAGTTGGTGGGTGACCACGATCGTCATGCGTTCGGCGGCGATGCGTTTGACCTCGAGGAAGATCTGGTGCTCGCCGCGCGGGTCCATTTGGGAGGTCGGTTCGTCCAGGATGAGGAGGGGGGTGCGGCGGTAGAGGGCGCGGGCGCAGGCCAGGCGTTGCCATTGGCCGCCGGAGAGTTCGGCGCCGCCGAAGAGTTCGCGGGCGAGGAGGGTGTCGAGCTGGCGGGGGAGTTTTTCGAGGGGCTCGCGCATGCCGACCGCGTCGACGGCCGCCCAGACCGGGGCGTCGTCGAAGGTGCGCGGCTGGCCGAGGGTGATGTTCTCGCGGGCGCGCAGGGGCCAGCAGGCGAAGTTCTGGGGGACGAGGGCGGTGCGGGCCCAGACCGCGTCGGCGTCGGCCTCCGCCAGGTCGGTGTCGTCCCAGCGGATCCGGCCCTTGTCGGGGAGGAGGATGCCGGTGATGAGCTTGGCGAGGGTGGACTTGCCCGAGCCGTTCTCGCCGACGATGGCGAGGATCTCGCCGCGCCGGAGGGTGAGGGAGACGCCGTCGACCGCGGGGTCGGCCTTGCCCGGGTACTGGTAAACGACGTCGTCGAGGCGGATCTCGTCCACCCGGTCCGGGATGGTCAGCGCCCCGCGCCGTGGGGCGCGGTCGGCGGCCATGTCGAGGAACGACCGCATGTCGGCGAGGTAGAGCGAGGTGTGGAACATCGCGGCGCCGTGGATGACGAGTTGGGACAGGGCGGCGAGCGCGGCCTGGACGGCGACGACCGCGGTGGCCGCGACGGGCAGGGCGACCCGGCCGGTGGTGGCCAGCCACGCGAGGGCGGCCCAGGTGCCGAGGAGGAACAGGCCGCCGAGGGCGGAGGTCGCGAGGACGATGCGGAGCATGCGGGGCGCGGCGGTCAGGGTGCGCTGGTCGATGCGCTCGGACAGGGCCCGGTACCAGTAGACGAGGTAGCCGGTCATGCCGTTGGCGCGCACCTCGTCGCCGTACCGGGAGTACGTGGCCCACCAGCGCATCATGCCGCGCACGTTGCGGTCGCCGACGTTGGCGTAGTGGGTCTCGTAGTCGACGCGGGCGGACAGTACGGCGCCGAGCCCGGCGGGCAGCACGGCGAGCAGGAGCAGCGGGAGCATCAGCCAGTGGAGGACGGTGATGACGCCGCCCGCGGCGACCATACGGACCAGGGCGGCCATGAAGCGCTGGGCGTCCTGGACCATCAGCCGGGTGCGGGTGACGCCGACCTCGGCGGCCTCCTGGCGGTCGGTGAACCCCGGCTCCCCGTACGCGGAGGCTTCGACGCGGCAGACGGCGGACACGAGGGCGGTGTCCGCCTCGGACATCAGGAGCGGGGTGATCCGTCCGTCGGCGTACGCGGACAGAGCACCGCTGATTCGGCCAGCCCCGGCGGCCACGGTGAGGACGACGAGCGCGGGCAGCGCGGCGTGCAGGCGTTCGGAGACGGTGCCCGCGCCGAGGATGTGGGTCATGGCGCGCGCGGTGGAGCCGAGCACGCAGGCGGCCGCGGCGCCGGTGAGGAGCTGGCAGGCGAGGAGCAGCACGACCGCGCGGCGGTCGACGGCCCAGGCCATGCGCGCGGTCTTCTTCAGCACCGAGGGGAGCCGCGAGCACATCGTGGCGAAACTCGCCTCTGCCAGCGGGTTCTTGCCGTGCTCCCCCTCGAAGCTGATGACGGCGGGCGGTGGAGGGGGTGGTGCTGCGGAGCGTTCGGTCGGGGTGTCGGTCACGGTCACCTGGAGCCCTCCTCGGGTCGCCGCCGCACCTGGATGGTCCGGCGATGCCAGGCTCAACGACGCGAGGGGCCAATCGAACGCGCGCGATTCCGGACGAAGCGGGGACGCGGCGGGGGCCCGGGAATGCGGGGGCATCGAACGCGTGGTCGCGTACCGCAAGGCTTCCGGCGCGGCCGGGGGGTGGCCGAAACGCCGGTGGCTGTGATGTGAGGGGCGTATGAGGTTTCGCCAGCCACGGAAGCGGGCGCGCGGGAACGGCGGGAGGCCGGGCCGACGCGGATTCCGTCGGGCCCGGCACCCCCCGCCCACCCCCCCCCCCAGGTCAACCCCCCCCCCAGAAAAACGGGGGCCGGTGGGGCGC
>NZ_JBHWJI010000011.1:4733-199109 GCF_042731515.1 Streptomyces sp. NPDC059850
GGTGTGTGTTTTTTGTGGGGGGCTTTGTTTTTTGCCCCACCCCCGGGCGGGGGGGCGGGGGACGGGGGGTGGGCGGGCCCCCCGGGTTTCCCGTCGGCCCGGCCTCCCCCGGCTCACCCCACCGGCATGCTCACCCCACCGGCATGAACTCGGGGAGCGTGAGGGCCGAATGGGCCGGTCGGCCCTCGGCGGCGGCGGGCATCGCGCTGAGATTGCGCAGCATGTCGTTGCGCTGCTCCAGGGCCCGGGCGGTGGTCGGGAAGAGGGTGGCGTCGCCCTCGCCGACCTGGTCCTGGTTCAGGGTCACAAACGCACGCGTGGTGTCTTCGTACGCGGCGAAGCCCTCGGCGTGGTCCCGGCCGGCCAGGGAACCGGCGAGCATGTACGCGCCGACGAGCGCGAGGCTGGAGCCCTGTCCGGTGAGGAACGAGGGCGCGTACGCGGCGTCGCCCACCAGCGCGACCCTGCCGCTGGACCAGCGGGGCATGCGGATCTGGCTGACCGTGTCGAAGAACAGGTCGTCCGCGTCGCGCAGGGCGGCGAGCATGCCGGGGACCTCCCATCCGGCGTCGGCGAAGACCGAGGCGACCAGGTCCCGTTGGGCTTCCGGGTTCCGGAACGCGTCGTACGGCGGTTCCGGGCGGGCGAAGTTCAGGAAAGCGTGTACGTCGTCGTTCTCCCCCACGGCGTAGAGCGCGGCGGCCCGGCCCGGGGTGTTCCACATCATCAGCTCATCGCGGAGCCCGAAGGTGTTGGGCATGGTGAATCCGGCGAAGCAGTAGCCGAGGTACCGGTGGAACCGCTCCTCGGGGCCGAACAGGAACTCACGGGTGCGGGAGTGCAGCCCGTCCGCGCCGAAGACCAGGTCGTACGTACGCCTGCCGCCCCCGTGGAAGGTGACGTCGACCCCGTGGCCGGACTGGTCGAGGGTGGCGATGGAGTCGTCGAACACGAACTCCACGTCGTCACGGACCGCCGCGTAGAGGGCGCTGGTCAGATCCCCGCGCCGGACCTCCAGGTCCCGTCCCGCGACACCGCCGGTGAGGGGGTGGGGGTTGACCGAGGCCACCTCGCCGCCGTCCCCGTCGAGGAAGGTCAACCGGCGCAGGTCGATGTGGGCGTCCCGCAGCCGGGGCAGGATTCCCATCCTCCGGACGACGTCGAGTGCGGTGCCGCGCACGTCGATGGGGTAGCCACCGCCACGCAGCGCGCCCGCCTTCTCGACGACCGTGACCTCGAATCCGTAGCGGTTCAGCCAGTACGCGAGGGCGGGCCCCGCGACGCTGGCCCCGGATATCAGGGCCGTGCGTCTCAACAGATCGGTGCGGGTCATTCTTTGACTCCTTTGCCCATGGTGCGGGTGACGAACAGGGACAGCGCCGTGACGACGGCGGCTATGACGAAGCCGGCGACGAAGGCCGATTCGGCCGGGACATCCGACCCGGCAGGGGTCGCGGCGGTGAGGAGCGCCCCGCTGACCTGCGCCCCCACGGCGAAGCCGAGCACGCGCGTCACCAGGACCAGGCTGGTGGCGATGCCGGTGTCACCTTGATCGACGGAGGTGGCGGTGCCGGTCACCATCGCCGTCACGCACAGGCCGTTGGCCAGCGCGATGAACATCTTGCCGAGGACGAGGTGCCAGATCTCGGTGTGCACGGCCGACAGGGCGAGCAGGGCGGCGGCCATCATGACGACCCCGGCGGTGACCACGGCGCGCGAGCCGAACCGCCGCGCCCCGATCCCACCGAGCGGCCCGGCCAGCGACGCGGCCACGGCGCCGGGCAGCAGGAAGAAGCCGATCGCGGTGGCGCTGGCCCCGAATCCGTACGCGTCGGAGTCCACCGCGAGCAGCTGCGGGACGAGATAGACCCCGAACGAGGTCCCGACGCAGATCACGAACGTCAGCACGCACGACTTCCACACGGCGGGCCGGGCCAGCATGTTCAGGTCGACCATCGGCGAGGCCGCGCGGCGCTCGACGGCGATCCATCCGGTCACGAAGGCGGCCAGCACCACGACGAGGGCGCCGAGTACGAGTGGCTGCGAGCCGAGTTCGGGCGCCGCCGCGAGCACGAGCATGAGCGTGATCAGCGTCCCGCTCAGGAGGAGCAGACCGGGCCAGTCGACCCCGGTCTCGTCCGACCGGCCGGGCGGGTCGTGCGGCATCAGCCGGTTCACCAGCAGGGTGGACCCGATGACCGCGATCGTCGGCAGCGCGAACATCCAGTGCCGGGAGAGCTGTTCCGCCACGGGCCCGGCCGACAGCGTTCCCGCCATCCCGCCGCCCACGAACATCCCGCTGACCACCCCGATGGCCACCTTCGACTCCCCCTCGGGGAGGTGTTTGCGCACCACGATGAACGAGAGGGGCAGCGCGCCCACCATCGCCCCCTGCAGGACCTGACCGAGCAGCAGCACCGGCAGGTTCGGCGCCAGGGAGGACACCAGGCCACCGGCCGAGACCACCGCCATCAGCCGGATCAGGACCCGTTTTCCGCCGTAACGGTCGCCTAATTTGCCCGCGACCGGCGTGATGAGCGCGCCGGTGATGAGCAACATGATGCTGAGCAGCGCCCCTTCGGCGGGACTCATGTCCAGTTCGCGCTGCAGGAGCGGGAGCGTCGGCGTCACCACCGACTCCAGGGCACCGGTGGCGACGGCCAGCGCGCCGAGGGCTCCGACAGCGGCCCTGCCGATGTGGACCGGGGGAGCGAGAGTTGCGGTCATGGACGTCCTTCCGTCATTGCCGGGCGAGCCATGCCAGGCCCGGCGCTCATTACTACACTACACGGTGCAGTGTAGAACGGTTAGGATGAACCCATGCCGACCACGAAGACCCTGCGCGAGGGGTCCACGCGCAAGCGGGCCGCCATCCTCACGGCGGCCCGGGAACTGTTCCTCGCCGACGGCTTCGACCGGTCCAGCGTCGACGCGGTCGCCGCCCGGGCCGAGGTGTCCAAGCGGACGGTCTACGACTACTTCGGCGACAAGCAGACGCTGCTGCGGGCCGTCGTCGACTCCGTTGGCGAGTCACTGATCACGACGATCCGGCGCACCCTCGACGACACCCTCACCGGCCTCACCGAGGCCGGTGAGCTGGAGGACGCCCTGGTCACGTTCTCGATGCGCATCGCGACCGACATGCTCGGCTCGGCGGAGTACGCGACGCTGCAACGCCTGGTCCGGGCCGAATCCGGCCACCTGCCGCACCGGGGCTACAACTCCATGGCCGACACCCCCGACGAGGCCCTGGCCGAGCGGTTCGCCGCCCTCGCCTCGGCCGGGCTGCTCGACGTCCCCGACCCCCGGCTCGCGGCCGACCAGTTCATCGCGCTGACCTTCGGCGTCGCGCTGGACAGGCTCGGTTCCGCGAACGCCACGGAGGACACCCGCGTCCGGCCGCTCGTCGTGGAGGGAGTACGGACCTTCCTCCGGGCCTACCGGACCGCGTAGGCCCTGCGGTCAGTCCTTACGGCCCGTGGCGGCAACCGTGCCGCCGAGGCCGATCATCGTCAGGCCACCGGCCCCGCCGACCAGCGCGAGGCGCTGCGGGGAGCGAGTGAACCAGCCCCGGGCGGTGGCAGCACATGGCCCTGGTCGCGGTCCACGAACTGAGGCAGGACGGCGGCGAAGAAGACGATGGTCTTGGGGTTCGCCACCCCGACCGTGAACCCTTCGCCCAGGGTGCGCAGACGGCCGTAAGGGGCCGGGCCGAGGGCGTACGAGCCGAGGGTGTTGCCGAGGACCGTGGTGAGGGCGGCGCGGCGGCCCTGGGCCAGCGCCCGTCCGATCACGAACAGCACGCTGGGCCCGGGGACGACGATCAGCAGCAGCGACATGGCCGCGAAGGCCAGCAGACGGTCGGTGGGCGGAATACGGGCCAGCGTAATGACCGGACACCGCCGCCGCCCATGGGTTAATCCCGCGCGAGGCGCAGACGCGGCCAAGGCGCCAGGTCGGTGAGGAGTTGGCGGTCGTGGGTGGCGACGATGACGGCCGCCGGGGTGTCGAGCAGGGCGGTGGTCAGCTCGTCGACCAGGACGGACGAGAGATGGTTGGTGGGCTCGTCGAAGATGATCAGGTGGGGGCGGGCGGCCAGCCGCAAGGCCAGGTCGAGGCGGCGCTGCTGGCCCAGGGACATGCGGGCCACCGGGGTGCGCATCGCCTCGCGGTCCAGCAGGCCCGTCGCGCCCAGCGGTACGAGGTCGCGCTCGCTCACCTCGCCGTGGACGACCAGCCGCCCCACGTACTGGTCGTACACCTGCCGGGCCGTGAACTCCCCCGGCCAGGACGGGACTTCCTGCGCGACCATCGCCACCCGCGCACCGGAGAGGTGGCGCACCGTGCCGTTCGTCGGGGTGAGGGCGTCGGCGAGGACGGACAGCAAGGTGGACTTTCCCGTGCCGTTCTCGCCGGTGATCAGCAGGCGGTCTCCGCCGTCGACATCGAGGGTGACGGGGGTGGTGAGCCGCCCTGCGACCGTCACGTCCCGCACGCGGACCAGCGCCGCGCCGGTACGGGTGGCCAGGTCGGGCCAGCGCAGGGACAGCGGCGGCTGGGGCACGGTGATGCGGTGTGCCTCCAGCGCCTCCCGCTCGCGGTTGAGCGCCTGCACCACGCCCGGCGCCCGGGACTGGCGCTGGTGTTTGCCGGTGCCCTTCGCGGGGCGCCATCCGGTGCTGAGCCGGTCGCGGGCCTGGTCGACGGCGACGGTCAGGCGGCGGTGTTCGGCCTGCTGCTCCTCGTAGTCCTGGATCCACCGCTCGCGGTCGCGGCGGCGGCCGTCCTGCCACGCCTCGTAGCCACCGGCGTACAGGCGCGGGCGCCCGTCCTGGCTGGGGTCCAGGTCCAGGAACTCCCGCGCGACGTCGCGCAGCAGCGCGCGGTCGTGGCTGACCAGGGCCACTCCCCCGCCGTGGCCGCGCAGCCGGTCGGTGAGGAAGGCCAGGCCATCGGCGTCGAGGTGGTTGCTCGGCTCGTCGAGCAGCAGGATGTCGTGCCAGGCGCCGAGCAGGCAGGCCAGCCGCACCCGGTAGCGCTGGCCCACCGACAGGGTGGACAGCTCACGGGTGCGGTCGGTGCACGCGTGCAGGGCCTCCAGGGCGATGTCGACGCGCCGGTCGGCATCCCAGGCGTCCAGCCGGGTGGCGGCCTCCAGCGCCTCGGCGTACCGGTCGTCGGCGCCCTCCGCCCCCTGGGCCAGGTCGGCGGCGGCCAGGTCCAGGGCGGCGAGGGCCGCGTGGGCGGCCCGGAGCGCGTCGGCGGTCAGCGTGCCGACGGTCTCGCCGGAGCGGGAGTGCAGGGCCTGGCGGGCGAGACCGAAGGTGCCCGCCCGGTGCACGGAGCCGCTGTCGGGCGCGAGAAGACCGGCCAGCACATGCAGCAGCGTGGTCTTGCCACGGCCGTTCTCGCCGACGATGGCCAGCCGGGAGCGGGCGGAGACGGTGAGGGACACGGACCGGAGGATCTGCCGCGCGCCACGCGTGACGGTGATGTCATCGGCGCGCAGCTGGGCGTTCTGGGGCAGGCTCGAAGAGCCCACAGAAAAAGGGGAAGACACAGGGTGCTCCGCAGCTCGGGATGGAGCCGGGCAGCATGCGAGAGGCCGCCCGGCGGAAGGCCGGAACGGCGGGCAGGGAGAAGGCTCGGTGCGCCGCCGTCAGCGGCGGATGCGGGGCCTCATGAACCACATTCCTGTGCACATGCGGACGAGAATACGTGGGAGGGCGCGGCGCGTTCAAACCAATTACGCGCCGCGCCCCCTCAGTTGGCCCGTCAGGCGATGCGCTCCAGAACGATCGGCTTCGCGCTGAACGCGGTGTCCGCCGAGGCGTAGTCGGTGGCGCCGTCCAGCGCCTCCAGCGCGTACCCGAACGTGCCGGGGGTGTCCGTGTGGAGGGTCAGCAGGGGCTGCCCGGCGGTGACCCGGTCGCCCGGCTTGGCGTGGATCTCGATGCCCGCGCCCGCCTGCACGGGGTCCTCCTTACGGGCCCGCCCGGCGCCCAGCCGCCAGGCGGCGACGCCCACCGCGTACGCGTCGAGGCGGGTGAGGACGCCGCTCGACTCCGCCGTGACGACGTGCTGTTCGCGGGCCACCGGGAGCGCCGCGCCGGGGTCGCCGCCCTGGGCGGTGATCATGCGCCGCCATACGTCCATGGCGGTGCCGTCGGCCAGCGCCTTCGCGGGGTCGGCGGCCGTCAGACCGGCCGCGTCGAGCATCTCGCGGGCCAGGGCGAGGGTGAGTTCGACGACGTCGGCGGGGCCGCCGCCCGCCAGCACCTCGACGGATTCGCGGACTTCGAGCGCGTTGCCCGCGGTCAGCCCGAGCGGGGTGGACATGTCGGTGAGCAGGGCGGTGGTGCGGACGCCGTGGTCGGTGCCGAGACCGACCATGGTGGCGGCCAGTTCGCGGGCGGCGTCGATGTCCTTCATGAAGGCGCCGGAGCCCGCCTTGACGTCCAGGACCAGGGAGCCGGTGCCCTCGGCGATCTTCTTCGACATGATCGAGGAGGCGATGAGCGGGATCGACTCGACCGTGCCGGTGACGTCGCGCAGCGCGTAGAGCTTCTTGTCGGCGGGCGCGAGGCCGTCGCCCGCCGCGCAGATGACGGAGCCCGCGTCGCGCAGCACGCCGAGCATCTCGTCGTTCGAGAGCGAGGCCCGCCAGCCGGGGATGGCCTCCAGCTTGTCGAGGGTGCCGCCGGTGTGGCCGAGGCCCCGGCCGGAAAGCTGCGGTACGGCCGCGCCGCAGGCGGCGACCAGGGGCGCCAGCGGGAGGGTGATCTTGTCGCCGACGCCGCCCGTGGAGTGCTTGTCGGCGGTCGGGCGGGGCAGCGAGGAGAAGTCCATCCGCTCACCGGAGGCGATCATCGCGGCGGTCCAGCGGGCGATCTCCGCGCGGTCCATGCCGTTCAGGAAGATGGCCATGGCGAGGGCGGACATCTGCTCGTGGGCGACCTCGCCGCGCGTATAGGCGTCGATGATCCAGTCGATCTGGGCGTCGCTCAGGCGGCCGCCGTCGCGCTTGGCTCGGATGACGGAGATGGCGTCCATGGGCGCAGGGGCCTTTCGTAAACGGGCGTGACAGGGGGCGCGCAGGCGTTACGGCGCGCTGATACGGGCCAGGTCGGCCGGGCCGAACGCGTCCGGGAGGAGTTCGGCGAGCGGCCGGATGCCGGACGCCGTGTCCACCCGCAGCTCGGGGCCGCCGTGCTCCCACAGCAGCTGGCGGCAGCGGCCGCACGGCATCAGCACGGCCCCGTCGCGGTCGCAGCAGGTGAAGGCGGTGAGGCGGCCGCCGCCGGTGGCGAAGAGGGCGGAGATCAGGCCGCATTCGGCGCACAGCGCGACGCCGTACGCCGCGTTCTCCACGTTGCAGCCGCTGACCGTGCGGCCGTCGTCGACGAGGGCGGCGGCGCCCACGGGGAAGCGGGAGTAGGGGGCGTAGGCCCGGGACATGGCGTCCCGGGCCTCCGCGCGCAGCGCCTCCCAGTCGGGAGCCGCCGCGGCAGGTGGTGTCATGTGCCCTGTCCCTTCCGGTAGGGCTTGTTGTTGGCCTTGGGCATCCGCAGCCGCTGCGCCGCGAGCCCCATGACCAGCAGGGTGACGATGTACGGGGTCGCCGGGACCAGGTCGTTGGCCACGGTCTCCGTCAGGGCGTACCACAGGACAAGCAGCACGGCGGCGCCGCCGCACACCGCGCCCGCGACGTACTTCTTACGGGAGAGCCGCCAGGCCGCCAGCAGGGCGAGTCCGAGGGCCACCAGGAGGAGCAGCGCGTGGACGGTGGCGCCGCCGTTGCGCAGCTGGAGGGCGTCGGAGTAGCCGAAGAGGCCCGCGCCCATGGCCAGGCCCCCGGGCCGCCAGTTGCCGAAGAGCATGGCGGCGAGGCCGATGTAGCCCCGGCCGCCGGTCTGGCCCTCGTTGTAGATGTGGGAGCGGACGAGGGCGAGGAAGACGCCGCCGAGTCCGGCGAGGCCGCCGGAGATGACCACGGCCGCGTACTTGTAGAGGTAGACGTTGACGCCGAGGGATTCGGCGGCGGTGGGGTTCTCGCCGCAGGACCGCAGCCGCAGCCCGAACGAGGTCTTCCACAGGACGAAGAAGGTGCCCGCGAAGAGCAGGATCGCGACGATGGTCAGCGCGGAGATGTCGGTGACCAGGCCGCCGAGCAGGCCCGCGAGGTCGGAGACCAGGAACCAGTGGTGGTTCTCGACGGTGGCCAGCCCGTCGGAGAGGCCCGGCACGGTGAACGACTGGATGTCGTCGACCTGCGGGGACTGCTTGGGGCTGCCGCCGATGTCGGACAGCGGCTCGAACCAGCGCTTGGCGAGGTAGGTGGTGGCGCCGAGCGCGAGGATGTTGATCGCGACACCGGAGATGATGTGGTCCACGCCGAAGGTGACGGTGGCGATCGCGTGCACCAGACCGCCGACCGCGCCGCCGAGGACCCCGGCGAGGACGCCCACCCAGGGGTTGGTCTGGTAGCCCGCCCAGGCGCCGAAGAAGGTGCCGAGGATCATCATGCCTTCGAGGCCGATGTTGACGACGCCCGCCCGCTCGGCCCACAGTCCGCCGAGCCCGGCGAGCCCGATGGGCACGGCCATGGAGAGGGCGGCGCCGATCTGGCCCGAGGAGGTGATGTTCTCGAAGGCGGACTCCTGACCGCCGCCGACGAGGGCGCGCAGCACGGACAGCGCGACCAGCGCCCCGGCGATGATCAGGAGGACGGTGGCGACGGACATCCGGGAGCCCCGCTTGGGCGCCTTCCCGGGTGTGGTGCTGTCCTTGGTGACGGTAGCCGTGGCGCTCATACCGCCACCTCCTTCTTGTCCTTGTCGCCCTTGTCGCTCTTACGCGCCTGGGCGGCGAGTTCCGCGCCGACCCGCTGCTGCTGGCGCTTGAGGCCGTAGCGGCGCACCAGTTCGTACGCGATGACGACGCACAGGACGATCACGCCCTGCATGACGCCGACGATCTCCTTGTCGTAGCCCTCGAACTCCAGCCGGTTGGCGCCGCGCTCCAGGAAGCCCCACAGCAGCGCGGCCAGCGCGATGCCGACCGGGTTGTTGCGGCCGAGCAGCGCGATGGCGATGCCGGTGAAGCCGATACCGGCGGGGAAGTCGGAGGTGAACTGGTGGGTGTCGTTGAGCAGGGTCGGCATGCCGATGAGTCCGGCCATCGCGCCGGAGAGCAGCATGCTGGTGAGCACCATGCGCTTGACGTCCACGCCGCTGGCCTGGGCGGCGGACTCGGAGCGGCCCACCGCGCGCAGGTCGAAGCCGAAGCGGGTGCGGCCGAGGAGGAACCAGAAACCGGCCCCGGCGAGCGCGGCGACGACGATGAAGCCCCAGATGGGGTCGAGGTCGCCACCGGCCGGGATGGTGAAGAAGTGGCTGGAGGAGGGCAGCGGCTCGGTGGCCACGATGTTGGTGTCCTTGTCGAGGACGGCCAGCCGCCCGTCGACCAGCAGATAGCTGATGAGGATGGAGGAGAGGGAGTTCAGCATGATGGTGCTGATCACCTCGCTGACGCCCCGGTAGACCTTGAGCAGTCCGGCGATGGACGCCCACATCGCGCCGACCAGCATGGCGACGAGGATGATCAGCGGGATCTGCACCAGACCCGGGAGTTCGAGCGCCCCGCCGACGACGGCGGCGAAGAAGGCACCGAGCCGGTACTGACCGTCGACGCCGATGTTGAACAGGTTCATCCGGAAGCCGACGGCCACCGCGAGACCCGCCAGGTAGTACGTCGTCGCCTTGTTGAGGATGTAGACCTGGCTGTCCGCCTTGATGCCGTGGTCGAACATGATGCCGAAGGCGTTGAACGGCGCCTTGCCGGTGGCGGCCAGCACCAGGGCGGTCAGCAGGAACGCGGCGACGAGCGCGAGCAGCGGGGCCGCGACCGCGAGGAGCACCCGCTCCTTGTCGAACTTCTTCATCGGTCCTCTCCCCCGGTCGTCTCCGCCGCAAGGTCTTCCGCGGGGTCTTCCGCGGGGTCTTCCGCAGGGCTTTCCAGGTGGCCGGAGGCCGCGCCGGTCATGGCCGAGCCCAGCTCCTCCGGGGTGATCGTGGCGGGGTCCGCGTCGGCGACCAACCGGCCCCGGTACATGACCCGCAGGGTGTCGGACAGGCCGATCAGCTCGTCCAGGTCGGCGGAGATCAGCAGCACGGCCAGGCCCTCGCGGCGCGCGGTGCGGATCTGGTCCCAGATCTGCGCCTGCGCGCCGACGTCCACGCCGCGCGTCGGATGCGCGGCGATGAGCAGCTTGGGGTGGTGGCTCATCTCCCGGCCGACGATCAGCTTCTGCTGGTTGCCGCCGGACAGCGAGGCCGCGGTGACCTCGATGCCGGGGGTACGGACGTCGTACGCGGCGACGATGCGCTCGGTGTCACGGCGGGCGGCGGCCGGGTTGAGCAGGCCGCCCTTGCTGTTGGGCGGCTCGGTGACATGGCCGAGGACGCGGTTCTCCCACAGCGGGGCCTCCAGCAGCAGGCCGTGCCGGTGGCGGTCCTCGGGGATGTAGCCGATGCCGTCCTCGCGCCGCTTGCGGGTGGGGGCGTGGGAGATGTCGGCACCGTCGAGGGTGACGGTGCCCGCGTCGGGGTCGCGCATCCCCATGATGGCCTCGACCAGTTCGGCCTGGCCGTTGCCCTCGACCCCGGCGATGCCGAGGACTTCGCCCTTGTGGATGGTGAAGCCGATGTCGTCCAGGACGGCCCGCTCGACGCCGTCCACGTCGGTGGCGGTGAGCCGCACCCCGTCCAGCCGCAGCATCTCGGTGTCGGTGACGGTGGATTCGCGGGTCTCCGGGGAGGGCAGTTCGCTGCCGACCATCAGCTCGGCGAGCCGCCGCGGATCGGTCTCGGAGGGGACGACGGAGGCCACCGTCGTACCGCGCCGGATGACGGTGATGTCGTCGGCCACGGAGAGGACTTCGCCCAGCTTGTGGGAGATGAACAGGACGGTCAGGCCCTCGGCCTTGAGGTCGCGGAGGTTGGCGAAGAGCGCGTCGACCTCCTGCGGGACGAGGACCGCGGTGGGCTCGTCGAGGATGAGGGTGCGGGCGCCCCGGTAGAGGACCTTGAGGATCTCCACGCGCTGGCGGTCCGCGACGCCGAGGTCCTCGACCATGACGTCCGGGCGGACGCCGAGCCCGTAGGCGTCGGAGATCTCCTTGATGCGGGCGCGCGCCTTGCCGCCGATGCCGTGCAGCTTCTCCGCGCCGAGGACGACGTTCTCCAGCACGGTGAAGTTGTCGGCGAGCATGAAGTGCTGGTGCACCATGCCCACGCCCCGGGATATGGCGTCCGCCGGGGAGTGCAGTTCTACGGGTGCGCCGTCGAGGGCGATGGTGCCCTCGTCGGGGCGCTGCATCCCGTAGAGGATCTTCATCAGGGTGGACTTGCCCGCGCCGTTCTCGCCCACGAGGGCGTGCACGGTGCCGCGTCGCACGGTGATGTCGATGTCGTGGTTGGCGACGACTCCGGGGAACCGCTTGGTGATTCCGCGGAGTTGGACGGCAACGTCTCCGACGTCACCGGCGGGGGCGCCCTTGGGCGGGCTGGCGGCTGTGATGGCGCACTCCTGAGGGGCGAGAGCGTGTAGTAAAGGGGCGCGCCCAAGGGCACGCCCCCTCAGGTCCGTCGGCGACAGGCTCGTCGGCGACGGGGGACCGGTTACTTGTAGGTGTCCGCGACCTTGATCTTGCCGTCGACGATCTTCTTCTTCGCCGCCTCGATCTTCGGCTTGATGTCGTCGATGAAGCCGCCGGAGTACGAGAGGCCGACGCCGCCGCGCTTGAGGTCGTAGGACTGCACGCCGTGCTCGGACTTCTTGTCCTTGACGACGCTCTTGATGAAGTCGTAGACCGAGCCGTCCACGTTCTTGACCATGGAGGTCAGTATCGACGCCTTGTACGCGGACAGGCCCTTGTCGTAGTACTGGTCGCCGTCGACGCCGATCGACCAGGTGCCCTTCTTCTTGCCGGTCGCCTCGATGGCGCCCGCGCCGGAGCCGCCGGCCGCGGAGAAGATCACGTCGGTCTTGTTGGAGAGCATGCCCTCGGCGATGTCCTTGCCGCGGTCCGGCATGCCGAAGCCCTTGGGCGAACCGACCTGGACCCACTGGACGTCGAGGGACGCCTTGGGGTTGGTGTCCTTCAGGCCCTGCTGGAAGCCGCCCGCGAACTTCTTGATCAGCGCGCTGTCGGTGCCGCCGATGAACCCGACCTTGTTGGTCTTGGTCTTGAGCGCGGCGGCCACCCCGGCGAGGTACGAGCCCTCGTGCTCGGCGGAGACCAGGCTGGCGACGTTCTTGGAGTCGACGACGGAGTCGACGATCCCGAAGTCCGTGTCGGGGTACTTCTTGGCGGCCTTGGCCAGCGAGGGGGTCCACGCGTAGCCGACGCCGACGACGGGGTTGTAGCCCGCCTCGGCCAGGCTGGAGAGCTTGTCGTAGCGGTCGGCGTCGGTGTCGCCGTCCTTCGCGGTCAGCTCCTTGCCCTTGATCTTGAAGTCCTTGAGGGCGCGGTCGTAGCCCTTGGCGGCGGAGTCGTTGAAGGAGTGGTCGCCGCGGCCGCCGACGTCATAGGCGAGGCCGACGCCGGCGTCCTTGCTTCCCTCTTCGGAGCTGCTGCCGCAGGCGGTGACGGTCATGGCGAGAGCCGCGGTGGCGATGCCCGCGACAGCTATCGTGGATACCCGGCGCACGAGGGTCCCCTCTGAATCTCGAAGCGCCTCTCTGCGGCGCTGGCTCCGCCGCATCGTAACGCGCGTAGATCCCAGATAAAGGCCCGCTCCGAAGCCGTTATCGGATCGTCGCGAACCCCTTGTGACAGCTGGGTCTACAGCACGTTGCGATCAAGCAAAGCGGCGGCGGTGAACAGCTCGACGCCCACCTGGATGGCGCCCTCGTCCACGTCGAAGTCGCCCACGTGCAGGTCGCGTCGGGTGGTGTCGCCGACCCTGCGCACGCCGAGCCGGGCCATCGCGCCGGGCACCCGCTCCAGGTACCAGGAGAAGTCCTCGCCGCCGAGGCTCTGTTCGGTGTCCTCGACCGCGTACGAACCCCGGCGGGCCACCATCGCGTCGCGCAGCAGCTCGGTGGAGGTCTCCTCGTTGACCACCGGCGGGACCCCGCGGATGTAGTTGATCTCCGACTTGGCGCGGTGGAGGGTGGCGACCTCGTCGATCGCGGCGTGCACCAGGTCCGGGGCGGCGCGCCAGGCGGGCAGGTCCAGGCAGCGGACCGTGGCGGACAGCTCGGCGTGCTGCGGGATGACGTTGCAGGCGTGGCCGGACTCGACCCGGCCCCAGGTGACGGCGAGGCCGGAGCGGGCGTCGACCCGGCGGGCCAGCAGCGCGGGCACCTCGGTGATCACCTTGGCGGTCGCGGTGACCAGGTCGGTGGTGAGGTGGGGGCGGGCGGTGTGGCCGCCGGGGCCGTCGAGGGAGATCTCCAGCCGGTCGCAGGCGGAGGTGATGGGCCCGGTGCGCAGCCCGACCCGGCCGACCTCGACCTTGGGGTCGCAGTGGAGGGCGAGGATCCGGCCCACACCGTCCAGGGCGCCGCCCTCGATCGCGTCGGCGGCGCCGCCCGGCAGGACCTCCTCGGCGGGCTGGAACAGCAGCCGCACCGGGCGCCGCAGCCTGCCCTCGCGGGCCAGCTCGGCGAGGACCAGACCGGCGCCGAGGACCACGGTGGTGTGGACGTCATGGCCGCAGGCGTGGGCGCGGTCGGCGACGGTGGAGCGGTACGGGACGGTCTTGGTGTCCGGGATGGGGAGGGCGTCGATGTCGCCGCGCAGGGCGAGCGCCGGGGTCACTCCGTCCCACGGGCCGATGTCACAGATGAGGCCGGTGCCACTGGGCAGGACGCGGGGCTCAAGGCCCGCCTTCTCCAGCCGCGCCTTGAGGGCGGCGGTGGTGCGGAACTCGCAGTTGCCCAGCTCGGGGTGCATGTGCAAGTCCCGCCGGAAGGCGATCAGTTCGGCGCGCAGCTCATCGGGGAGCGCGCCGGGCAGTGCCGCGTCGGCGGAAGGTGTGGCATCGGTCTCGTCGAGGGACATCAATTGCTTCACCCAATGAAGCGTAGAACGACCATGGGGTGGAGCGAATGTCGATCAACAAAACTTCAACCCGTTCGGGGCGGGAAAGTACCCCGGCCGGTGCATGATCTGCCTAGTCAGGGGGTAGAAAGCTACGCTTCTCGGCGAGCGTGTGATCGTTTCGTGAGAAGCGCCACATGGGGTACCCCCTGGCTTGCGACAGGGGCCCTACGACATGGCGAGCGGGGTGTCGGGGGCCGCGGTGGACGGCACCGTACCGGGCCGCTGGACGTCCCGGGCGGTGTCGGTGACGCCCGACAGGAAGCCCTGGGCGCGCGGGGACGCGTCGCTGGTCAGCCAGGCGGGGTCGACGTCGTACACGGCGACCTTCACCTCGGTGCCCGCGAGCGCGAGCGGCAGGGTGTGCACCACGGTGGACGGGAAGCTCACGATGGTGTGCCCGATGGGGCCGCGCCGCGCTATCAGCTCCAGCGGCAGGTCGGGCCGTACGATCTCCAGCCCCACCTCGTGCGACACCCGGCTGAGCTTCTCGGCGCTCTCCCGGCGGTGGGCGAAGTAGCGGGTGGCCCCGTGGGCCTCGGCCAGCCCCGCGACCGCCTCCAGATAGCGCTCCAGGTCGACCACGCCGGTCTCCACCAGGGACGTGCCCACCAGGTCGGTGCCCCGGGTGAGCCGGGGCGGGCCGAAGCGGGCCCGGGTCCAGGCGAAGTCGTTGGCGGTGATGGTGACCCCGGGGGGCGGTTCGACCGGCATCGAGCTGAACACCTCGACTCGGCGCTTCTGACCCGGGGTGAGCTTGCGGCGCGCGGTGGCGGAGAACGGCGCGAACACCATGTCGCGCGCGCCCCGGCTGTTGCCGCGCCGGTGCCAGCGCTCCAGGCGCTCCCCGTTGGCCAGCTGGGAGATGAACTCCATGGTGGCCGTGCCGTCGTCCACCACGACCAGGTCCTTGGCCTTGGTGAGGGTCAGCAGCAGCTGGACGTAGCGGGAGAACGGATCCCCGATCACCACCCGGGAGGCCCGGCGCAGCGGTCCGCGCAGCCCGCCGATGGTCTTCAGCGGGGCACCGGCCCCGCCCCGCGCGTCCTCCCAGCGCACCGTGACGCCCTCGTCGCGCGCCAGCTCGGCCATCCGGCGCAGCTGGCCACGGGTCATCGGATCGTGCGGGGAGAGCACGACGACGGTGAGCGCGGCGGCGTCCTGCCCCGGGGCGCGCAGCGAGTCGGCGTACGCCCACTCCAGCACGTTGAGGAGCTGCACCGGGCTTTCGACGAAGGCGAGGGTGGTGGCGGACTTCGCGCCGCTCCCGGACATCACACCGTCCACAGTTGCACCGTCCACAGACATCACACCGTCCGAAGACATCACACCGTCCAAGGGCAGGGCCCGGAAGCGGCGGGTGTCCCCCGAGAAGTCGAGGGATCCCGCCGCTTCCGGGCGCGGGCCGGTCCGACCGGCCACAGGCATCACGGAGATGAGCCTCAGACCGAGACGGGCTCGCGGTCGGCGGCCTCGGTCTCGGCGACCACACCGGAGACCCGGCGCAGCTTCTTCATCGGGCCCAGCTCGCTCTCGTAGACCTTCTTGACGCCGTCACCGAGCGACTCCTCGACCACGCGGATGTCACGCACCAGACGGGCGAGACCCTGCGGCTCGACGGAGGCGGCCTGGTCCGAGCCCCACATGGCGCGGTCCAGGGTGATGTGGCGCTCGACGAACGCGGCGCCGAGCGCGACGGCGGCCAGCGTGGTCTGCAGACCGGTCTCGTGGCCGGAGTAGCCGATCGGCACGTTGGGGAACTCGGCCTGCAGCGTGTTGATCACGCGCAGGTTCAGCTCCTCGGCCTTGGCCGGGTACGTGGAGGTGGCGTGGCACAGCAGGATGTTCTCGCTGCCCAGCACCTCCACCGCGTGGCGGATCTGCTTCGGGGTGGACATGCCCGTCGACAGGATGATCGTGCGGCCGGTGGCGCGCAGGGCGCGCAGCAGCTCGTCGTCGGTCAGCGAGGCGGAGGCCACCTTGTGCGCCGGGACGTCGAACTTCTCCAGGAAGGCGACGGCCTCGGTGTCCCACGGGGAGGCGAACCAGTCGATGCCGCGCTTGGCGCAGTGCTCGGAGATGGCGCGGTACTCGTCCTCGCCGAACTCCACGCGGTGGCGGTAGTCGATGTAAGTCATCCGGCCCCAGGGGGTGTCCCGCTCGATGTCCCACTGGTCACGCGGGGTGCAGATCTCCGGGGTTCGCTTCTGGAACTTGACCGCGTCACAGCCGGCGTCGGCGGCCGCGTCGATCAGCTTGAACGCGTTCTCCAGGTCGCCGTTGTGGTTGATGCCGATCTCACCGGTGACGTAGACCGGGTTGCCGGGGCCGGCGGTCTTCGCGCCGAGGGTGCGGAGGCGAGAGTTGGAGCTCACTTAAGACAGTTCCTTTCCGAGAATCCACGAGGCGATCTCGCGGATCGCGCCGTCTCCTCCGTGCGTGGAGGTGACCGCACGTGCGGCGCCGCGCACGACGTCGTGCGCACCTGCGACCGCCACGGGCCAGCCGACGAGGCCGAAGCACGGGAGGTCGTTGACGTCGTTGCCGACGTAGAGCACGCGCTCTGGCGCGATGCCCTGCTCCTCGCACCACTGCTTCAGTGCGAGATCTTTTCGGTCGATGCCGTGGAGCACGGGGACCTGCAGCTTGCGGCCCCGTGCGGCGACGACCGGGTTCTTTTCCGTGGACAGGATCAGCAGCGCCAGCTCCGCTCGGCGCAGAGCGGCGATCCCGAGCCCGTCGCCGCGGTGCACGGAGACGAGTTCGCGTCCTTCGGAATCGATCAGCACCCTGTCGTCGGTCTGGGTGCCGTCGAAGTCGAGTACCACCGCGTCGATGTCGTCGCGGGTGGGGAGGGCGCCCGGGCGCTCCGCGTCCAGCAGCGGGGCGAGGGCGCGGGCGCGGGCCAGGTCGTGCGGGTCGTCGACCTCCAGCACCCGGGCGGCGTCGGTGCGCACCAGCTCGGTGCGGCCGAAGAAGCGGTGCCCGGCCTCGCGGAAGCCGCGCGCGTCCATGGCGTAGGCGGCGCCGGTCTCCAGGAAGTCCTGGGGGCGGTCCTGGCGGCGCGGGCGGTACGACTTGTCGTGGTTGACGCCGTTCGCCGCGTCTCCTTGAGTGTCCTCGCCCTCGCGCCACACGAAGCCGTGGAACGGGGCCACGGTCAGCGCGCTGTCCGCGCCCTGCTCGGCGACCGCGCCCGCCACCCCGTCGATGTCCTCGCGGGCGATGAACGGGCTGGTGCACTGCACCAGGAGGACGACGTCCACGGTGGTGCCGTGCGTCGCCTCGTACGCGTCCATCGCGTGGATGACCGCGGCCTCGCTGGTGGCGGTGTCGCCCGCGATGTCGGTGGGCCGCTGGATGACCACGGCGCCCGCGCCGCGCGCCGCGGCGGCGATGCCCGCGTCGTCGGTGGAGACGGCCACGTCGGTCACCAGGCGGGAGGCCCGGCACTCCATGACGGCGCGGGCGACCAGCGGCACACCCCCGACGGCGGCGAGGTTCTTGGCGGGCACGCCCTTCGATCCGCCGCGGGCGGGGATCACGGCGAGCACGCAGGGGCTCGATGCGGGCATGGCGGCTCCTTCAGGGGATTCATCGATGGCTGTCACAGCTCCCCCATCCGCCGGATGACCGGGGCCACGCGCTGCACGCCATGCCGGTAGGCGCCGCGCGCCGCGTCCCGCATGGTGTTGCGTACGGCCCGCCGCAATCCGCTGACCTCGGCCTCGTCCACGGCGGCGCCCGGGCGGGGGCTGCCGTCCGGCTCGAAGCCGTACCGCTGGAGGATCCGGGGCAGATAGCCGGGCGCGGTGGCCCGGGTGTAGTAGGGGGCGAGCGCCGGGAGGGCAACGGCTGCGGCCAGGGCGGAGACCTTGTGCCGGGCGGTGTCGAAGGCGGTCTCGTACGACCCGTCGGCGGCCACGCCTTGGCGGGCCAGCCACTCCGGGTCGGGCTCGGGCCGGTATCCGGCGTCCAGCTCGTCCCACGAGGCCAGGCAGCCGGAGCCCAGGAAGTGGTGGTTGCCCAGCGGCTCCCGGATGCCGAGATCGGTGAGGATCGCGGTCGGGATGGAGCGGTGCAGGGACTCCAGGGCGGCCGTGGAGCTGATGGTCACCAGCAGATCGGTGGTGTCCAGGACCTCGCCCATGTTCCCGTACGCGAGACGGAAGTTGGGCGGCAGCCCGTCGCCGAACTTGGCGATCAGCTTCTGGTACGGCAGTTCCTCGATGTGCGTGGTGTGCTCGCCCGGCTTGGAGCGCAGCTTGACCACGACCTCGCGGTCCGGGTGGCGGCGCGCGTGGTCGACGGCCCGGCGCAGCAGGTACGTACGGTCGGCGCGGTTGTCCGGGACGGACGGCTGGACGGCGAACACCACCGTGCCGCCGGGGTACTTCCGCGCCTGCCGGGCCTTCTCGTCATAGCGGGCGCCGCCGAGGAAGGGCAGCGCGCACTCGGTGACGCTGTCCCCGGAGGTGCCGACGCCGGTGTAGACCTCGCGGAACCGGTCCGCGTCATGGCGCGAGTTGGCGAGCACCACATCGGCGCCGTGCCGCAGCAGCAGGCCGTCGGCGAGCTTCTCGTAGACGACGCCCACATAGCCGGTGACGATCACCGGGCGGCGGGTGGCGCCCTCCCAGGCGTGGGCGAGACCGTGCAGCATGGCCTGGACGCCGCCGCCGACCAGCGACAGCACGATCACGTCGTACCGCTCGCGGTCCATGGACCGGATGAACTCGATGCCCGTCACCTCGCGCAGCGAGTCCGTACGCACCCCGACCTCGGCCAGCTGCCGGACGGTCGGCGTGGCGCGGCCGCGCAGCAGGTAGCCGTCCAGGCGTCGGCCTGAACCAGCGGAACCCGCTTCCGTGGAATCCGAGCTGTCGGGGACGAGGCGCTGCGCGGTGAGCGCGCCCCATTTCCACCGGGTGTCGGAGTCGGCGAGCACGGCTACTCGCACGGGGGATTTGATACGTGAGGACACGTCGGAGACGCTAGGAAGGGATTCCGATTGACGGCCCAACGCAGAAGCAACAAAGGGTTAACAGCGCGTCGACGAATGGCGAATCGGCTGGCTGGAGCAGCGGGTTAACCGTTCCGACGTTCTTCGTTCACCTTTACGTACACCTGCGGTCAAGACGAATGCCGCCCGGCGACCTAGCGTCACCCGCGTGGTTAAGCTCTCCGTCATCGTGCCGTTCTACAACGTGCAGACCTATGCCCCTGACACGCTCAGAAGTCTTCGTGCGAACGCGCGTGAGGACTTCGAATTCATTCTCGTCGACGACCATGCGACCGACGGGACTCCGGAGATCCTGGAGCGCGCCGAACGCGAGCTTCCGGGGGCCGTCTACATCCGTCATGAGCAGAACGGCGGGCTCGCCACCGCGCGCAATACCGGACTGGACGCGGCTACCGGCGAGTACATCACCTTCCTCGACGGTGACGACTGGCTCGCCCCGGGGTATTACGCGCAGCTGGTCGCCGCCATGGAGGACCTGGGGTGCGACTTCGTCCGCACCGACCATGTCCAGTGCACCGGCCGCAAGCGCTCGGTCCACCGGGTGCCGCACGGCCTGCGCGACCAGGTGATGAACCCGCGGGACGTGATCCTCCCCGCCGACCGCTCCACCTCGGTCGACTACGCCTTCGCCTGGGCGGGCATGTACCACCGCCGCCTCGCCGACGAGGGGCTTCTCCACTTCACCCACGGGCTGCGCACCGCCGAGGACCGGCCCTGGATCTGGCGGCTGCACCGCGAGGCGCGCAGCTTCGCCGTCCTCGGCCTGCACGGCGTCTTCTACCGGCGCGGTGTCTCCTCCTCGCTCACCCAGATCGGCGATGTGCGGCAGCTCGACTTCATCCGCGCGTTCGACCAGGTCATCGACGAAACGGCGCGGGACCGCGACGCGGACACCCTGCTGCCGAAGGCCGTGCGCACCTACTGCGCGATCATTTCCCACCATCTCGGCAACATCGAACGCTTCGAGCCGCAGGTGGCCCGCAAGCTCCGTTCGATGTCGGCGGCTGCGCTCAAGCGCATGCCCCAGGACGTACTGAAGGACGCGCTGGATTCCATGGACTACGAGCGTGCCGCGCGCCTGCGGCGAGTGAAGCGCCGCGGCGCGGCGGGTGCGGAGGTGGCGGCCTGATGTCCGCGAACCTGACACCCGTGACGCCTTTGACGTACACCCCGCGCGGCGAGCGCAAGCGCACCCAGATCTTCATGGCCTCCACCCTGTACGGGGCGGCCACCCTCGCCGCGGCGATCGACGCGGGCAGCGTCGGCCCGGCCGACCGCCGTCTGCTGCTGGTCAGCAACAACGCGGCGACGCCGGAGACCACGCCCGCCGTCGACGACATGCCGGGCTTCGAGCGGCTGCGGTCGCGCTTCGACCGGGTGCTGTCCTGGAACGAGACGATCAGCCCCTTCCACCCCGGCGGCTGGGGCCCGCGCCAGGACGACGCCCCGCTGTGGGAGCGCCATCTGCGGCTGCTGTGGAACCTGGGCGACGACGACATCGAACTGGTCCTGGAGTCCATCCAGGTCAACCCGGCGATGGCGATCGCCCAGGTGTTCCAGGGCGCCCCCATCGACGTCTACGCGGACGGGCTGATGAGCTACGGCCCGACCCGCAACAAGCTCCACCCGCTGGTCGGCACCCGGATCCGGCGTCTGCTCCACCTCGACCTCGTACCGGGGCTGAAGCCGCTGCTGCTCACCGAGTTCGGGGTACCGGCCGAGGTGCTGCCGACCGAGACGTTCACCAAGGTGCTCGCCGAGGTCGGCGAGGCCGCCCCGCGCTCCGTCGCCTCCGCGACCGAACGGGTCGCCACCGGCACCGGACCCGCCCTGATGCTGGGCCAGTACCTGTCCGCGCTCGACATCCTCACCCCGGAGGAGGAGGAAGAGCTGCATGTGCGGATGCTGCGGGGCGCGGTCGCGCTCGGCCACCGCACCGTCGTCTTCAAGCCGCACCCCACCGCCCCGGCGCGCTGGTCGCGGATGCTGGAGAAGAAGGCCGCCGAGCTGGGCGCGGAGCTGACCGTCATGGACACCCCGGTCCTCGCCGAGGTGCTCTACCAGCGGATGGAACCGGCCCTGGTCATCGGCTGCTTCTCCACCGCGCTGCTCACCGCGAGCGTCTTCTACGGACTTCCGGTGGCCCGGATCGGCACCGATACGCTGCTGGAGCGGCTCACCCCGTACCAGAACAGCAACCGGGTGCCGGTCACCATCGTGGACGCGCTGCTGCCGGACCTGGAGGACCACCGGGCGGTGGCCGCTGGCGCGGGTGCGGTGGACGAGCGGTCCGGCCAGAAGCTGACCGGCCTGGTCGCCGCCGTGGGCTTCTGCATGCAGGCGAAGATCTACCCCGAGCTGCGGCCCGCCGCGGAGCGGTATCTCGCCGCCCATCTCGACGCCCACACCTGGCGCTACTTCAAGCGCCGCCGCCTGACCGCGCTCGCCCTGCCCGGGGCGGTCCCCTCGCAACTCGGCTTCATTCCGCGCAACGAGACGGTACGGCGGGTCGCGCGGCGCGCCCGGGCGCTGAAGAAGGCGGCGCTGAAGAAGGCCGCGACGGGCTGAGCCGCCCGTCTGTCGTCCCCTGACTGCTGACTTGACTGCTGACTGCTGACTGCGAAGGAGCAACGGCGTGACCGCCGACCACGGGGCAAGCCACATACGTCACGGCGCCTCGGGGGTGGCGTCATGAGCGCGGGCGCGCCGCCCGCACCCGAAGCGGGCCGGATATCCCGTACGGTCCCCTCGCAGCGCGAGCCGGGCCAGGGCCCTGGCCAGCCGTCCCCGGGGCGCAAGGGGCAGCCGGTCCGGCTGCGCGCCCTGGACGGGCTGCGGCTGCTGGCCGCGCTCATGGTCGCCGCGTACCACTACGGCGGCCGTGACGGGGAGATCGCCGAGGCGTGGGGCGCGTCCCCGCGCGAGATCTTCCCCACCGCCTCGCCGTACTTCTCGTACGGCTGCCTGGGCGTCCAGATCTTCTTCATCATCAGCGGCTTCGTCATCTGCATGAGCGGCTGGGGACGCCCGCTGCGCTCCTTCTTCGCCTCCCGCGTCTCCCGGCTGTTCCCCGCCTACTGGGCCGCGATCCTGCTGGTCACGGCCGTGTTCGCGCTCCCCTGGGTGGCGTTCGAGACGGTCTCGCCGAGCGACACCCTGCTCAACCTCACGATGCTCCAGCAACCGCTCGGCGCGGACCGGGTGCTGGGCGTGTGCTGGACGCTGTGGGCAGAGCTGCGCTTCTACGCCCTCTTCGCGCTCTTCGTCGTCCTGCCGGGCGCGACCCGTCAGCGCGTCGTCCTGTTCTGCGCGGTGTGGACCCTGGGCGCGGCGATCACCGACGCGGCGGACCAGCCGATGCTGGACCTGATCCTGATGCCGAACTACGCCCCGTTCTTCATCGGCGGCATCGGCCTCTACCTGATCCACCGCTACGGCCACGACGCCACGGCCTGGGGCATCGTCGCCCTCAGCTTCCTCATCGGCCAGCACTACGCGGTCGCCGAGCTGTGGCACCGCCCGAACCCGGACTTCTTCTCCTACCGGTCCACGTTCGGCATCGTGGCGATCGTCGCCTTCGGTTTCGTCGCGGTCGCCCTGGTCGCGCTCGGCAAGCTCAACTGGGCCAACTGGCGCTGGCTGACGGTCGCGGGCGCGCTGACGTACCCGTTCTACCTGGTCCACGAACACCTGGGCTGGGTCGTCGTCCAGTACCTGCACCGCAGCCTCGGCATCCCCGCCTACGGGACGTTCCCGCTGACCGTGCTGCTGATGCTGACCCTCGCATGGGTGCTCTACCGCTTCGTAGAGCAGCGCCTCACCCCCGTGCTGAAGCGGTCCCTCTCGGCGGCCCGGGTGCGCTGAGCCGGGCGCGCCGGGCCGGAACCAAATGGTCAACCTTGATCGTCACGATCACATGAACGATCAAGCCAGTTGAGCCTCAACAGAGAGAGCACCACATATGCGCAAGTCCATACGCCGGGCCCTGATCGCCGCCCCCGTCGCCGCCGCTTCCCTCGGCCTCGTCCTCACGGTCGGCGCGGGCACGAGTGCGGCCGACATTCACGCCACGAACGTGAGCGAGTCGTACGCCCAGGGCTCCGTGACGTACAACGCGGCCACCGACACGATCAAGGTCAAGGACCTCAAGGCGGACGGGCGCAGCTTCGCCATCAGTGTCTTCGGACCCGCCTCGGACAACACCTACGTGTGCAAGGTGGGCGGCAAGGGCAAGTCCAAGACCTGCGACTACAACTTCGCTGAAGGCCGGCTGAACGCCCTGGTCTTCCTTGAGCGGGGCAACCAGCACTGGGACCTCGACAAGTTCCAGTTCCGCGCCTGACCCACGTGCCGAGCCGCCGTACCAGAGCCGCACGGGCCGGGTGCGCTGAAAATACGTGGCTCCAGGGGGCGGCGGTCCATACCGTCACCCCCATGAAGCTGCTCTCCGTGAACGTCGGCAAGCCCCGGCCCAACCCGTGGAAGGGCCTCGGCGCGACGGGCATCGACAAACGCCCCGTCGACGGCCCGGTCACCGTCACCGCCCCCGGCCCCAAGGGCACGGGGGCGGTCGGTCTCGACGGCGACCGGGCGTACGACGTCAAGCACCACGGCGGCTCCGACCAGGCCGTCTACGCCTACGCCCGCGAGGATCTGGATGGCTGGGAGACCGAGTTCAACCGGCCGCTGCACAACGGCGTCTTCGGCGAGAACCTCACCACCACCGGGCTGGACGTCAACGCCGCCCTGATCGGCGAGCGCTGGCACATCGGGCCGGATGTGGTGCTGGAAGTCTCCTGCCCCCGCATCCCCTGCGCGACCTTCCAGGGCTGGCTGGAGCGCGACGGCTGGATCAAACGCTTCACCGAAGCCGCGCTGCCGGGCGCCTACCTCCGTGTCCTCACCCCCGGCGCCATCCGCCCCGGCGACCCGGTCGAGATCGGCCACCGCCCGGACCACGACGTGACCATAGCCCTCGCCTTCCGCGCCCTGACCCGCGAACCGGCCCTTCTGCCGGGGCTGCTGGCCGCCGACGCGCTGCCGGAGGAGATCAAGCTGCTGATCCGCAGGCGCGCGACCGCATAGGTGGGCGTGGGCCCGCTCGAAGGCTCAGGTCGTCAGGAGCAGGCCGATCCCGATCAGCAGCGCGGTGCACGCCAGCACGGTGACCAGGACGGCGGTGCGCTTGCTCGCGACGCGGAGGCGTGCGGGTTCACGAGGCTTCGTGTCGCAGAGCGTCCCGCAGGCGCAGCAGTTCGCGGCGGCGGGACCGCGCCCGGGCCAGGGCGAGCCCTGCCATGGCGACGAGGGCGGCACCGGCCAGGGCGGTGGTCAGGGCAGCGGCCGGGGTGGCGCGTGCCGTGGCCAGGGCCGTCCCGGCCACGCCAGTCACCGCCGTGGCCACGAGCGCGAGCCGGGCTCCGAGCACCCGGTCCCGGGCGAACAGCGGGCGGCGCCTGCTCAGCACCCAGCCCGCGAAGGCGGCCCAGGCCAGCCCGATGGCGATCAGCCCGGCGAAGGCGGCCCGGGTGCGCGCGGGAAGCGACTGCGGCTCGGTGGCCCACAGCACCGCGATCAGTGCCGCCGCGCAGCCTCCCACCAGCCCCACGGCCACGTGACGCATGCGGGAGCCCAGCGAGACCTCCGCGGCCAGCGCGCGGTCCAGTTCCTCGGGCACGTCCCGCTGAGCCGCGGGGTTCTGGGGCGCGGGGTTCTGGGCCGCGGGGTTCTGCTCGCTCATGCCTCGTATCCCCTCTCGGCGAGGACGCTCCGCACCATGCGGCGCGCGCGGTGCAACCTGCTCTTGACCGTGCCGGGCGGTACGCCGAGCACCTCCGCGCAGGCCGCCAGAGACAGATCCTGCAGGTGGAACAGGATCAGCACTTCACGCTCCAGCGGCGGCAGCCCGTTCAGGCCGGTTTCCACCTGCATCGTGGTCAGCACGCCGCTGAGCGAGTCGTCGTCATCGACGACGGCGCCCGCCTCCTCCACGGACGTCTCCGACACGGACGTCTCCGACACCCGGTACGCCTGCCGCAGGTGGTCGGCGACCGCGCGCCGGGCGATGGTGAACAGCCACGGGGCGAACCGCTCCGGCTGCCGCAGCCGGGGCAGTCCGCGCACCACCGCGACCCACGCCTCCTGGGCGAGGTCGTCCGCGAGGTGCGGCGAGCCGACCATGCCCCGTACGTAACGCCACAACGGGGCGTGCCAGAGACCCACCAGCTCGCGGAACGCTTCTCGCTCCCCGAGCTGGCAGCGCACCACCAGCAGCCCGTCGCGTCGTCCGTCGTCGCTCACCGCACCTCCCTGTCTCGCGCCACACGTCACCGAGACAGTCGGCAGGGGAGGCAGAAAGGTTCACAGGCCCGCTGCCGGACAGGTCAGCTCTTGTCTTCCTGCCGACGCACCATCTCACCGATCCAGATCGGCGCGAACGGGGACGTACAGCCCGGCGGCGTCGGATAGTCCTTGAGCACTTCCAGGCGCTCACCGATGCCGAGCGCGCGGGTGCGGTGCCGGGCGTGCTCGATCCCGATCTGTGCCAGGCAGTGGTTCATCGCCCACTGCAGGCGGTCCGGGGCGTCCTTCATCTCCGCCTCGATGACATCGAGCAGTCCCCCGAGATCGAGGCCCTCGGGCTTCTTCGCCACCCGCTCGGTGGTGAGCGCCCAGCCCGCACTCGCGACGACGGGATCCGGATCGGCGAACCAGGCCAGACGCAACTCTTCCGCCTCCGGATGCTTCTTCACCACGTAGTTCACGAGCCAGTCGTGCACCTTGGGCGTGCGCGCCCCGCGCAGCATGCCGTCCAGCTCGTCCCGCTCGAACGCCTTCGGGCGGCAGATCAGCAGCGCCAGCAGCCGCGCCGCGCTGTCGCCCGTCTCCCAGAGCTGACGCGCCAGGTCCTGCCGCGTCTTCAGCCGCTTCGCGAGCGCGCGCAGCTTGGTGAGGTTCACCCCGTGATCGTCACCGTGCTTCTCGTTCACCGCGCGGATCTTCGGATCCTCAAGCGCGGCCAGCTCGGCCATCACCTCGGTCAGCGTCGTCTCGGCCACCGTGTTCTCCTGTCCCTCAGGCGCGCGTCTCAGACTACGGCGGAAGTGGCGGATCAGCTCAGCAGCCGGAGGTCAGGCGCCAGCGGCCGCAGGTCAGGCCGCCAAGCCGGGGTCGAGCGAGGCCCCCGTCGACGGCGCGAGCCACACGAGCTGCGCGGTGACCGCACCCCGCGAGAACCACGCCTCCACCCGCTCCGGCGAGGACAGCACCAACCGCTGCCCGGACCCGACCACTTCGGTGCGCCCATCGCCGTAGTCCATGCCCCACGCCGCGATCTCCACGTCCACCTCGTCGGTGCCCTCGTACGGGTGGATGCGAGCCACGGCGAAGAGGCGCGGCGCGGTGGCGAGGGCGAGAGCGCGGAGTTCTTTGCCGAGGTCGAACGACTCAGGGCCGGGCTGCTCCGGGGATACGGTGACCATGCGTGTCTCCTTGCCGGGAGGTGGAGTTGGGTCAAAGGAAGACCGAGTCTGGGCAGTTGCGGACCACCGCCGCACGAAGTGGCCTGGCTCACAGGGTAGAGCGCAAGGTAGAATTACTTCTACGGAATGACGAGAGGTATCTAACCTTTCCCTCGTTCCAGTGACGCCAACAGCGCCAGTTCGAACACGGAGAACCGCATGCCGCCGAGAGCAACTCCGACCGCACGTCAGCTTCGCCTTGGCGCCGAGCTGCGCAAACTGCGCGAGCGCGCGGGTCTGAACACCCGGGAAGCCGCTGAGCTGATCGGAGCCAAGCAGGCCCGCGTCAGCAACATCGAGACCGGCCGCTTCGGCCTCAGTGAGCGCAGCATCCGCACCCTGGCCGGGAACTACGCGTGCGGCGACGAAGACCTCATCACCGCTCTCATCGCCATGACTGGCAAGCAGCAGCGCGGCTGGTGGGAGGAGTACCGGGACCTGCTGCCCCTGGGGCAGCTCGACCTGGCCGAGCTCGAACACCACGCATCAGCAATCGCGCTGGCCACCGTGCTGCACATCCCCGGCCTGCTCCAGACCGTCGACCACGCCCGCGCGATCTTCGCCGAAGGCGTCCCCGCCCTCCCGCCACCCGACATCGAGGACCGCGTGTCCTACCGCATCAAGCGGCAGCGCATCCTCTACGGCGACGAGCCCACTCCCTGCAAAGCGGTGATCCACGAGGCCGCTCTGCGCATGCCATTCGGTGGACCGCAGACGGCCCGGGCCCAGCTTCAGCACGTGATCGACATGAGCGAGCGGGAACACATCACCGTCCAGGTGATCCCCTTCCGCAACGGCACGTTCGCCGGGTCCGGCCAGTCCATCAACTACTTCTCCGGCCCCGTACCCCAACTCGACACGGTCCTGCTGGAACAGGCCCACGGCTCGCTTCTCCTCGACGCGGAGGCGCAGTTGGAGAAGTATCGGCTGGTGATCGGCAAGATGGAGAGCATCGCGCTCACCCAGGAGGAGTCCCGCGACTTCATCCACGGCCTCATCCGAGAACTGTGACAAGGAGCAGCACATGAACGTGTCCCCATGGCGCCAGTCTTCGTACTGCCAGGAGTCGGCTTCCTGCGTGAACGTCGCGGCGGGGGAACGCGACACCATCATGCTCCGCGAGAGCGAACACCCCGAGGCCGTGCTCTCGACCACCCGGGCACCCCTGAGAGCCTTCATACGCGCCGCCAAGGTGGGCCAGCTGGATCACGTCGCCGATCGATGTGCCCGCTGGACTTCCTGAATTCCCTCCCCGCCCCTGTCGCGGGGGCCCGTCTTGACTCTGGGCTGGGCCAGGCGGGGGCTTTTGTCGCGCCCGGGGTCAGTACAGGGCCTCGATTGCCTTCAGGATCAACGCCCGCGCCTCCGCCCCGTACACGGCCATGTCGCGCAACTGCTCGAACACCTTCAGGTACAGGGCGACCTCGGAAGGCTGGGTGATGTTGACCTCCGCCGAAACGAACTCCACCGACACGAGGGCGTCGTCATACACGTGGAACGTCTCGACCGGCCACTGCCGCCGCTCACGTGTGGCCATGGGGATGATGCCCAGCGACACCTGGGGCAGTGCACCGGCGGTGAGCAGATAGCCAAGCTGTGCCACAATCGCGTCCCCGTCGCCCAACTGGGCATATAGGACTGCCTCCTCTATGAGCATCACGAACCGATGGCCCCGTTCATGGATGATGCGGGATCGCTCAACGCGCGCGGCTGCGGCCTCGGCGCCATCGTTGAACGGGATGCCGCGAAAGTCTGCGATGTTGCTCAGGAGCGCGGCCGCATACCCCTCGGTCTGCAACAGTCCCGGGACCATCATCGGGCGTGCAGGGACTGAGCAATGAGATCTTCCGCCTGATCGCTTGCCGCGCAGGCATGGGTCCACGCACGGATGTCCTTCGCTGACGGACCGGTCTGGGCGTTCTCGATGCGGGAGGTCTTGGAGTGGTGCCAGTCGCACCGGTTGGCCAGCTCGACGACCGTCAGCCCGGCGCTCTTGCGAAGGTCGCGAAGCCTCCGCGCGACGACTGCGCGTGCGGCTTGGGCGGACGAGGACGGGGAGATGGGCATGAGCTGGCCTGTCCGGTGCGCGCTGTCAGTGGATGTCGTACTGGTCGTGCGGAGTGGCGCGTGTCCACACCGTTTCGAACGCTTCGGCACACAGCTTGGCTGCGGCCGGGTCGTCGGTGATCTCCTCGCCGGTCCACGATCCGTCACCGGCGAAGTGATTCCAGTGGATCCACTGGCCGTCGAACAGCCAGAAGTCGTTGCCCGGCAACGCGATGTCGGAGGCCAGTCGGCGAGGCAGCCACCGCACGTGTTCGCCAGCCGCGACGTTCGTGAACGTGCCGTCGTACAGGAAACGGCTGTACTCGCTGACCGGCTCGGACACGATACGGGCCCGGCGCACCACGATGCCGCGGCTCACGGTCTCCTGGATCAAGTCGAGCCACGGACGCCACCAGGACGCACGGTCCGCCGGGTCGTGGCGGAAACCGTTCCTCCATGCGGCGAACGGGCCCTCTTCGTAGTCGACGGCGTAAGCGTCGCGCATCTCCAGGTGCACGGCAGAGCGCGTGCAGTTGGCGATCAGCTCATCGAATGTCGGCGCACTCGACGGCATCACAAGCCTCCCTGATCATGTGCACCATCCTGGCGGGGATACGGATCACGGCCTCGTTCTCCGGGATGCCCTTGGCGTGGCCCGGCGCCTCGAACGCGGCGCATGAAAGACGGCCCCCGACGCCCCCTGCACCCCGAATTCAGATCCATCAAAGTCGTCCCCCTGGAACTGGCCCACTGGCTCCTCAAACCGCCCTCCTTTATCCAGGCACATGGACCGACCCGCAACAGGCAGCGGAATGGTTCGGCGGCCAAGCACGGGCCTCCGCAGCCTCGTTCACGTCGGAACACGAACGTGCCCGCCTCACCGACGCGGCCAGCCGGGCCGCCGAGCTGCTAGCCGATTGCCGCCGGTCAGCCGTACATCTGGAAATGCGCGGTGCCTAGGTCAGCCTTCAGGCCGCCATGTCCTGCCGCAGCCGTTGCAGACCCTGCTCGGCCCGTTCGCGGGTCGCGGGCAGGGCGTGGCGGGTGGCGCGGATGACGCGTTGCAGTTGGTGGGGGAGGCGGTGCGCGGTGGCGTCGGTGACCGCGGCGGAGAGCCGTTCGTCGGCGCCGGTGGGGTCACCTCGGCGCAGGAGCACACTGCCTGCGGTGATGTGCTCGATCACGCGCCACTGCGGGGTGACCGCGTAACTTGCCGGAGGTTGCGAGTCGATGAGCCGCACCGCGCGCTCCGCCCGGCCGGTCTTGAGCAGCCCGCGCAACTGGATCTCGTGGAGTGCGAAGGGATTGACCAGCGACGTGTGCGCGACCTGCTCGAGAAGGCCCCGATTGCCGCGTAATGCCTCATCGAACAGTTCACCATCGCCGAGTTCTCCCGCCGCACGGGCAAGCAGTGTGAGCGCCGCGGCCCGCTCCGCGTCGCCCGGCGCGATGGCCACCGCGTGCCGAAGCCGGTCCACCGCGGCCCCGATGAGGCGTGCCTTGCGGAGTTCGTTGCCGTGCATGCGCAGCGCGTACGAGGTCATCGCCGGATCGCCAAGGTGCCGAGCGACCGCCAGCCCCTGGCCGGTCCACCGTGCGGCGACGGGCAAACGTTCCTCGGGGAGAACATGGCCCAGAGCGACACCGAGGCCTACACGTGCGCGGGCCAGCAGGACGAGAACCTCGCGCTCGGTGTGTCCATCGGCGACGCGCCCTTCCAACCGGGCGACCAGCGGCCACAGCTCTGCGACCGCCTCCCTGGCGTGGCCGGACTGCCGGGCGATCTCGGTAAGCCGGACGGTGGAGTCTCCGAACTGCAGCATGGCGACGTGGTCGGCGTCAGTCGGATCGGTCACTCCGAGCACGTGGGGTGGGAGACGCAGCGTGGCCGCGATGCGGCGCCGTGACGGCACGTCGTCGATAGTGCGCCGTCCGTTCTCGACCATGGAGATGTACGTCTTGTCGTAGCCGAGCAGGTTCCCGAGCGTGGTCTGGGACAACCCGTGAATCTGGCGGTGGAACCGCAGAACCGCTCCCAGGTCACCACACCTCAGCACGGATTCGGCTTGCGGGGTCGCCCAGTGCCACTGAACGTGCGGGAGCAGCACACGCGGCAGCGGCAGCTGATTGCCATTGTCCTCTGCCGCAGCTGCGCCCTCGCTCATGGCGCCTACAACCCGGTGTGCTGTTGGTACCAGGCAGCGACCGACGCCTTGTATCCATCGGGCATCCGCAAGCCAGGGACCTCGTCGGCGGTGAACAGCCCGATCTCTTTGTGTTCGTCGCTCATCACCGGAACCACGTCCGGGTTCAGGACGCGACAGCCGAACGTAACGATCAAGACGTGTCGATCGGGAATCGGCTGATATACCCAGACGTCCAACAGCGCCTGAGCGTCAGCGCTCCAGCCGGACTCCTCTTTGATCTCGCGGCTGACGCATTGCTCCGGGGTCTCGCCCAGTTCGAGGCGTCCGCCCGGCAATTCCCACTCGTCGCGTTCATTGCGCAGCAGCAGGACGCGGCCGTCGCCGCCGATGGCGACACCTTTGACGGAGACGGGGAAGGTGCGCGGCACGTGTGTCATGGAGTCCTTCGCGAGGGCGACGATGCGGCATCCGGAACGTAGCACTGCCCACAGCACAACTGTGGCTTCCGGGCATCACGGCAGGTTGACAATCAGTCACTTTACGTCGCGATCTCTGGTCCCGACAGTGAGACCAGAGAGTTCCCATGCCCGCACGTCAAGGAGCCTTTGGATGAGTCCTGTTCCGGCGCAGGTCGACAGCGCCGTACTCCCCGTACCAGTCGGCTGGCTCCACACCACCGGTCTGGTCCACCTCGACGGACTCGCTACCCGCCGGTCGGTCCTTGAGTGCGCGTCCCGCATCATGCGCATCGCTCTGCACCCTGACAGCGATGCCGATGGCCTCACCGTCATCCGCGACACCGGGCATCACGCCGACCAGGCGGGGTGTACGGGCCTCACCAGCGCCGAAGTCCTCCCGCACACCGAACGCTCCGGCACCCTCATGCCGCCACGGCTGATGATGCTGGTCTGCCATCGGCCCGCCACGCGCGGCGGGGAGTGCCTGCTCGCCGATGGCTGGACGGTCCGCGACGACCTTGCCGCGCACCATCCCGATGCTCTGGCTGCCCTCTCCGCACCCCGCAGCGCGTACTTCGGCGGTGCGGACGGCCATCTCGGCGCGGTCTTCGGCACCCGCCCCGACGGGCGTCCGGAGCTGCGGCTGCGCTGGGACTCCCTGGTGCGGTTCTCGCCGCTGGTCCAGCCGTACCTACGCGTCCTGCGGGCGGTGATCGCCCGCCACCAGCAGGTGCGGCACCTGCGGCCCGGAGAGGGCTACCTCCTGGACAACACCCGGTGGCTGCACGCCCGGACTGCCTTCGACGGCCCTCGCGTCTGCTACCGCGCCCTCGGCGAACCGAAGGCCCCATCCCAGGGTCGGTAGGCGCCGCGTTTCCCCTGAAGACCCCCGTCCCGGCTGGACCGGAGCCCTGGCAGGTCGAGCCCAGCACGGAACGGGTGCACGTGCACGACGGCGCGAGGAGAGCCCCCGCGACCGACAGCACCGAGAGGAATCATCCCGATGCACTTACGCGGACACAAGGCCGTCGTCCTCCGGCAGGACCCCGAGGACGACGAGCCGACCGAGGGCGGGCAGCAAGGCGGCTGCGGTGACGGCGACGGCTGCGGCCGCCAGTAGCAGGTGACCCAGCACGCGGCCCCCGCCTCAGATGGGGCCGCGTGTCGTCTTCGTCGCCCGGGTCGTTGTTTCCGGGGCGGCCCCCGCCTCAGGTGGGGGCCGCTCTGCACCGAGAGAGCGAGCACATGCACCACCACGGCTACACCTGGCTCGGATCCGCCCACGACTTACACAAGGACGGCCCCCGACGCCCGCTGCACCCCGAATTCAGATCCAGCAAAGTCGTCCCCCTGGAACTGGCCCACTGGCTCCTCAAGCCCACATCCTTCATCCAGGGAACCTGGACCGACCCGCAGGAGGCAGCGGAATGGTTCGGCGGACAAGCGCGGGCTTCCGCACCATCATTCGCATCGGAACACGAACGCGACGACGACCGCCTCGCCAATACAGTCAACCGTCCAGTGGACCGGGCCGCGCAGGGCGAGGACGTGGTCGGCGGCTGGTACCTCACCGGGCAACGGTTCCTGTCCGTGTGCCTGATCGCATGCAGCCCCCACCGCATGCGGCCGGACATTCCTTGCCCTCAGGCCGTGTAGGGCTCGCGAGCAGCGCAGGAAGGAGGGGTGCGATGTCGCAGAAGGTACCGGCTTTCGCTGAACTGCTAGCCGATTGCCGCCGGTCGGCCGTCCATCTGGAAATGCGCGACGCTTACGCGGTCGACTACGAGACTGGCGACTTCGCCCAATGGCGGGAAACCGGGGAATGGAACAACCCCGAGTACTGGCAGCCGTGGAAGGACCTCGTCGCGGAAGCGGCCGGACGAGGCGTGATCATGCGGCGGGCGCGCATCGTGTCGGAGCCGGTGAGCGAGTACATCCGCTTCGAACACGCGGGCACGGTCAACAATACCGAGGCCGGGGAACTGGTGCGCTGGCTGCCCCGCAGACAGGCCTCGGACCTGGCCCTGCCCGGCAATGACTTCTGGGTATTCGATGATCGGCTCGTTGAGTTCAACCACTTCACCGGCGACGGTGCGTCCGCCGGGCCGTCGCTCAGCGACGACCCCGGTGTCGTAAAGCTCTGCTCCACCGCTTTCGAGTCAGTTTGGCGACGCTCCATTCCTCATGAGGAGTTCAACATCGATGGCCACAGCAGTCCGTGAGGCGTTAGAGAAGGCGCAGCGCTCGGCGGTGCATCTGGAGATGCGGGACATCTACACACCCGATGACCCCGATTTCGCCGACTGGCGCGCCGGGGTGCGGTTCGACCCCGCCGAGCGGTGGCAGAGCTGGTTCGACCTCGTGGTGGCGACCGTTTCGCGCGGTGTGCGGATGAGGCGTGCCCGGGTCGTCTCGGAGCCCGTCAGCGAGTACATCAGGTTTGAGTACGACGTGACGGAGCGCCATAACGTGGCCGCCGGAGAAGAGGTGCGCTGGTTGCCCCGAAGGCGCGCGGCCGATCTGGCGCTGCCGGGCGCGGACTGCTGGCTGATCGACGGAGAGATCGTCATCTTCAACCACTTCGACGGCGACGGGAACTGGGACCCCGCCACGGGCATGGAGGTGCGGTCCGACCCGGCCATGGCGAGGATGGTCGCCGCAGCCTTCGAATCCGTCTGGGAGCGGGCAGTTCCGCACGCGACGTACCGGCCAGGAGGGGACGCATGAAGAGTCTCGGCGAGCTGTTCGACACCTTCGAGCGCGAGGCGTTTCGGCTGGAAACGCTGGACGATTACGGCGGGTCGGGCAACACGGGGGCGTACGGAAGGTTCCTCGCCGGGGACCCTCGGCCGGAGGATTACAACGCCGAATGGGTGGCAGAGCTTCGCTCTCACACCGGCCAGGGGAAGCGCGTCTACCGGGTGCACATCCTTTCTCGGCCGCTTACGCCCTACCTCCGTTTCGAACTCGGTTGGGGTTACCGGACGAATCAGACCGGCGGTGAGGAATTCTTCGTCCTCGACACCACCGACAAGCCCAACCCGCTCGCAGGGGTAGGGGACTTCTGGCTCTTCGACGCACAGACTGCCGTCACCATGCGCTATGACGTCGCAGGGGCCGTCATCGGGCGCGAAACGCTCCCCGATGAGCAAGCGCAAGAGTTCATCGGCTACCGGGATACGGCCCTCGCCCACGCGGAGCCGTTCTCTGAATGGTGGTCGAAGCACGGAGAGTGAATAGAGGAGAGACCTGAGGCAGTGTCAGAGGCCCCGGTTACGGTGGCTGGATGAACGGATCGAAGGCACCGGTCGGACCCGATGCGCCGGGCGCGTTGCTCCCCCTCCTCGGCACCGACGAAGAAGTCGTCGCGTTCTTCGCCGCGATCGCGGACCTTGACGCGACGGACCCGGCTGACCATGTGCTGGAAGACGGCATACGGCTCGCATCCGGACTCCGGCTGGAGCAGTTCGCGCGGGCGGGCTCGGGGGACGCGTTCTGCTTCGTCGGCGAGGGCGGCGAGGAACGCCCGGTGGTGTACGTGAGCCTGGACGGCGAGGCAGGACCGCTCGCGCTCGGGCTGCCGGACTTGGTGCGGCTGTGCCTCGTGGCGCCGTGGTGGCGGGACGCGCGCAGGCAGACAGCCGAACAACTCCAGGCGGTCGCCGACGAGTACCGGGAGAGCTGGCCCGACCTCGACCAACGACGCGATCGCGCGGCCCAGGCGCTCGGCCTCGACCCGGCCGGGCTGCCGTCCGAGGCCACGGTCTTGGCCCGGCTCGTGGAGCTCTCCCGGGGGCCGGTCGCTACTGCCTGCCTCGTCGTCGGGTACGAAGGCGATCCGCTCGATCCCCTCTTCGACGTCGCCCCCGGCCACCCCTGACCCGGAATCCCAGCGCATGCCAGCGACCATGTGTGGTCACGCTGGGGCTTCCCTATCCGTCGGCGTCTACGTGGCGGGCCCTCGCCCAGTGGTCCTCGAACTCGGTCCGGGTGATCTCTTGGGCCGCGAGCGCCGGGTCGTAGAGGTCAACGATCGGCGTGTTGAACACCCAGTCGTCGGGGCCGCTGCGCACGGCGGTGCCGTCTTCGGCCAGCTCCACCTGGCGAGTCCGGCGGCCGTCGGGCTCCACTTCCATCAGGTACACGACGGGCTCCTCGTCGTCCTCGTCCCAGCGGCGGCGCAGGTGCACGATGTCCCGGTCCGCGAGGGCGCCGAAGCCCTCGCGTCCGCGCTGTGCGTCACGTTCGGCACGAAGGTCGTCGAGTCCGGCGGGCATGTGGGGAGCGTCGATGTCGACTTCGTCCAGCTCCTTGTCCTCGAACCGGGCCACGATCTCGGGGTCGGTGACGACCTCGACCCAGGCGAACGTTTCGAGGATCTCCCGCTCGGAACGGGCGTGGACCCGCCACCACACACCGCCCATGCCGTAGTCGTGCAGGACGAGGAAGGGGCGTTTGCGTCGCGCGGCGTGGTCACTGGTCATGGGGGCTCCGCCCGGTGGCGAAGGCCTGGGCTACCGCGAGGCTGTCCTCGTAGACGTGGTGTCGCGTGATCAGGCCGTCCTCGACCGTGAGGTGCAGGGCGAACCGGGCGCGGTAGGCGCGGCCGGTGGGGCGGGCGGTCTGGCGGATCTCGCCCAGGACGACCGCGTCGTCGCCGTCGATGAGGATGCGCTCGATCTCGGTGGCCGCCTGCCCGGGCACATGGTGTTCGGCCAGCTCGCGGTAGTGGGCGGCGGCGTCGGCGCGGGTGGAGCGGTGGCGGATCCACGGGGTGGCGGTACGGCCGTGTTCGGTCTCCGGCCAGGCCAGCTTCCAGTCGCCCGGCTCGGCGTACAGCTCCGCGATGCGCTCGGGTTCGCCCTCGGCGATGCGGTGCAGCAGTTCCTCCACGACGGCGCGGGTGGTCGTACCAGTGGTATCAGTGGCTGACGACACGGCTGATCACTCCCTTTTCTTGGCTGCGCCCTACTGTCGCGGAGAGAGCACCGGCCCCGCGATTACCTCCCGGGTCATGAGGCCCACGTCGGGGTGTCGGTGCCCCAGTGGCCGGGTGGGTTGGTCCAGTCGCGGGGAGCGCCGTCGTAGGCGATCGGGGGGAGGGCGTGGCGTAGGCGGCCGTACGGGGATGGGCGCTCGGACAGCCAGGGCTCCGGGGTGTACGGGCCGTCCTGGGGCGGGGTGGGGGTGATGTTGTGGAGGAGCCACGACGCCGTTCCGGCCAGGGAGAAGCGGAGGTGGCGGCCGCCGCCGGTGTCCAAGCGGTCGGCCAGGGCGCGGAGCACGGCGGCGGCGATGAGGTAGCCAGTGCCGTGGTCGAGGGCCTGGGCGGGGAGTACGCCGGGGTGGCCGTCGTCCCCAGCCTCAAGCTGGGCGATGCCGGTTCCGGCCTGGACCAGGCTGTCGAAGCCGCGGCGGTCGGCCCACTCCCCGGTCCAGCCCCAGGCGTTGAGCTGGGCGACGATCAGGCCGGGGTGGTGGGTGAGGAAGCGGTCGAGGGCGCCGGGGCGGTACGCGGTGACCACCACGTCGGCCTGGGCGAGGAGTTCGTCGAAGGTCCGGCGGTCGTGGGGGTCGGTGAGATCGAGGCGGGTCGAGCGCTTGCCGAAGCCGGTGTCGGCGTGGGCGTCGGGGTCCTCGGGGAGGTGCGGGGAGTCGACGCGCAGCACGTCCGCGCCCAGGAGGGCCAGGGTGCGGGTGGCCACGGGGCCCGCGATCACCCGGGTCAGGTCGAGTACGCGGACGCCTGCGGCGGGCGCGGAGGCGAGTGAGCCGAAGCCGAAGGGGTGCGCCTCTGCCGGAAGTGAACGTCCGCACGGGTCTGTGCGGCCCTCGTCGCTGGGCGGCTCCGCCGTGCGTGGCGGCCGGGCACCATCGACCGTCGGCAGGGACTGCCGCCACGCGCCGCTACCGCCGTTCCGTACCTCTCGGTACTCCACCAACGGGAGGGTGCGGACAGGGAGTTCGCCTGGCCGTACGGCTGCCACGGCCAGGGCGCCCGCCGCGTACGCCGTCTCCTGGATTTCGCGGGACGGGCGCTGGGCCAGTTCGGCGGCGAGGGCGTCGGGGTCGCCCTCCTCCGGCAGGCCCAACGCCGAAAGCAGCCTCGCCCGGTGGTGGGGGTAGTTGGCGTGGGTGCGTACCCAGCCGTCCGCCGCGCGCCAGAAGCCGGACAGCGGGGCGAAATTGGTCGGGCGGCGGCCGTCGATGCGCAGATGGCGTTCGCTGACGAACGCGGTGGCGACCGCGCCCTCGTCCACCCGTACGGCGGGGATCCCGCCGCCACCGCGCCGCGCGGCCAGTTCGGCGGCGGCCAGCGAGCAGACCCCGACCGTGGCCCGGGCCAGCTGGCGGACCGGCAGCCGGGCGGGCAGCACGTCGCCCGCCGGGGTGTACGAGACCCGCTCGGCGAGCAACGGCTCGCCGCCCAGGGCGGACCAGGCGTGGGCGGTCGCGGCATCGGGTGTCATGGGGCCATTGTGCCGCCGGGCCCAGCCGGGCCGAGCGTGGCCTCGATGCCCGCGACGATCGTGCGCAGCCCCTCCTCGAAGCGGGACTCGTAGTCGAGGAAGAGGTCCGCGCCGACGGCGCCCGCGAGGGGGTAGTCCGGGCCGATGAGGTCGGCGCGCTCCTCGACGTCGTAGCCGGGGTGGCGTTCGCCCGCCATCGGCTCGACGGCCTGCTCCTCGATCACGAACCCGAGGGTGAAGGCGTACGCGATGAACGAGGCGCGGGCCGCGGCGCCCGGGGTGAAGCCCGCCGCCACGAAGACGCGCAGGTGAGCCTCCATCGAGACGGCGTGGTCGGTGCGGGTGAAGCGGGTGCCGCTGAAGACCTTCGCCCCGTCGCGGTAGCGCAGCAGGGCGCGGCGCAGGGCGCGCTGGGAGCTGAGGAGGCGTCCCTGCCAGGTCGTGGCCTCGTCCGGGTCCGCCGGTTCCTCGGCCAACCGCAGGAAGATCGTGGTGGCCATCTCGTCCAGAAGCGCCTGCTTGTTCTTGAAGTGCCAGTACAGGGCGGGCGCCTGGACGTTCAGCTCCTTGGCGATCCGGCGCAGCGTGAGCCCTTCGAGGCCCACCTCGTTGAGCAGCCGCAGCGCGGTGTCCACCACCTGGTCCCGGTCCAGTCGTGTCGTCGCCATGTGGTCATCCTCCCAGCTCAGCCCCACCCCCCTTGACAACTTAACAATGTTAAGCGCACTCTCGGACGCATGGAACTTAACAACGTTAAGGAAGCGGAAGCGCTGATCATCGGCGCGGGCCCGGCCGGGCTCACCCTGGCCATCGACCTCGCCCGGCGCGGCGTCGCGGCGCGGATCGTGGAGCGGGGCGAGCGGCTGTTCCCGGGGTCGCGCGGCAAGGGGCTCCAGCCCCGGACGCAGGAGGTCTTCGACGACCTCGGCGTCATGGACGCGGTCCGCGCGGCGGGCGGCCCGTACCCGCCGATGATGGGCTGGGAGGACGGACGGCGGCTCGGGGCGTTCGAGATGATCGTCCGTACCGGCCCGGCGCCGGGCACCCCGTACCACGACATCTGGATGCTCCCGCAGTGGCGCACCGCCGAGATCCTGTACGCGCGGCTGCGCGAGCTGGGCGGCGAGGTCGAGTTCGGCGCGGCGTGCACGGGCCTGACGCAGGACGCGGACCGCGTCACCGCGCACCTCACGTACGCCGACGGCTCGACCGGCACCGTACGGGCCGCCTACGCCGTGGCGGCCGACGGCGGCCGCAGCACCGTCCGCAAGGCGCTCGGCATCGGCATGGCGGGCGAGACCGTCGACCCGCACCCGCTGCTCGTCGCAGACGTCACACTGGCAGGCCTGGACCGCGGCCACTGGCACGTCTGGCAGCACGCCAAGGGCGGCGTCCTCGCCCTGTGCCCGCTCGCCGGGACGGACGTCTTCCAGGCGGTCGCCCAGTACGAGGACGCCGACGCCACCCCCGACCCGGCCCCGGAGGCGGTGCGGCGGCTGATCACCGAACGGACGCACCTCACGGAGGCCGAGGTGGGCGAGGTGCGGTGGGCGTCACCGTTCCGGGCCCGGGCGGCGATGGCGGAGCGGTTCCGCGACGGACGGGTCTTCCTGGTCGGTGACGCGGCGCACATCCACTCCCCCGCAGGCGGCCAGGGCCTGAACACCAGCGTCCAGGACGCGTACAACCTGGGATGGAAGCTGGGCGCCGTGCTGCGCGGCGGCGCCGATCCCGTACTGCTGGACAGCTACGAGGAGGAGCGGATGCCGGTCGCCGCCGGGGTGCTGGGCATCAGCACCCGCATCCACCGCGCCGAGACGGAGCGCGCCGCGAAAGCGGGAGGCGAGCCCCGGCGCACGGCGGAGGTGCACCAGCTGGGGCTGACGTACCGGGGCGCGGCGCTCGCGGTCGACCAAAGGCAGCAAGAGGCCACGCTACGGGCGGGCGACCGCGCGCCCGACGCCCCCTGCGCCCTCCCCGACGGCACCCCGTTCCGCCTCTTCGACGCCTTCCGCGGCCCGCATGTGACGGTGCTCGCACTCGGCGGCGCGGAACCGCCCGCCCCCGGCCGCGCGTCCGTGCGTACGTATCGTGTCGGCGGCCCGGCACCCGATCTGCTCGACCCGGACGGACACATCCGCGCCGGATACGGCGATCAGGGGGTCTTCGTCATCCGGCCGGACGGATATCTGGGATACACAGCGGACAGCGCAACCGACCGCACGGCCGAGATGACGGGATATCTGACCAGGTTGGGCGCGTAAGACGATACGACGGGAAACCGCACAGCGAGTACGGATAACATCGCGGGGCGCACATCCATTGACCGCTCTCATACGTCCCTGGCCTTACGGCTTTCCCTCTGGTTGGCCGCGCCGACGGGGACATTTGGAGTATTCATTTGAAAACCACCACCAAGCGCATGCGTCGCCTCTCCGCGCTGAGCGTTCTCGCCGCGGGGGCCGTGCTGTCCTCCGTGGCCGTCGCCCCGGCCGCCCAGGCTGCGCCCGCTGCACCCACGATCACCGCCAAGGGCGGGTACGTGATGAACAACGGGACGGGCAAGGACCTTTACAAGAAGGCCGCCGACACCCGTCTCTCCACCGGCTCCACCACCAAGATCATGACCGCTCGGGTGGTGCTGGCCCAGAAGAACCTGGACCTGAATGCCAAGGTCACGGTCCAGAAGGCGTACAGCGACTACATCGTCGACAACAACTGGGCCTCCTCGGCCCGGCTGATCGTCGGCGACAAGGTCACCGTCCGCCAGCTGCTCTACGGTCTGATGCTGCCGTCCGGCTGTGACGCCGCGTACGCGCTGGCCGACAAGTTCGGCACCGGCTCGACCCGCGCCGCGCGGGTGAAGTCGTTCATCGGCAAGATGAACTCCATGGCCAAGACCCTCAAGCTGAAGAACACGAACTTCGACTCGTTCGACGGCATAGGGCACGGCAAGAACTACTCCACGCCGCGCGATCTGACGAAGCTCGCGAGCAGCGCGATGAAGTACTCCACGTTCCGCACGGTCGTGAAGACGAAGAAGACCACGCAGAAGACCGTCACCAAGAGCGGCGGCTACCGCAACATGACGTGGGAGAACACCAACCCGCTGCTCGGCACCTACTCGGGCGCCATCGGCGTGAAGACCGGCTCCGGCCCGGAGGCCAAGTACTGCCTGGTCTTCGCCGCCACCCGGAGCGGCAAGACGGTCATCGGCACCGTCCTCGCCTCCTCCTCGGTCCCCACGCGCACCACGGACGCGAAGAAGCTGCTGGACTACGGCTTCAAGAAGTAGTCACGCACGCAGCACGTCAGGGGTCTGCTCGCGAACCGCGCGAGCAGACCCCTTCGTCATAGGTCATGTGTCGGTGCAGAAGTGGTCGGTGCCCAACACGGTGAGCAGGGCCAGCTTCTCGTGGCTTTCGGTGCCCGGGGTGGCGGTGATGATGAGCAGCGACTGGCCCTGGTCCGGCTCCAGGAGGGTCTGGCAGTAGAGGCCCAGCTCTCCGACCTCGGGGTGGACGAAGCGCTTGGTCTCGCTCCACCGCGCACCCACCTCGTGTCGCCCCCACAACCGGGCGAACTCGTCGCTGGTGCGCAGCAGGATGTCCGCCAGGTCCGCCGCCGGGGAGTCGGGGCCGTCGCGGGTGACGGCCGTGCGCAGCAGGGCGGCGTTGGTCCGGCTGGTGGTGTCGTGTTCGTCGGGGTGGTAGCGCTCGCGGGCGGCCGGATCGGTGAACCAGCGGTACGTGGCACTGCGGGCGTGGCCGGTGTACTGGGTCTGGTCGCCGAGCAGCGCCACCGCGGACGGCGTCTGCAGCAGCGTCTCGCCCATCGGGCCCATGACCTGCGCGGTGACGTCGGCCAGGCCGTCCATGACCCGCATCAGCCCGGGGCTCACATGCTGGAGCCGCAGGTTACGGCGGGCGGTGCGGTAACCGGCGAGCAGGAACAGGTGGTCGCGTTCGTCCGGGGTCAGCCGCAGACCTCGGGCGATGGCCGCGACCAGCTGCTCCGACGGTTGCGGCCCGTCGCCGCGCTCCAGCCGGGCGAAGTCGTCGGCGGACATGGCGCACAGCTCCGCCACCTCCTCGCGGCGCAGGCCCGGAGCGCGGCGGCGCTGTCCACGCCGCAATCCGACGTCCTCCGGTTGCAGCGCCGCACGCCGGTTGTGCAGGAAAGCCCCCAGGGACGAGCGATCGAACGAATGGTCCATAGCCCCCATCGTGGTCCATATGGCGGTGCTTATCCACGACCCCCCATTCAGTCATTGGACGTATCCTTCCAGTCCTTCCAGCGCCGTGGTGCGGCGAGTTCACTGCTGGAGGCGGCCGGGCACAGCAGTCCGCCGCCCCGGTGCGGCACCGGGGCGGCGGACGTAGGTCGTAGGTCGCAGAGGGTCAGGCCTCGAAGTCCAGCAGCACCTTGCAGGACTCGCGGCGGTCGGCGGCCTGGGCGAACGCCTCCTTCGCCTCCCGCACCGGCCGGACCCCGCTGATCAGCGCGTCGAACGACGGCTCCGCCGCCAGCAGTCGCAGCGCGTCGTCGAACTCCTCGTGGAAGCGGAACGCGCCGCGCAGGTCGATCTCGCGGGCCACCAGGAGGTTTCCGGCGAACGGGCTCTGCCCCGGGGGCAGCATGCCCAGCTGCACGATCACGCCACCGCGCCGCACCCGGTGGAGGCAGGTGTCGAGCCCGGCGGCCACGCCGGACGCCTCGATCGCGACGTCCACCTCGGCAGAGGGCCAGTTCGGGTCGTCCGGGTCGTCGGCCCGTACGCACGCCGTCGCACCGGCCGCCGCAGCGAACTCCAGGGCCCGGGGCAGCACATCGGTCGCGGTGATGCTCGCCGCGCCCGCCGCCCGGGCGGCGGCGATGGCCAGGCAGCCGATCGGGCCGGACCCGGTGACCAGGACATTACGGCCCGCCAGATCGCCCGCGCGGCGCACCGCGTGCAGCGCGACGGACAGCGGTTCGGCGAGCGCCGCGCGGCGCGGCTCCAGCCCCTCGGGCAGCACCCGCAGCTGTCCTGCGGGTACGGCGATACGGGACGCGAAGCCGCCCTGTACGTGGGGGAAGCGCGCCGCGCTGCCCAGGTAGCGGGTGTCGCGGCAGATGTTGGCGCGGCCGCCCGCGCACTCGGGGCACACCCCGCACGGGGTCGCCGGGTGCACGGCGACCGGGGTGCCGGGGGCGGGCCCGCTCGCGCCCTCGCCGTAGGACACGACCGTGCCGACGACCTCGTGCCCCAGCACCATGGGCTGCTTCAGCCGGAAGTCGCCCACGCCGCCGTGCGCGTGGTAGTGAAGATCGGATCCGCAGATTCCGCCGTACCGGATGGCCACCAGCGCCTGTCCGGGCGCCACCTCCGGTTCGGGGAGTTCGTCGACCCGCAGGTCTCCCTGCCCATGGATCACACAGCCCAGCACCATCGCCCAGCCTCCTCAAGTGGTTTCACGGCGTTCACGGGGTTCGCGGGGTTCACAGGACGCTCGTCATGCCGCCGTCTACGTACAGCACCTGCCCGCTGACGAAGTCGGCGGCGGGCGAGGCGAGATAGAGGAGCGCGCCGATCAGGTCCTCGGTGCGGCCCCAGCGGCCCGCCGGGGTGCGGCCGCGGACCCAGGTGCTGAACTGCTCGTCCTCGACGAGCGGCCGGGTCAGCTCGGTCTCGATGTAGCCGGGGCCGACCCCGTTGACCTGGATGCCGTACTGGCCCCAGTCGGCGCACATGCCCTTGGTGAGCATCTTCAGCGCGCCCTTGGTCGCCGAGTAGGGGGCGATGCCGGGGCGTACGACCTCGCTCTGCAGCGAGCAGATGTTGACGATCTTGCCGTGGCCACGGGCGGTCATGCGCCGCGCGGTCTCCCGGCCGACCAGGAACGCGCTGGTCAGGTTGGTGTCCACGATCTGGCGCCAGGCCTCGTCGGTGAACTCCAGCAGCGGTGCGCGGTTCTGCATCCCGGCGTTGTTGACCAGGATGTCGAGCGGGCCGACCCGCTCCTCCACGTCGGCGATCCCGGCGGCGACGGCCGGGCCGTCGGTGACGTCGAAGGCGGCGGTGTGCACGCCCGCCGCCGCGCCGCCGAGTTCGGCCGCGGCCTTGTCCAGGGCCTGCTGGTCGCGGCCGTTGAGGACGACCGTGCAGCCTGCCTCCACCAGCCCGCGGGCGAGCGCGTGGCCGATGCCTCGGCTGGAGCCGGTGACCAGCGCGGTGCGGCCCGCGATGTCGAAGAGCGGATGTGTCGTCATGGCGTTCGTACCCTCTCGGTTCTCAGAATCCCCGGTGTCAGCTCGGTGCTAGATCACCAGTGACAGCAGCAGGACGAAGGCCAGCGCGACGACCGAGATGATCGTCTCCATCACGGACCAGGTCCGCACCGTCTGCCCCACGCTCATCCCGAAGTACTCCTTGACCAGCCAGAATCCAGCGTCGTTGACATGGCTGAAGAAGAGCGACCCGGCGCCGATGGCCAGCACCAGCAGGGCGACGTGTGTGGTGGACATGTCGGCGGTGAGCGGCCCCATCAGCCCGGCGGCGGAGATGGTGGCCACGGTCGCCGAACCGGTCGCCAGCCGGATCGCGACCGCGATCAGCCAGGCGAGCAGCAGCGCGGAGACGTTCCAGTCCTTCGAGATGTCCATGATCATGTTGCCGACGCCGATGTCGATCAGCGTCTGCTTGAAGCCGCCGCCCGCCGCGACGATCAGCAGGATTCCGGCGATCGGGGCGAGCGAGGTCTCCACGGTGGTGGAGATGCGGTCGCGGGTGAAGCCCGCCGCGCGGCCGAGCGTGACCATGCCCACGATCACCGCCGCGAGCAGCGCGACCAGGGGGTTGCCGATGACGTCGGCGACGCGCTGGACGGTGTTCTCCGGGTCGTCCACGGCGATGTCGACCAGCGCCTTGATGAGCATCAGTACGACCGGGAGCAGCACGGTGACCACGGTGGCGGCGAATCCGGGGCGCCGCTCCAGGTCCTCCGAGGGGCGCGTCGGTATCAGCCGGTCCGGCGGGGTGACGTCGACCCAGCGGTCGGCGACGCGCGAGAAGACCGGGCCCGCGATGACGGCGGTCGGCACCGCGATGAGGACGCCGAGCATCAGGGTGACGCCCAGGTCGGCGTGGACCGCGTCGATCGCGGCGAGCGGGCCGGGGTGCGGCGGCACCAGGCCGTGCATCACGGACAGGCCCGCGAGCGCCGGGATGCCGATCCGCATCAGGGAGAGGTTTCCGCGCTTGGCGACCAGCAGCACCACCGGGATCATCAGCACCATGCCGACCTCGAAGAAGAGCGGCAGGCCGATGATCCCCGCGATGAGCACCATCGCCCAGGGCATCGTCCGGGTGCTCGCCTTGGCGAGGATCGTGTCCACGATCTGGTCGGCGCCGCCGGAGTCGGCGAGCAGCTTGCCGAGGATCGCGCCGAGGGCGATCAGCACGCCGACGCCCGCGACGGTGTCGCCGAGCCCGCCGGAGAAGCTGGTGATGACCTTGTCGAGCGGGGCCCCCGCGATGGCGCCGAGCGCCAGTGAGCCGATCGTCAGCGACAGAAACGCGTGCAGCTTGGTTTTGGTGATGAGCAGGACGAGAACGGCTATGCCGACGAGGACGGCTATGCCCAGCTGTGCGTGACCGGCCGACGTGATCGGGTCGACGGTGTCCGCTGCCAGCAACTCGGCGCTGAGTCGTGTCACGGAGGGGTTCCTAACGTGCGCTACTGGTGTCCGGGCTACCGCTGCCGCAGTGCGGCGACGGCGTGCTCGGTGACGGTCTCGGGGCCCGGCTCGATGTCCACGGCGACGCCGTTCTCGTCCGGCTGGAGCGGCTCCAGGGTGGCGAGCTGCGAGTCGAGCATCGCCCCGGAGAAGAAGTGGTCCTTGCGCTCCTGCATCCGGTCCGCGATCAGCTTGCGGTCGCCGGTCAGATGCAGGAAGACGACCCCGGGCTCGGCCGCGCGCAGCCGGTCCCGGTAGCTCCGCTTGAGCGCGGAGCAGCTGACCACGCCGCCGTGGGCCACGTGCTCATGGGCCCAGGCGCCGATGGCGTCCAGCCACGGCCTGCGGTCCTCGTCGCCCAACGGGGTACCGGCCGACATCTTGGCGATGTTGGCCGGCGGGTGGAAGTCGTCGGCCTCGGCGTACGGCACACCGAGCGCGTCGGCCAGCAGGGGGCCGACCGTGGTCTTGCCCGTGCCGGACACTCCCATGACGACGACCAGGGGGGCATGCATGTGGAAAACCTCGCTGTCTGCTCCGGTGCTGCCGTCTGTCTCGGCTGTCTGCCTCGACTGTCGTTCTCGACCTCGGCACCGCTGGCAGCACACTCAACCCCACTGATACGACGTATTCAAGAGTTCGTGATGTAAAAGTCATACTTAAACGCTGCGGGGCGGCCACGTAGTCTGACTCCATGGACACCCCCATGGACAACCAGGGGCCCACGACAGGGCGGGGACTGCACGCTCGGCTGCTGGCATCCCTCGGCCCCGCGATCACCGCGGGCGACTACCCGCCGGGCACCGTGCTCCGCACCGATGAGCTGGAGCGCCGCTTCGACGTCTCCCGGACCGTGGTCCGCGAGGCGGTGCGGGTCCTGGAAGCCATGCACCTGGTCCGCTCCCGCCGCCGCGTGGGGGTGACCGTCCTCCCGCCGGAGGAGTGGGACGTCTTCGACTCGCAGGTCATCCGCTGGCGGCTGGCGGGCCCCGACCGCCCCCGCCAGCTGCGCTCCCTGACCTCCCTGCGCTCGGCCATCGAACCGGCCGCCGCCGCCCTGGCCGCCGAGCACGCCACCGCCGCCCAGTGCGCCGAGCTGACCGAACACGCCCTCAACATGGTCGCCACCTCGCGCGGCCAGCAGCTCCCCGCCTACCTCGTCCACGACGTGGCCTTCCACCGGACGATCCTGCGCGCCTCGGGCAACGAGATGTACGCACGGCTGGGCGACGTGGTCGCCGAGGTACTGGCGGGCCGCACCGAGCACCGCGTGATGTTCACCGACCCGGACCCGGAGGCGGTCACCCTCCACGTCCGGGTCGCCGAAGCCATCCGCGCGGGCGACCCGGAGCGCGCCGAGCGCTACACCCGCGAGATCACCGTGGGCGCGATGCGCGAGCTGGACATCCTGGCGCCGTAGCGCGTGGCCTTACGGGCGGACGTACGGCCGGGTCAGGATCTCCAGGTTGTGGCCGTCCGGGTCGCCGAAGTAGGCGCCGCGGCCGCCGAAGAGGGTGTTGATCTCGCCGGGTTGGGTGTGGCTGGGGTCCGCGTAGTAGGTGACCCCGGCCGCCTCCAGGTGGGCGATCATGCCGTCGAAGCGCTCCTCGGGGACGAGGAAGGCGTAGTGCTGCGACTGGATCGGCTCGTCGCGCTTCTCGTAGTAGTCGAGCGTGACGCCGTTGCCGAGGTCGACGGGGAGGAACGGCCCGAACGGGGCCCCTACCTCCAGGCCGAGGACGGTGGCCAGGAACTCGGCCGACAGCGTGCGGTCGTAGGCGAATATGACGGTGTGGTTCAGCTGGATGTCGTTCATGTGAGGTCTCTCCGGTGTCGTCGTGGTCGCGGTGCGAACGGAGAACGCGGAGAGGGACGGGCGGGGCTCTGGCGGCCCGCCCCGGCCTCACGCCGAGGCCGGGCGCCTCACTCGTGAATGGCCCTCAGGGGCCGACCCGGCAGTCACCCGGCCGAGCATAGCGGTCGCAACGGCCGCACTACGACTGGGCCCGCAGCCCAGTGACATCGGGATCCAAGGCGAGTCGTCTTTCCAGATAGGCCGAGTATGCGCTGACCCGGTCGGCGGTGTACGCGCCGCTGGCAATCGGCGGGTTCGGGCTCACGTCCAGGACGCACCATCGCCCAGTGGTCCAGTGCCGGACGAGGTGAACACCGGCGATGTCGTACCCCAATGACGTCGCAGCCCGCACAGCGACCTCCCGCGCCTCTGGATCCAGCCTTCGCAGATCGACAAGAGTGGCGTCCTCCCAGCCCGATTTCGCCAGCAGTTCGCCGCCACCGATGCGGCTATGCCGCAGGGCGAACGCGGCGTGGCCTCCCAGCACGAGCAGGAAGTACGACCCATCAGGCGGCACGAGTTCCTGGGCGAGGAACCCGCGTGTACGGCGGGAATCCCGGAGTTCTTCGGTGAACGCTTCCTCGCTGCTGATGAGGCTCGTCCTGCTGCCTCTGCCGCTCGTGACCGTTTTCAGTACGAACGGCAGATCAAGCTGCAGGGCCACATCATGAAACGCGCCGTGGAGCAAGGGCAGCGGCAGATACACCGTGGAGGGCACAGACAGCCCTCGGTTGGCCAGCCGGACGTAGGTGAACAGTTTGGTGGGCGCGCCGATTCCCGCGACGTTGACGGCGCGGACATTCCTAGCGGCGAGATAGTCCGCGAGCACGTTCAACAGAATCGTGGTGGGTCGGCGGTAGGCGACGACCTGCACGAGACCGAAGTCGCCCAGATCCCGTCCGCTCACCGTCTCGCGGATGCAGACTCCCTCTGGGCCGACATTGATGGCGAGTTCCTCGACACTACGGAAGACAACCTCGACACCGGCGGCGAGCAGCTCACTCGCCAGGCCGGCATGTCCGCCGAGTCCTTCGGCGTTGAGCAAGAGCGCAGGTTTGGATGCGGGCCGGTCCATCGACTACTGACCGCCCCTCTGCACATACTCCGCGAGTTTCCTCTGGATGGCTTCGTCCACCTCGGCAGGGTCGAGCACTTCCTTTTCCCGGAGTCCGAGTTCATCCAGCATCACGTTGTCGAACTCCTCCAGAACGTCGTCGATGGCGTCGACCGCGTCCGCGGCGTTCGACGACGCTTCCGCGGCCGAAGCCGCGGACGTGTTCGTCTGCTCCGAATCAGGCGTGGCCTCCTCTTCCTGACCACTTGCCGGGCGAGTCGCCCGTTCCTGCTTGCTGGACAATCCATCTCCTTCATCCGACGCGATGCGGCGACCAGAACGGTCAGCGCCCCGACCTACCTGGCACCACGGGTCGCCACGAACACCGGTTCACCGTCTTGGCGGCGGAGCTGGCATCATGGGCAAACGGAACCCTGTTCCGTATGAGCGAGCGCGACGGCGGAAAGGGAGGGCACGGTGGGCGACGGCGCCAAAATCGGGGGCGGGGGCGGTGCGGGGCGCGCCGCCCCGTCCAAGCGGAAGGACGCCCAGCGCAACAAGGAGACGCTGCTCGACGCGACCGCCGCGGTCTTCATCCGGTCAGGCGTGGAGGCGCCCGTACGGGACATCGCGGCCGAGGCGGGCGTCGGGATGGGCACGATCTACCGCCACTTCCCCACCCGGGCTGACCTGATCATCGCCGTCTACCGGCACCAGGTCGAGGCGTGCGCCGAGGCCGGTCCTGCGCTGCTGGCGTCCAGCGCGACTCCGTACGCCGCGCTGGGGCAGTGGGTCAACCTCTTCGTCGACTTCCTGGTCACCAAGCACGGCCTCGCCGCCGTACTGCAGTCCGACAGCTCCGGCTTCGACACGCTGCACACCTACTTCCTCGACCGCCTGCTGCCCGTCTGCACCGAGCTGTTCGACGCCGCGGCCGCGGCCGGTGAGATCCGCCCGGGCCTGGACCCGTACGAGGTGATGCGGGGCGTCGGGAACCTGTGCATCGGCGCGGACAGCGATGACCGCTACGACCCGCGCCGCCTGGTCGAGCTGCTCATCGCGGGATTGCGCCCGCTGCCTCACTGATCCTGTTGTGCACCGGCGCCCGCCACGCCAAGATGATCAGCCATGCCCACCAAAACCCTGCGCATCCCCACCCCGGACGGCCAGTCCGACGCCTTCGCCGCCTTCCCCGACGACGGCGAGCAGCACCCAGGGGTGCTGATGTACGCGGACGCCTTCGGCATCCGGCCCGTGCTGAAGGAGATGGCCCGCGAACTGGCCGGGCACGGGTACTACGTCCTCGTCCCCAACTTCTTCTACCGGCACGGCCCCACGCCGGTGGTCGACCTTCCCGAGCACATCGGCGAAGAGGCACGGCCCGCGATCATCGCCCAGCTGATGCCCTTGATCGAGGCGCACACCCGCACCGACGACCGCATCCTGAGCGACGCCGACGCCTACCTCGGCTTCCTCAGCGCCCAGCCCCAGGCCAGCCCCGGACCGGTCGCGGTGACCGGGTACTGCATCGGCGGTCTCCTGGCGATGCGTACGGCCTCGGCCCACCCCGATCAGGTGGCCGCCGTCGCCAGCTTCCACGGCCCCGTGGGCGCCGACGGCCCCGAGAGCCTGCACCGCCTCCTCTCCAAGATCACCGCCGAGGTCCACCTCGGCCACGCCGAAACCGACATCACACCGGATGCGCTCGACGAGCTGAACAAGGCGCTGGACGCGGCGGGTGCCGCGCACACCTCAGAGATCTACCCCGGCACCGTCCACGGCTTCACGATGTCCGACACCGACGCCTTCAGCCCGACCGCCCTCCAGCACCACTGGGACCGTCTCCTCCCCCTCCTCGACCGCACCCTGACCAGGGGCTGAGCCGCACGGCGCTACGCCTGCCCGGCCAACCGGTCGAGGCGGTCGAGGCGGTCGAGGCGGTCGCGCTGCTCCGGGGTGAGCCGGAGGTGCGTCGCGGCCCAGTTCTCCTCCAGGTGGTCGATCCGGGCGGTGCCGGGGATCGGGAGGATGACCGGCGAGTGGCCGAGGAGCCAGGCCAGGGACACCTGGGTCGGGGTGGCGCCGGTCTCGGCCGCCACGGCGGCGACCTCGGACCCGTCCTCCCAGGCCCCCGCCGCGACGGGCCGCCACGGCAGGAACGCGATGCCCGCCGCCGCGCAGGCCGCGAGCACGGGCTCGTGCTCGCGGTCGAGCACGTTGTAGCGGTTCTGCACGCTCACCACGTCGATGATCTCCCGCGCCCGGTCGAGTTCGGCGACGGTGACCTCGGACAGCCCGAGCCTGCCCACCTTGCCCTCGTCCCGCAGGTCCCGCAGCGTGCCGAGCTGGTCGGCGAGCGGGGTGTCCGGGTCGATACGGTGCAGCTGCAGCAGCTCGATCCGCTCGACGCGCAGCCGCCGCAACGCCTGCTCCACCTGGTCCCGCAGCACCTCCGGCCGCCCGTCCAGCTTCCATTCCCCGCCGGGCCCGGTCCGCGCGACGCCGACCTTGGTGGTGACGAGCAGCCCGTCCGCGTACGGGTACAGCGCCTCGGCGAGCAGCTCCTCGTTGGCTCCCCCGCCGTACAGGTGTGCGGTGTCGATCAGCGTGATCCCCAGCTCCACGGCCCGCCGGGCGACCGCGATGGCCCCCTGCCGCTCCGGTCCGGCCTCGGTCGGCAACCGCATGGCCCCGAACCCGAGCCGCCGTACCTCCAGATCGCCGCCGATGCGAAGGCTCATCGATGTCATCCGCTGCCCCCGTCTCCCGTTGAGGTCAGCACGCTAGCAGCGCGGCCGGACGCCATTGGATCTTGAGAAAAGGAGCCCCTTGGTAGGTCCCCCTTACCGCGCTACGGTGAAAGCGGTGGTACTCCGGCGTCGAGACCGCTGGAGGTGACGACGTGGGCGCCTCGGACCGGTCGGGCCCACGGCCGGTCGCCGAGAAGAGAGTGAGCGCACTCAAGGTCCGCCCGCTCTCGGATCGGGCTGGCATACGCGTCTCCGGCGAGGTCACCCTGACCACCCGGCCCTCGTGGGAGCAGGCGCTGAAAGACGCCGTCCGCGGAAGTGGCGACGTGACGCTGGACCTGTCCGGGCTCACGTTCATCGATGTCGGCGGCGCGACCGCTCTGGTGCTGGCCGCCCAGGGCCTGGACGGCAGGCGTCGCCTGGTCATCAAGGGGCCGCCGCCCACTCTGCGCCGCGCACTGGCCGCCTTCCTGCCCGAGCTGGTGGCGATCGAGGTGACCACGTGATGTGCGCGGCCCAGCCCTTCGCGCATCAGGCCTTGTTCTACCGAGGCGTCCAGGAGTATGTGGCCGGGACGGTCCCGTTCATCCTGGAGGGCCTCGCCGCGGGCGAGCCGGTGGCGGTGGCCGTTCCCGCGAGCAACCTCGGGCCCCTGCGCGCGGAGCTGGGCGCGAGCGCCGAACTGGTGCGGTTCACCGACATGAGCCGGGCCGGGCGGAATCCGGGGCGGATCATTCCCAAGGTGCTGCGCGAATTCGCCGACCCGTATCTCGCCAAGCGGGTACGGATCATCGGCGAGCCGATCTGGCCCGCCCGCACCCCCACCGAATACCCGGCCTGTGTGCAGCACGAGGCACTGATCAACGAGGCCTTCCGCGGCCGGAACGTCACCATCCTGTGCCCCTACGACGCCGAACGGCTCAACGCCGGATGGCTTGCCGACGCGTACACCACCCACCCCGTTGTCGTGGTCGACGGCAGGGAGGAGCGCAGTACGACCTACGACGCCGACCGCGCCGCCTCCACCTTCAATGAACTCCTCGTCCCACCGCCCTGGGCCGTCGTCTTCACCTTCGACGTCGGCCGTCTGTCCGGCGCGCGTGATCTCGCCGTCGAACTGGCCAGGCGTCTCGGCCTGGCAGGCGAGCGAATGGACGACTTCGCCCTCGCCGTCACCGAGTTGACCACCAACAGCGTGCAGCACGGCGGCGGCTCGGGCACCGTCTCGGTCTGGGGCTACGGCCCGCAGATCGTGTGCGAGGTGAGGGACCGGGGATGGCTGCGAGACCCCCTGGCAGGCCGCCGCCCGCCCCCGCCCGACGAACCGGGAGGCCGGGGCCTGCTGATGGTCCACAGCCTCGCCGACCTCGTCCGCGTCCACACCGGCCCCGATGGCACGACCGTCCGTTTTTACATGTAGGGGCAGCGTCACCCTCGCGGACAGGCGATCTCCGGGCGCAGACGGTGTGGGCTGCATGCGATCAGGCATACGGACAGGAATCGCTGGCCGGTGAGGTACCACCCGCCGACCACGTCTTCGCCGTGCGCGGCCCGATCCGCTGCCCGGCTGGCCGAGTCAGCGAGGCGGGCGCGTTCGTGCTCCGATGCGAATGACGCTGCGGAGGCCCGCGCTTGCCCGCCGAACCAATCGGCTGCCTGCTGCGGGTCGGTCCAGGTGCCCTGGATGAAGGATGTGGGTTTGAGGAGCCAGTGGGCCAGTTCCAGGGGGACGACTTTGCTGGATCTGAATTCGGGGTGCAGGGGGCGTCGGGGGCCGTCTTTGTGTAAGTCGTGGGCGGATCCGAGCCAGGTGTAGCCGTGGTGGTGCATGTGCTCGCTCTCTCGGTACAGAGCGGCCCCCACCCGAGGCGGGGGCCGCGTGCTGTCTCACCCGCTACTGGCGGCCGCAGCCGTCGCCGTCACCGCAGCCGCCCTGTTGCCCGCCCTCGGTCGGCTCGTCGTCCTCGGGGTCCTGCCGGAGGACGGCGGCCTTGTGTCCGCGTAAGTGCATCGGGATGATTCCTCTCGGTGCTGTCGGACGCGGGGGCTCTCCTCGCGCCGTCGTGCACGTGCACCCGTTCCGCGCTGGGCTCGACCTGCCAGGGCTCCGGTCCAGCCGGGACGGGGGTCTTCAGAAGGGGGCCGCTCAGCTCGTGGCGGCCTTCTTGGTCTGCTCTTCCAGCGCGGCGCGCATGAGGATGTCCGCGAGGCGGTTGGCACTGTCGAGCGGAATGCGGCCCAGGGCGACCATGGGGTGTCCCGAGACCGTTACCTCTCCGCGCAGGACCGGCCAGAACAGGTCCTCGCGCTGCGCGCCGTGGGGAACGGCCACATCGGGAGTGAAACCGAGCCGCCCCAGCGCCTCCCGCAGCAATTCGGCAACCACCCTCGCCTCCGCACCAGCCGCCCGATGGCGCGCAGAACGCATGGCATCGATGTGTTCCTCGGTAATCTTCATAGATCGCACTCCCGGCCGGTGTGGACTCGGTTCAATCTATGGGCACCTTGGAAGAGGCTCTAGCCGGTTTCCCGTTCGCGCAAGAAGTCGTCTCGCACGCTCCCGACCATTCTCCGCATGCCGTCACCGCAAAGGGCCGTCGACGCAAACCCTTCGAACTTATTGACGTACAGGGAAACGTCTCTCGGGTCCGTCACCACCAGCTCGGCGTGGACGGTCTCAACGGTAACGGTCCTGTTGTCCCGGATCACGAAAGCGTGGTTCGCTATATCACTCTGCAAGGCGGCGAACGGCACGACGCGGATATCTATATGAGGCAGCCGTGACAGCGAGATGAGCCTGTCCATCTGCTCGGCCATTCGCGAGGGCGAGACGATGCGCCAGCGCAACACGTTCTCGGTGATGACGAAACGTAGGCTCTTGCTGTCGTCGTACAGAACCCGCTGGCGTTCGAGGCGGGCTGCGATGGTGCGCGTCAGGGTGTCGTCGCTGAGGTCATGGCGAGCGAGGACAGCGCGGATGTACTCGGGCGACTGCAACAAGCCGGGAACCAAAGCGGGTTGGAACAGCTGCAAGAGCGTCATGCGAGCTTCAAGCGCTCTCGTTTGCTGTTGCGCTTTGTGTACTCCCATTCGGCGCACGAGTCGCCATGCCGTGGTCTCTGTCGCCGCCACCCGCACGACGTCAACAAACTCAGCCTTGACCTCGTCAGAGACACCGAGCGCTACCAGGATGCTCTCGACGTCCACAACGGACGGAGCGACTTTCCCGGTCTCAATCTTGCTCAGCTTACTGGTGGACATGACAGCGCTGCGGGCGACGGCTTTGGCCTCCTTCTCAGATGCCAGCCGAAGCGCCCGCAGCGCCGCTCCCAGCTCTCCTCTGTTCACTCCCCGTGCTTCGACCACCATTCAGAGAACGGCTCCGCGTGAGCGAGGGCCGTATCCCGGTAGCCGATGAACTCTCGCGCCCGCTCATCGGGGAGCGTTTCGCGCCCGGTGACGGTCCCCGAGGCGTCGTAGTACATGGTGACCGGAGTCTGCGCGTCGAAGAGCCAGAAGTCCCCCACGCCTGCCAGTGGGTTGGCCTTGTCCGTGGTGTCGAGGATGAAGAACTCCTCACCGCCGGTCTGGTTCGTCCGGTACCCCCAGCCGAGTTCGAAGCGGAGGTAGGGCGTGAGCGGCCGAGAAAGGATGTGCACCCGGTAGACGCGCTTCCCCTGGCCGGTGTGAGAGCGAAGCTCTGCAACCCACTCGGCGTTGTAGCCCTCCGGCCGGGGATCTCCCGCCAGGAACCTCCCGTACGCCCCCGTATTGCCCGACCCGCCGTAATCATCCAGCGTTTCCAGCCGGAATGCCTCACGTTCGAAGGTATCGAACAGCTCGCCGAGGTTCTTAGACGAGTTTGTCACGAAGGCCCTTCCGGATGAGGTCGAGGATGAGTTGCATCGGGATCTCCACGATTCCCTCGTGTGCGGGAATGGTCAACCCGTGGTCGGTGGGGACCTCGCCTTGCACGAGGAGGGTATCCCGGTCGGTGGCGTAGATGGTCGGGCAGTCCTTGATGTCGCACGTACTCACGAGCTTCGAAACCTTCATGAGTCCCCTCCCTGGTGTGCTGTGTTGAGTCGATGCTCGCGAGTGGCAGTGCCCTCGCGCAAGGGACATCCGTTTCCGGAACAGGAAATCGTCACCAGGTCGCGTGGAGCGGGCGGTTCACCGTGGCCGGTACGCGGCGTGCGGAACTGCCCGCTCCCAGACGGCTTCGAATGCCGCCGCGACCATCGTTGCCGTGTCCGGGTCGGACCGCACCTCCATCCCCGTGGCGGGATTCCAGTTCCCGTCGCCGTCGAAGTGGTTGAAGATGACGATCTCCTCGTCGATCAGCCAGCAGTCCGCGCCAGGAAGCGCCAGATCGGCCGCGCGTCTGCGGGGCAACCAGCGCACCTCTTCTCCGGCAGCCACGTTATGGCGCTCCGTCACGTCGTACTCGAACCTGATGTACTCGCTGACGGGCTCCGAGACGACCCGGGCGCGCTTCATCCGCACACCGCGCGAAACCGTCGCCACGACGAGGTCGAACCAGCTCTGCCACCGCTCGGCGGGGTCGAAGCTGATCCCGGCGCGCCAGTCGGCGAAATCGGGGTCGCCGGGCGTGTACATGTCGCGCAACTCAAGATGAACTGCCGAACGTTGTGCGGAAGCCAGAGCCTCACGTACCGCCGTTGCCACTGTTGACCTCGCTATCAGGCTGAGGGATGAACTGCCGCATGTTCACCGGGAGCCGGATCACCGTCTCGTGGTCGGGCTCGTCGGTGGTGTGACCAGGAATCGAGGCCCCACCTCCTGGCAGTGCCTCAGTGTCGCGCCGTCCGCCTTCCACGACAGCGCATGACTTTCCGCTCGTGCGGTGCCCCGGTCAAGGGCGCGTGGCGCTCACCGGGGGCGCGATAGCAGGCGCGTACCGCCGCCTGTGGATCCGCTGGGAGCCCAGCTGTCGCCCGCTAGTTCTTCTGCAGCGTGCGGGTGACACCCGCGATGACGGCGGTCGTCAGCACCCACCCCAAGGCGATCAGCAGATAGGCCAGCGATTGGAGGCTGTCGTCCGACCAGTACCAGGCCGTGCGCTGTCCCAGGCCACCGATGGGGATCAAGAGGTCGAGGGTGTACACGAAGGGCTGGAACGGGGCGCCTTCTCCCGGCTTCACCGGACGGGGAGAGTCCGCGCTGAAGACCAGGTGCCCAGCAGGGTCAGGAAGGCTGCCGGGCGCAGCAGCTGACGGGCCACGCCGACGCACCGCTCATACGGCCACGGGCGGCGCGAGAGGTGCGGCGACTTCGCGGCAGTCCCGGCAGCGGGTGGCGGGGGCCGGGGCGCGGAAGGCCCGGTCGCAGCCGCCGCAGTTCCGGAGCGGTACGAACGCCGGTCGAGGTGTGGGCGTGGGCGCCGCCGGGAGCGGTGGCGGGAGCAGCGCGGTGAGGCGGTGCGCCAGGAACGCGGCGGGGTGGCGGAGGTCCGGCGGCAGGTTCGCGGTGAGGGTACGGCGTACGGCTGCGGGCGCGGCCCCGCGCACCAGCCACGCCGCCACGGCCGGGGCGAGGCGGTGCACCTCGCGCTGCGAGAGCAGCAACCGGTCGTCGTCGCGGCGGAGCGTGGCGAGGAGGGCGTTCGCGGCGGGGTGCGGGGTGGGTTCGGGGGCGTCGGCGGGCGGCGGCGGTTCGGGACGCGGCTCGCGTACGGGCCGTACGGGGCGTACGGGCTGCGGCTCGCGTACGGGACGCGCAGGCTGCGGCTCGCGGGCGTGGCGGGCGCGGGTGGCCTCCGGGTGGTTGTACGCGAGCGTAAGGGTGACCATCCGGCCGTCCGGAGTGCGCTCCCGGACGCGTTCCAGGTAGCCGTACGCCTCCAACTCCCGCAGCGCGGCGGCGATCCGGTCCCGCCCCTCCGGGAACCGCTCGGCCAGCGTGCGGATGTCCACGGACGCGCCCTCCGGCAGCGACTGGATGTGCGCGCCGAGGCCGATCGCGGTGAGGGAGAGGTGGCGGTGCTGGGTGAGGTGATTGCCGACGACCGTATAGCGGTTCGGGTGGCGTTCCCTCACTTGGGTGACTCCGCCGGTGAATCGGCGGACAAGGGATAGGGCGCGCGAACGCGCGCTAGGGTGCTGCTCAGCCATCGGGAAGGTCCGTCTTCCTCGTTGGTCAGGCCCTCGACTCGGGATGCCAGTCCCGGCCGGGGGCCGTCGCATGTCTGGGGTTGTTGTGGCCGAGCCTGCCGTGCCAATCCGCTCCCGCGCCAGCCGAGTTGGGCGAAATCACCCGTCCGGGTGACTAGTATGAGGTTTGGATGGGTTGGGAGGGTTTCTTTCCCCGAGTTCTTGGTCTTTGACGGCCCGCCGCACCGATACGCGGCCCACCGGAGCCAGGGTTCCCGGCCTCCGGCGGGAAGGGGTCAGGGACGCAGGGCGAGTTCGGCCCAGACGGTCTTGCCGATCAGCTCAGACTGGACACCCCAGTTGTCCGCCAACTCCTCGACGAGCAGCAGCCCGTGCCCCGATTCGTGTGGCTCGTCGGTGTCGCTTTTGGGACGGACGGCAGGCAGCCGTTCGGTACGGGCATCCTTCACCTCGATGCGGAGCGTGTCGGCGGTCCTGCTGAGCGTCAGCCGGAAGTCCCGCCCGTGCACGCGGCCGTGCAGCGCGGCGTTCGCGGCCAGCTCGGCGACGATCAGCGCCGCCTTCTCGTGGGGCAACTCCCAAGCCCGGATGCGCTCGGTCGCGAGCAGCCGGGCGAGGCGGGCGCCCTTGCGGGTGGCGGAGAGCAGCACGGTGTAGTGCGAAGCGGAAGTGCTGGTTCGGGTGATTTGTTGGCTCACGTCACTCAGAGTGGCCGTGCGTGCTTAGGCTGAAAAGTAGCGACGCCAATACGTGAAGTGACTGTCCGGCGTTGGTCGGATTCCGTCCGGCCCGTCCGCCGTGACCGGCACGAACGGCACATCGGAGGTGGGGCAACACATGAGCGAGGACTTGGGCCTGGACGAAGACGACAGTGGTGCGGTGCTGCGGACGGTCGGCCGCCAGATCAAGCTGTGGCGCGAAGCGGCAGGGCTGACGCAGGCCGAGTTGGGGGCGCGGATCGGGTACGGCGAGGAGCAGGTCTCGGCCGTCGAGCGCGCGAGGCGCATCCCCAAGCCGGAGTTCCTGGACGCGGCGGATGAGGTCCTGGGGGCGGGCGGCAAGATCGCCGAGATGAAGAAGGACGTCGCCGAGGCCAGGTACCCCAAGAAGGTACGGAACCTGAAGAAGCTGGAGGATGAGTCGGTCGAGCTGTGTGCCTACAACAACTCGATCATCCATGGCCTGCTGCAGACCGAGGAGTACGCGCTGGCGTCGTTCACCACCCGACGTCCAAGGTTCACCGAAGAAGAGGTGGATCGGCGGATGGCGGCTCGTATGGCGCGCCAGGAGATCTTCGACCCGACGAGAACACGCCCTGTTCTCAACTTCGTGCAGTGCGAGGCAACTCTGCGCCGCCCCATCGGGGGCAAGATGGTGATGCGGAGGCAGCTCGAACACCTGTTGGCACTGGGCGAGTTGCGGAACGTAGACCTCCAGGTCCTCCCCCTGGGCTGTCAGGAGAACCCCGGTCTCGACGGATCATTCCGGCTGCTGAAGCTCAAGGACGGCACCATGGTCGGATACGTCGAAGTTCAGCTATTCAGCCGCTTGATCGCCAACCCCAAAGAGGCGCAAGTCCTCGACACCCGCTATGGGATCATCCGGGCGCAGGCTCTCACGCCACGGGAGTCGCTGGCCCTCATCGAAAAAGTGCTGGGAGAGACATGACCCTCAAGCCCTGTGAGTGGATAAAAAGCAGCTACAGCACGCCCGACGGCCCGGACTGCGTCGAGGTCGCATGGATGAAGAGCAGCTACAGCACCGACGACGGCCCGGCCTGTGTCGAGGTCGGCTGGACCAAGAGCACGCACAGCACAGCTGACGGTCCGGACTGCGTCGAGGTCGCCGCCACCCCCACCGGCACGATCCACATCCGCGACTCCAAGGTCCCCGATGGCCCCCAACTGACGGCCACACCGGCCGCCTGGACGGCCTTCGTCGGCTACGCCTCCCACGCCTGAGGCGGAAACGCGTTGAGGGCCCGACGCCAGGCAGTCGGGCCCTCAACGCGCGAGCAGGGCTAGAGCACGGCGACGGTGAACGGCCTGTCCACCACCCTGCCTGCGCTGTCGCCGGTCACGATCGTGATGGTGTCGGTGGCCCTGCCGCAGTAGCCGTGCGGTGCGCCGATGGCGGTGATCTCGCCCCGGAAGTCGTTGACCGTGGCGACGACCGCCGCGTCGGCCAGGTCATCGATGACGTTGGGGTCCGAGACCCTGACGCAGTAGACGCCTGCGGCACTCGTGCCGGTCCCCCGGGTGACCGAGGCGACGTTCTTGGACGCGAGGACCGTGCCGTCCTGGGCCACCTTCGCGGCGGCGCGGGCGTACGGGGCGTCCATGTCGTCGGCCGAGGCGCTGCCGGACAGCGCGGTCACCGACGTGACGGCGCCGAGGACGAGTGCGAGGACGCGACTGGTGCGGCGTACAGAGGTTCGCATGGCCTGCTCTTTCTCTCTCCGATGGTGAGAGGAGAGCAGACCAGGGCGGGGAAGTGTTTTCGTGGAGTGCCGGTGGAGACCGAGCGCCGAGTGCCCCAGCCGCCGAACTCGGCGAACGCATCGCCGCCCGGGCGTGCGGCGGTGGAACCCCTGGCGCCCGGTGATCGTCTTGGGGGGCGTTATCGCGGAGTCGTACGAAGGTCAGGGCAGGTCGATGGGGCACGAGGGAAATCAGTCGGCCGACCGGGCGGGGCGCCGGGTGTTGTACGGGTTCACGCTGTGGGTGTCCGGCCTGACCGCCGTGGTCGGGTGCGCGATCGTGGGGGGTGGGTTCGCGGCGGCGTGGGACGGGTTCGAGAGGGTCCGGGACTACGCGGACGCCAACATCGCCAACGAGGACTCCTACGTGGCCTACGCGGACGGTGGCCTGGAGCCGCTGGTGCGGGTCGGGTTCGTGGTGGCGCCGCTGTTGCTCGTGCTGGGGCTGCTCGCTCTCTCCGTACTGCACACCGCGTACGCCGTCGGTGGCTCGCATGCCACGCGGGACGACGGGCCGCTGACCATCCGCGAGTTGTGGCGGCGTACGCGGCGGCGGTTTCCCGCCGCCCTCGCGGTCAACGCGCTGACCGCGCTGGCCGTGGGCGCCGTGGTGATGGCGGGGCTGGTGCTGTTCACCCTCGTCGACGGCAACAAGGTGCCCGGTGTGGAGACCACGCCGCTGGGCGAAACCGCGTCCTGGCAGTACACGCTGGTGGGGTGGGTGCTGCCGATCGCCATCTGGTGCCTCGGCCCGCTGCTGTACTCCCGGCTGGCGCTGGCCACCGCCGAGACGGTGGTGGAACGCCGTAACCCGTTCAGGGCGTTGTCCCGCTCGTGGGTGCTGACCCGCCGCGCGCGGTGGCGCACGCTCGGCCTGGGCGCGCTGGGCATGGTGGCCGCCGTGGTCGTCTTCGTACTGGCCCAGTACGCGGCCGCGCCCCTCGCCCACTACGCCGGGCTCGGCATGCTGTGGCTCAGCGACGACAACGTGTGGATGACCGGCGTGCTGGTGAAGATCCTGCCCACGGGCGTGGCCCTGCTCCTGCTGCCCCCGGTGGTCATGCCGCTGGTGTGCGGGGCGTTCGTACGCCTCTACGGAGAGCTGCGCGCCCCGGCGTGACGTCGCGTCACACCGGGGCGGCGGCCTTACGTACTCGGCTCAGCCGATGGGGTTCACGAAGGTGGCCGGGCGGGTGGCGCTCCGCTGGTCGACGAGCCCGCCCCAGGGCCAGTCGAGGGTGATCGACTTGGTCTGGTTCGGCGGGGTGATGACCGCGTAGGCGGGCGTCCAGGAGTCCTCGTCGTCCTCGGGGGCCAGGGCGAGGTTGATGGTGAAGTCGGTGCTGTCCCCCGGGCCCAGGGTGATCGAGCTGTACTTGGTCGAGGAGCGCTGGAGCGACCAGTCCGCGCTGCCGTGCTCGGTGTTGAGGTCCACGCCCGGGAAGCCGCCGATCTTGCACGACGTGCCGGTGGTGTTGGTGAGCACGATGGAGGTGGTGGTCGAGCCCTCCGCGTTCGGGTCCGGGACCGCGTCCTCGCCCGTGGCGAACGCCGCCTTCAGGCCGTCGGTGTGGCAGGTCGGGGCGGACTGGTTGCCCCCGCCCCCCGCCTTCGTACCGGAGTCCGCCTGGGACTCGGAGCCGGACTCCGAGCCCTGCACCTCGGAGGAGCCCGCGCCGTCCTTGGCTGCCGCGGCGGAGTCCGCCTTGTCCGAGGCCTTCGCGCCGGTTTCCGAGCCGTTGCACGCGGTCAGGGTCAGGGCGGCGGCCGCGGTGAGGGCCGCGGCGGCGACGCGCAGGGTGCGGCGGCGGGCGGTGCGGGCAGTGGTGGTGGCGGTGGCGGTGGCGGTGGCGGTGGCGGTGGAGTTCATTTCAGGTCCCCCCCGGGACAGTTGGTGTCGTTGTTTCCTCGGTACGACAACCACTCTGGCCGGGGCCGCTACCGCGAACCTGCCGCTCCGCTGGCGCCCGCTACCGCTCCGCTAACGTCCGGCTAACCGAGCGGCTCCGGCTCCTGCGGCGGGTCGCTGAGCTGCTCGCGCAGGTAGTTCCAGACCACCGCGATCAGCGCGGCGACCGGTACGGCGAGCAGGCTGCCCACGACACCGGCCAGGCTGGCGCCCAGCGTCACCGCCAGCAGGATCACGGCAGCGTGCAGGCCGAGCCCGCGGCTCTGGATCATGGGCTGGAACACATTGCCCTCAAGCTGCTGCACCACCACGATGATCCCCAGCGTGAGGAGCGCGTCCATCGGGCCGTTGGCCACCAGCGCGATGAGCACCGCGACGAAGCCCGCGAACAGGGCGCCCACGATCGGTACGAAGGCGGATACGAAGGTCAGCACCGCCAGCGGCAGCACCAGCGGTACGCCCAGGATCAGCAGGCCGAGGCCGATGAAGACGGCGTCGAGCAGGCCCACCAGCGCCTGGGACCGTACGAACGCGCCGAGCGTGTCCCAGCCGCGCGCGGCCACGGTGGGGATGTCGGTGGCGAGCCGACCGGGCAGCTGGCGGGCGAGCCAGGGCAGGAAGCGCGGGCCGTCCTTGAGGAAGAAGAACATCAGGAAGAGGGCCAGGACGGCGGTGACCAGACCGCCGACCACGGCGTTCACTCCGGTGATGACCGTGCCGACCATGCTGCTGGCGCTCTTCTGCAGTTTGGCGGCCGCGCTGTCCGTCGCGTCGGCGATCTGGGCGTCGTCGATGTTCAGCGGTGGCCCGGCGGCCCAGTCGCGCACCTTGTGCACGCCCTGGGTCACGCCGTCGACCAGGTCGCCGGACTGGGAGGCCACCGGGACCGCGATCAGCGCCACGACGCCCGTCGCGAGCAGGAGGAACAGCACGGTGACGGCCGACGCGGCCACGGCGGGCGGCCACCCGTGTCCGCGCAGAAAGCGCGCCAGGGGCCAGGTGAGCGTGGTGAGCAGCAAGCCGACGATGAGCGGCCAGACGACCGACCACATCTGGCCCAGAAGCCATAGGACCACCGCCGTCGCCACGAGGACCAGGAGGAAATCAAGGGAAACGCGCGCTGATGAGCGGAGTGCGGCGCGGGTTCTCGCGGAACTGAAGCTGGCAGGCATGAGACCTCCGTACCCCGTTCACGCTTCGCTATCGCTGCTGCGCAGGAGCGTTTCAGCACACCCTTCTGAACAGACGTCCTGAACGTTCGTTCAGAAGTGAGGTACGCTGCCCCGCATGCGACACCGCGAACAGCTCATGGCCGGGGCGAAGAAGTGCCTGGAGGAGCGGGGATACGCCCGCACCACCTCGCGCGACATCGCCGCCGCCGCCAACGCGCCGCTCGGCACGATCAACTACCACTACGACTCGAAGGAAGCGCTGCTCAACGCCGCGCTCCTGGAGATGCTCCAGGAGTGGGGCGACAAGGTCCGCGCCCAGTCGGCGGCGGGGCGGCGCGTCGAGTCGATGTGGGAGCGGGTCGTCGGGTCCGAGGCCACGGACCGGCCGCTGCTGGTGGCCAGCGCCGAAGCGCTCGCGCAGGCCGAGCGCTTCCCGGAGATCCGGCAGCAGATCGCGGAGGCCTTCGAGGCGTCCCGTACGGAGATGGCGGCGGATCTGCACGGCATCGACGGCACCGACAGCGCGGAGGCGCGTGAACTGGCCCGCGCGGTCGGGTCGGTGCACATGGCGCTGGTCGCCGGGCTGACCCAGCAGTGGCTGATCGATCCGCAGCACGCTCCGTCGGCGCGGGACGTGGCGGCGGGGCTGCGGAGGATCGCCGACGACCTCGACGCCGACGCGTCCGACGTGCCCGACGTGCCCGACGCCTGACAGGCGGTGGCGGTGACGCGGGCCTGAGGTGCCTGGGTGGCTTACGGCTTGCGGGCCACGCCTCCGTACGCGTCTACCGCGTGGGTGGTGTCTTCCGGCCGCCAGTGGGTGATCGGGACGATGCCCGGGTCCAGCACGTCGAGCCCGTCGAAGAACGACGCGATCTCGTCCACCGGACGCACGTAATACGGCACCGCGCCGCTCGCGTTGTACGCCGCCGAGGCCGCGATCATGCCCTCGCTGGTGGCGGTGGAATCGCCGATCACCAGATAGCTGCCGGACGGCAGCCCCGCCATCAGACGGCCCACCAGGGAACGGACCTCGGCGGGCTCGGCGACGTGGCCGAGGACGTTCAGCAGCACGAGCGCGACCGGCCGGGTGAGGTCCAGCGTCCCGGCCGCCGCCGCGAGGACGGTGTCCGGGGCGTAGAGGTCCGCGTCGAGGTAGTCGGTGGCGCCCTCGGGTGTGCTGCTCAGCAGGGTGCGGGCGTGTACGAGGACGAGCGGGTCGTTGTCGACGTACACGATCCGCGCGTCCGGCGCGACGCGCTGCGCCACCTGGTGGGTGTTGTCGGCGGTCGGCAGGCCGGTCCCGATGTCCAGGAACTGCCGTACGCCGTGCTCGGCGGCCAGGCAGGTGACCGCGCGGGCGAGGAAGTGGCGGCTGGCCACCGCGACGTCGGCCAGGCCCGGGAAGATCTCCTTGATCTGGTCGCCGACCTCGCGGTCGGCCTCGTAGTGGTCCTTGCCGCCCACGAAGTAGTTCCAGAAGCGGGCGGAGTGCGGCTTGGTGGTGTCGATGCGCTGCACGACATCGTCGGACACGGAGCGGGCTCCTGACGGGTGGGGGCCGTACGTTCGGATGATCTACCGCCAAGCTAGCCGGAGTTGACTTCCCGTAGGGCGGTTTTACGGCCTCCAGGCGGGGCGGGCCAGGAGCGTGCGCAGCGCCTTCGCGACGTCGGCGGGCGCCTCCTCGGCCATGAAGTGGCCGTACGACACGGTCGCGTGGTGCAGATCGGGCGCCCACGCGCGCCACAGGGCCTCCGCGTCGAACCCGAGGGCGGCGCCCCAGTCCTGCTGCAGGACGGCGACCGGCATCCGCAGCCGGTGGCCCGCCTCCCGGTCGGCCCGGTCGTGTTCGGCGTCGATCCCGGCGGAGGCCCGGTAGTCGGCGACGATCGACGGGACGGCGGCGCGGCAGGCGTCCAGGTACGCGGCGCGGATGGGGGCGGGGATCGCGGCGGGGTCCGTGGCCCAGAGGTCGAGGAAGTGGCCGAAGAAGTCGTCCGGGGCGGCGGCGATCATCCGCTCGGGCAGGCCGGGGGGCTGCGCCATCAGGTAGAGGTGGAAGCCGACAGCCGCGGTGATGCCGTGCATCGCGTCCCACATGTCCAGCGTCGGCAGCACGTCGAGGGCGGCGAGGTGGGTGATGGCCTCCGGGTGGTCGAGCCCGGCGCGGAAAGCGACCAGGGCGCCGCGGTCGTGCCCGGCGAGGGCGAAGCGGTCGTGGCCGAGCGCGCGGGCTACGGCCACGATGTCGGCGGCCATCGTGCGCTTGGCGTACGCGGTGCCGTCGTCGGCCTCGGCCGGTTTGTCGCTCGCGCCGTAGCCGCGCAGGTCGGGGCAGATGACGGTGTGGTCGGCCGCCAGGTCGGCGGCGACGTGCCGCCACATCAGGTGGGTCTGCGGGAAGCCGTGCAGGAGGACGACGGGGGTGCCGGTTCCGCCTACGGCGACGTTGAGTTTGACGCCGTCGTGGGCGGCGAGGCAGTGATAGTCGAAGCCGGGGATGGCAGGGGTGGTGTGCTGTGGCATGGGACGAGGCTGCCGCGCCCCAATCAGCAGCTGATCAGCGCGGGCGGGGGCCGCCTTGCCGATCGGGCCCGGCCGGGCGCGGGGAGTCCGGCTTGGTCGGTACGGCAACTCCGCGCCCGGTTACGGTGGCCGGGTGACGTGGGAACGGGTCGCGTTCGGTGTGCTCGGGCCGGTGGTGGCGGAGGGCGACGGCGGCGCGCTCGCGTTGAAGGGGCCCCGGCACCGGGCGGTGCTGGCCCGGCTGATCGTGGCCCGCCGCCGGGTCGTACCGGTGGCGCGGCTGGTCGAGGACCTGTGGGACGAGCCCCCGGCGGGGGCCGTGGGCGCCGTACAGACCTTCGTCGGCGCCCTCCGCCGCGCCCTGGAACCCGACCGTCCGCCGCGCACCCGGGCCCGGCTGCTGGTCACCGAGGGCCCCGGGTACGCGCTGCGGGCGGCGCCCGACGCGGTGGACGCGTGGCGCTTCGAGGCGGCCGTGGGCGCCGCCGCGACCCTGCCGCCCACGGCGGCGCTGCGGCGGCTCGGCGAGGCGCTGGAGCTGTGGCGCGGTCCGGCGTACGCGGAGTTCGAGGCGGAGCCCTGGACCCGCGCCGAACGCTCCCGCCTGGCCGAACTGCGGCTCCGCGCCGTCGAGCAGCGCGCCGAAACCCTGCTCGCCCTCGGACGCCCCGCCGAGGCGGTCCCCGACCTCAACGCCCACCTGACCGACCACCCCTGGCGCGAGGACGCCTGGCGCCTGCTGGCCCTCGCCCTCTACCGCGCGGACCGCCAGGCCGACGCCCTGTCCGCCCTCCGCAGGGCCCGCACCACCCTGACCACCCACCTGGGCCTGGACCCAGGCCCGCGCCTCCGCCGCCTGGAAGCGGACATCCTGGCCCAGGATCCGGCCTTGGAGGCGCCGCCCGGGATGATCGCCCCCGCCTGCGGCGAGCCGTCCCCCACCCCGCCCCTTCCCGAACCCGGGGCTCCGCCCCGGACCCCCCTGGGGCTCCGCCCCAGCCCCCGGCCCGGGCGCTGCCCCGCACCCCGGCGAGGCCCCGCCCCCGGTTCCCGCCTGGGCCTGGCGCGGGAGGCCACGACCGACAGCGGGCCAGCGCCCAGCAGCGGCCCGCCACCCGGCCCGCCACCCACCGCCGAAGCAACGACCCGGGCCGCTCCCGAAGAGCCGCCCGGGGCGGCGGCTCGGGTGTGGGCCGAGGCGGCCGACGTCTACGGGCGGACCGTCGGTGGTGGGGCGCGGGCTCGGCTGGAGGCGGCGGTCGGGCTCATCCGGAACCTCGCCGTGACCGGCGGCGACGGGCTGGAGGCCGCCCGGCAGCACCGGTTGGCGGCCATCACCGCCGCCGAGGAGTGCGGCGATCCGGAACTCACCGCGCGGGTGATCGGCGCGTACGACGTACCCGCGATCTGGACCCGTGGCGACGACCCGGAGCTGGCGGCCCGGATCGTCGGCGCGGCCGAGCGCGCCCTGGCCGCGCTGCCCTCGCCGCCCGAGGGCAGCGCGGCGCGCTGTCGGCTGCTGGCCACCATCGCGCTGGAGTCGCGCGGCACCCGCTCCCCGCGCGGGCCCGAGGCGGCGCGGGAGGCCGAGGGGATCGCCCGGCGGCTGGACGATCCGGCGCTGCTGGTCTTCGCCCTCAACGGGGCGTTCATGCAGGCCTGCACCCGGGCCGGGCTCGCGCCGAGGCGGGACGCGATCGGGGCGGAGCTGGTCGCGGTGGCCGCCCGGCACGGGCTGGTGACGTACGAGGTGCTGGGCCACCTGGTCCGGCTCCAGGCGCGCTGCGCGCTCGGCGACTTCGCGGCCGCGGACGGCCACGCCGCCGTCGCGGACCGGCTGGCCGCGCGCCATGAGCTGCCGTTGGTGGGCGTCTTCACCGAGTGGTACGCGGCGCTACGGCTCGCCGCGGCCGGACGGACGGCGCGGGCCGAGGCCGCGTACCGGGCGGCGGCCGGGCGGCTGGCGGGGGCCGGGATGCCGGGGGTGGAACGGGGGCTGTTGCCGCTGGCGCTGCTGTGCCTGCGACTGTCAGGCGGCGAGCGCTCCGCGCGGGAGGCGGCGGACCGGGGCGTCGCCCCGGGCGCGGGCGGGGGCGTCGACCTGGGCGCGGCCCGGGGCGCCGACCCGAGCGCGGGCCGGAGCACCGACCTGGACGCGGGCCAGGGCGCCGACCCGGGCACGGGCCTGGGTGTCGACCTGGGCGCGGACTGGGGCACCAACCTGGGCGCGGGCCGGGGTGCCGCCCCGGGCGCGGACCGGAGCACCGACCCGGGCGCGGGCCAGGGCGCCGACCCGGGCGCGGGCCTGGGTGTCGACCTGGGCGTGGGACGGAGCGCCGACCCGAGCGCGGGCCAGGGCGCCGACCCGGGCGCGGACCGGAGCACCGACCCGGGCGCGGGCCTGGGCGTCGGCCCGAGCACGGACCAAGGCATCGACCCGAGCACGGACCGGAGCGCCGACCCGGGCGCGGACCGGGGCATCGACCCGAGCGCGGGCCGGGGCGTCGGTCTGGGGGCCGACCTGGGCGTCGACCTGGACGCGGACTGGGGCCCGTACCGCCCCTGGGCCGAGCCGTTCGCCCTGCCCGCCGAAAAGGCGCGGGCGGCCCTGCGCGCCCTGCCGGAGCCGCCCGCGGACCTGCTGTACGAGGCGCTGTGCTGCCTGGAGGCGGCGGCTGCCCTACGACTCGGCGACCGGGACGCCCTCCACCGCGCCCACGCCCGCCTCCTCCCGGCATCGGGCCAGCTCGCGGGCGCGGGCAGCGGCCTCCTGACCCTCGGCCCTGTGGACCGCCACCTGTCCGCGATCGCCGCGGCGCTGGGCCCCCGCCCGAGAGGGTGAGGTCGCGGACCGGCCCGCCGTCCGCCGCCCCCACATGCGGTGGAACCCGCCGGTCGGGAGCCCTCCGGGCATCAGGCGGACGCGGTGGCCATCCATCGCGTGGCTTCATGCCAACACGTCGAGGCAAGTGAACCATCAGACAGCCACATCCGTAGCAGCCTTGTGCAGCAAGGTCGGATGGCTCACCCCCAGCCACAAAGTGAAAACTTTTTACATGGAGGCAACGGATGCCGGTATATCACGTGCCCAGCAATTCCGAACTTTCGGACGAACGGGCCAAGATACTTCTCATGCAGTGGGCGGAAGAAAACATAGCAACCAAAACCTCTTACAGCACTTTTGCGAGAAAGCGAAACGATATCGGCAACAAGCAGCTGTGGGAATTGGCAAACAATACCCCCAAGACCATTCCACTCACGCCCGAAGAACGGGGCCTTGTGGACGACGCGATAAAGAAAAACGCCAAGCAGTCAGCCAAGGACAAAAAAGAATTCACACTAGAATGGGCGCGGAGGAAAATTGAAGACCCGAGTTACTCGTTTGAGCAATTCGGACAGGACTTCGAAGTCGACAGCGACACCATACAGAAGTGGACCACCTTAAAAAGCCACTCGTTTTCCCCTGGAGAGCGAGACACCGTAAGCAGGGCACTCGAGATAGAAAACGCGTCCAACATGAATAGGGCACTCGAGACGCAAGGGGTGGTGAAGAAGCAATATGCGTGGATGCAACCGTCAGCCGCGACCAACGCCTCCAGCTCTTCGGCACCCCTCAAGGGGACCAACGAGGGCAAGCAAAGCGACCTGAGCGGAGCAAAGAGGCCCGCACCTCCTCTCGAAAAACCTGGAAACCCAAATCGCCGCAAAAAGTAGAAACAGCAACCTCTTAAGGCCAGCGTTCGTACCACCGCTGGTCGGACTCCAGCTGGGCGGCCAGGGAGATCAGCAGGGGTTCGCTGCAGGCCGGGCCCAGGAGCTGGGCGCCCAGGGGGAGGGTGGCGGCGGGGTCGGCGAAGCCCGCGGGGACGTTGACGGCGGGCCAGCCCAAGACGTTCCAGGGCCAGGCGTACGGGCAGGCCGCGATCATCGCGCGGTCGGTGTGCCAGCCGGACAGCCGGGCCATGGCGCCGATCCGCAGCGGCGGGGTGGCGGTCGTCGGGGAGAGGACGACGTCGTACCGGCGGAAGATGGCGCCGACCCGGCGCCGCAGGGGCCCTTCGGCGGCGCGGGCCAGCCGCAGGGCGCCGCCGCGCAGGAGGCGGCCGTTGCGGACGGCCGCGCGCGTACGGACGTCCAGCAGGAGCGGATCGGGCACGCGCGCCGCCCATTCGCACAGGCCCGCCGTGGCGCGGGGCAGGAAGGCGAGCCCGACCGCGCCGTAGCGCGGCTCGGCCTCCTCGACCTCGTGGCCGAGGGCGGCCAGCCGCTCGGCGAGGCCGGTCACGGCGGCGCGGACGGCCGGGTCCAGGCTTTTCGGCGTGCCCGTGAACGCGGGCTTGAACGACAGGGCGATCCGCAGCCGCCCCGGATCGCGCCCCGGGGCTGACAGCACGTCGATGGGGTCGGGGCAGTGCAGGTCGCCGTCGCGGTTGCCGCTGGCCGCGTGCAGCAGCAGGGCGGCGTCGGCGACGGTGCGGGCGAGCGGGCCGTTGCAGGTGATGCCGTTGAAGGCCTCGGCGTCCGGCCAGGTGGAGATCCGGCCGCGCTGCGGCTTGATGCCGACGAGATGCGTCCAGGCGGCCGGGATACGGACCGAGCCCGCGCCGTCCGAGCCGAGCGCGGCGGGGACCAGCCCGGCGGCGACGGCGGCCGCGGCGCCGCCGGAGGAGCCGCCGGGGGTGTGGGCGAGGCTCCAGGGGTTGCGGGTGTCGCCGAAGGCGGGGCCCTCGGTGAACGGCCACTGGCCCAGCTCGGGCGTGTTCGTCTTGCCGACGATCACGGCCCCGGCCGCCCGGAGCCGCCGTACCGCCTCACCGTCCTCCGTCTTGGCCGGGAAGTCGCCGCAGCAGCCGAACGCGGTCGGCTCGCCCGCCACGTCCGTGTCGTCCTTGACCGCGAGGGGCACCCCGAGGAGCGGCAGCCGCTCGCCCGCCGCCAGCCGCCGGTCGGCGTCGGCGGCCTCGCGCAGCGCGGCCTCGGCCCGGACGCGCCGGAAGGCGTTCAACGTGGGCTGGGTCTCGGCGATGCGGCTCAGTGCCTGCTCGACCAGCGCCCGCGAGGTCACCTCGCCGTCGGCCAGCGCCCTGACCTGCTCGCCCAGCCCCTTCGGAATGACGCTGGTCAACGATGGACCTCCTCGCTCGGACGCGCTCGAACATGTGGGTGAGTTACACCACTCCCCCTTTACCCGAGCGGGGAAGGCCACGCACCCTGGGCAACAGTGGTTGCCCGTTTCATCACCATCATCACTATCCTCCCCGACATCCCCAAGCAGACTCAGCGTCTCCGAGCAGCAAGGAAGACCCGCATGACCGACATCGCGGTCCACCGGACCGGCACCGGCGGCCCCTCCGGCTCCGACCACGACAAACTGATGGAGCACGCCATCGGCTGGGTCCTCGCCATCTCCATCGCGATGTTCGTCGCCCAGCTGGGCCTGTTCTAGCGCCGCCGCTTCTGGCGCCGGCCGCGCCTCAGAACAGCGGCTGCTGGCCCGGGGCCGGCGGCTCGTCCCCGCCGAACAGCTTCGGCGGGGTGGTCAGCAGCGGCGCGATCCGCCGCGACCCCGGGCAGGAGACCAGCTCGTAGTCGGAGCGGCGGCCCGGCGGGTCGTGGCGGGCGAAGCGACCGCCGACGACCGCGATCTCACGGGTGCAGACCGGACAGGTGCGGCGGGGAGCAGACATGATCCCAGTGTCGCTCACCCACCCCGCTCACCCACCCCGCTCACCCGCCCCGGATGTCCCGGGCGAGCTGGCGCGCCGAGTCCCCGGTGAAGCTCCCGGAGATCTGGACGGTGCCGCCGGTGAGGGCCTGCGCGACGGACGGCGCGGACAGCAGCGTGCCCTCGCGCACCATGGCCAGCTGGTTCCGCGGCGGCTGCCGGGCGGCCAGCGTGCCGGTGAGCTGCGCGAACCGGGCGCGGTCGCGGGCGGTGAGGCCGACGGTCACGACCCAGCCCGCGCCCGAGGTCTCGTAGCTCGCCTTCGCCCAGGCGGGCCGCGCCGTCATACCGGAGTCGGGCGTGACGACGTAGCAGGTGTCCGTCGTGGCGTCGCGGTACGTGGCGTACGCGCCGGGGCTCGCGCCCAGCGCCGTACGCCCCGGGCAGGGGCCCTGGACGGACGACGCGACGGGCAGGAACCGCAGCGGCTCCGCGTCCCGCGCCACGGCGGAGGGCGCGGCGAAGGACGGCGGCGCGGAGGAGGGGCGTGCGACGGCGCTTCCGCCCGGCCTGTCGAAGACCCGGCCCGCGTCCCCGTCCCCGTCCCCGCCCCCACAGCCCGCGACGGCCAGCGCGCACCAGACCGCTGCCACAGCTCGCCCCCATGAAGCCCTCATCGGACCATCCCCCCTGATAAAGCGATTACCGCTCAGAATGCATCGGCCGGGACATACGTGCCCCACACTTCCCGCAACGCGTCGCACACTTCGCCGAGCGTGGCCCGCGCGGCGAGCGCGTCCTTCATCGGGTAGAGCACATTGGCCGTGCCCGGCTCGCTCCCGGCCGCCTTCTTCAGCGCCGCCACCGCCGCCGCCACCGCCGCCCGGTCCCGCCCGGCCCGGAGCCGGGCGAGCCGGTCGCGCTGGCGCTCCTCGATGGCCGGGTCCACGCGCAGCGGTTCGTACGGCTCCTCCGCGTCGATCCGGAACCGGTTCACGCCAACCACCACCCGCTCCCCCGCCTCCTGTTCCCGGGCGACGCGATACGCGTTGCGCTCGATCTCGTCCTTCTGGAAGCCCTGTTCGATGGCGGCCACGGAGCCGCCCAGATCCTCGATCCGGCGCATCAGGTCCACCGCCGCCTCCTCGACGGCGTCGGTCAGCGCCTCCACCGCGTACGAGCCCGCGAACGGGTCGACGGTCGCCGTCACGTCCGTCTCGTACGCCAGCACCTGCTGGGTGCGCAGCGCGAGCCGGGCCGAGGCGGTGGTGGGCAGGGCGATGGCCTCGTCGAAGGCGTTGGTGTGCAGCGACTGGGTGCCGCCGAGGACCGCCGCGAGCCCCTGGACGGCGACCCGGACGAGGTTCACCTCGGGCTGCTGGGCGGTGAGTTGGACGCCCGCCGTCTGCGTGTGGAAGCGCAGCATCTGCGACTTCGGGTCGCGCGCCCCGAACTCGTCGCGCATCACCCGCGCCCAGATCCGGCGCGCGGCGCGGAACTTGGCGACCTCTTCGAGCAGGGTCGTACGGGAGACGAAGAAGAAGGAGAGGCGCGGCGCGAAGTCGTCCACGCCCATGCCCGCCGCGAGGGCCGTACGGACGTACGCGATGCCGTCCGCGAGCGTGAACGCGATCTCCTGCGCGGGCGAGGCACCGGCCTCGGCCATGTGATAGCCGGAGATCGAGATCGTGTTCCACTTGGGCAGGGCGGTCCGGCAGTACTGGAAGATGTCCGCGATGAGCCGCAGCGAGGGCGCGGGCGGGAAGATGTACGTGCCGCGCGCGATGTACTCCTTGAGGACGTCGTTCTGGATGGTGCCGGTCAGCCGGTCCCCCGGCACCCCCTGCTCCTCGGCGACGAGTTGATAGAGGAGCAGCAGCAGCGCGGCGGGCGCGTTGATCGTCATCGACGTCGAGACCCGATCGAGCGGAATGCCGTCGAACAGGACGCGCATGTCCTCGATCGAGTCGATGGCGACGCCGACCTTGCCGACCTCGCCGTGCGCGAGCGGCGCGTCGGAGTCGTAGCCCATCTGGGTGGGCAGGTCGAACGCGACCGACAGACCGGTCGTGCCGTGCTCGATCAGCTCCCGGTAGCGGGCGTTGGACTCGGCGGCGGTGCCGAACCCCGCGTACTGACGCATCGTCCACGGACGGCCGGTGTACATCGACGGATAGACGCCACGGGTGAACGGGTACGCACCGGGCTTACCGACGCGGGCGTCATCAGCAGCGGGCCCGTACACCGGCTCGATCGGGAAGCCCGACTCCGACTCGCGCGCCATGAGTCCCTGCCTTCCGGTGGCTTATATCTGCCCTTGTACCCATTCAGGGCCTTCTTCACAGCATGCGCCGATGTTCACGGCACGGCAGCCCCGGGCAACATTCCGGGCGACGAACCGGCGATAGGGGGATGCATGCACGGAAGATCGGTCGTCCGCACCGCACTCGCCACAGCCGCCGCCGCGGCCCTCGTGGCGGGCTGCCGGGGCGAGACGGTGACCCTGGACGGACAGCGACATACCAGAGCGGCGGAGCCACGGGCGGGCACGAGTACGGCGAGCACGGCGCCCCGTACCCCGGCGGCCGCCGCGCCGCGCCCGCACCGCACGTACACCCACACCCCTCGGGCCACCCACCGCCCGGCGACCCCGCCCCGCACCCGGGTGGCGGCGAAGCCCCGCACCGCGCCGCGGGTGGCGCCGCCCGTCGTCGCCTTCGGCACCAGCGGCGAACGGGTGCGCGAACTCCAGGCCCGGCTGCGCCAGCTCGGGCACTTCGACCGCAACCCGACCGGCTACTTCGGCACGGTGACGCGCGCGTCGGTCGCCTCGTACCAGCGCGCCCGGGGCCTCGCCGCCACCGGCTCGGTGGACAGCCGCACCTGGACCTCCCTGCGGTCCCGCACCACCCCGCCCACCCGCGACCAGCTGTACCCGCCGACCACCAACCCGCTGGCCAAGCCGGATTCACGGTGCCTGACGGGGCGGGTGCTGTGCATCAGCAAGAACAGCCGGACGCTGGCGTGGATGATCAACGGCCGGGTCGTGTCGGCCATGGACGTGCGCTTCGGCTCGCAGTACACGCCGACCCGGGAGGGGCTGTTCCAGGTCAACTTCAAGAGCCGGGACCACGTCTCGACGATCTACGACACCCCGATGCCGTACGCGATGTTCTTCAGCGGCGGCCAGGCGGTGCACTACTCGGCCGACTTCGCCGCCCGGGGCTACAGCGGGGCGTCGCACGGATGTGTGAACGTGCGCGACAAGAAGAAGATCGCGGCGGTCTTCAAGCAGGTGAAGGCGGGCGACAAGGTCGTGGTCTACAAGTAGGGCTCCACGCGGGGCTGAGGTAAGTGGCGCGGGCAGAGCCGGGGGAACGTGCTCTGCCCGCGCCGATGCGCGGAGCCGTCGGTACGGGGGGAACCTCGGCTCTCGCGCGGCCGATGACCAGTCGGCCCGTTTCTTACTGCGTCGCCCCTGAAAAAAACGTCACACCTAGATCCCCCAGCCTCATGGGGTGCTCGATTTCGCTGGCTTCGCGGCGTCCGACGGAGTCGTGGAGGCGCTGTCGGAGGAGGCGCCGGACCGGGTGCTCGACGGGCTGTCGGACGGCGTACCGGACAGGGTGTTCGACGGGACATCGCTCGGCGTGGGCTCCGGGCTCTGCGTACCGTCGCCGCCTCCGGACGGCGGCGGGGGCGCGGGGTTGGAGGACCCGCCGTCGCCGCTCCCGGAGTCGTCGTTGCCGTTGGTGCTGCCCGTACCGGAGGGCGTGCCCGTGCCGTCCGTACCGCCACCCGTACCGGCGTCCTCGCCGACGAGCCGCACGCAGTAGTCGTGGATGGCGGACCGGCCACCCGCCGCCCGCTTCAGCTTGTTCATCGCCTTCCGGCCGACGTCCGGTCCGGTACCGGCCTCCGCCGCGAGGTAGCGGCGGCAGGCGCCCAGGGCGCGCTGTCCGGTGCCGTTGTTCTTGCCGTCGCCGATGCCGGTGCCGGATTTCCAGGCCCCGGGGGCGCCCTTCTCCCCCTTGCCGCGCTTCCCGGGCTTGTCGCGCCCGTCGTGCTTGCCGTGCTTGTCCTTGCCGTGGCCCTCGCCACCGCCCGGCACGCCCCGGCCCTGGGGGCCCTCGGAGGTCCCGCCGGTGTCGTCGGGCGCCGTCGACGCGCCGCCCTCCTGGGAGATCTCCGGCCGTACGGAGTCCCCGGGGCCGGTGTCCGACACGCTCGACCCCGGGCCCGGGGTGCCGCCGCTCTGCCCGAAGGGCAGGACACCGGCCGCCGCCGCGACGGCGAAACCGCTCAGCGCGCAGCCCGCGACCGCGGCCACCATGCCCGCGCGCAGCGGACGCCGCGTCCAGCGCCCTCCGGCCGGTCGCGCTATGCGCGTTGACTTGTCGCCGACCTGGGCTTCTATCGAAAGGGGAACCACGGTCGGCGGGGTCGGCCTGGCGTGTGCGGCGCGGAACGCGGCCACCGCCGTGTCCTCGCCGGGAAGCGGGCTCGCGCCCTCGGCGGCGCCGTCCGGGCGGCGGGCCTCCTCGGCCACGGCGCCGAGCACGGCGGCCAGCCGTTCCGCTTCGGCGTGCGGCCGATCGCTCCGGCCGTCGGGGGTGCCGTGCTGCCCCTCGACCGGTTCACCTCGAAGCAGCCGCTCCGCGGCCTTGTCATCCAGCCAGCTGTAGCGGTGGTCGTCGGCCATCACATGTCTTTCTGCGTTGGCGCGCCCGATTCCGTCACACCCGCGGACCTGGCCACCCCCGTCTCCCGCTGCCCGGGTATCCCGTCGAGCACGGGTGTGTCGCCGAGGAGATCGGCCAGCCGCCGCAGGCCACGGTGCGCGGCGGTCCGTACCGCGCCGGGGCGCTTGCCCAGCACCGCGGCCGCGCTCTTGGCGTCCAGGCCGAGGACCACCCGCAGCACCACGGCCTCCGCCTGGTCCTGCGGGAGCTGGGCGATGAGGCTGAGCGCGCGGCCGGTGCCGAGGGCCTCCAGCGCCTCACCGGCGGTGTCGGCCTCGGACGCCCGGGACTCCAGCTCGGTCTCGTCGGCGCCGATGACCGGGCGGCGGCCGCGCATCCGTATGTGGTCGAGGGCGCGGTTACGGGCGATACGGGCGGCCCAGCCGCGGAACCGGTCGGCGTCGCCGTGGAACCGTCCGAGGTCGCGGGCTATCTGCAGCCAGGACTCGGAGGTGATGTCCTCCGCGTCCGCGTCGCCGACCAGGGTGCGCACGTAACCGAGCAGGCGGGGGTGGACAGACCGGTAGACGGCCCGGAACGCGGTCTCGTCCCCGGCCTGTGCCGCGTTCACCGCGGCGGTCAGTTCCGCGTCGTCCCCCTGCACGCTCTCTTCCTGCCCCACTCGGAGAAGTCTCGGTCCAGCGATGCCGGGCGGCGCGCTAGCCCTGCCCGTACGGCGGCTGCGGCCCGGCGGGCGGGCCGGACGGCGGGGCGGGCGGGGCCTGCGGGACGACCGGCGGCATCTGCGGTGCGCCGCCGCCGTACGGGGACGGGGCGGGCGCGCCGTACGGGTTGCCGGAGGCTCCGCCGCCGTACGGGTTGGCCGGGGCACCGCCGTACGGATTGGCGGGGGCGCCGCCGTACGGGGCACCCGAACCCATCGGGGCCTGCGGCGGCGTCTGGCCGTACGGGGCCTGCGGCGGCAGCGCGGCGCGCTGCTCCTGCATCGCGGTGATCTGCCGGACGAGCAGCAGGCCGAGGATCGCGGCGGCGATGGTGAGCAGGTACGCGAAGCAGTTCGTGCCGATCGCCGTCTGCATGTCCTCGATGGCGCCCCGCGCCCCGAAGATGCCGCTGTCGAGGGCCCGCTGCCGGGCGTTGCTCCACTGCCCGAGGGAGAGGCTGAAGAGCGGGCCGCTGATGACCCAGCACACCCACCAGCCGTTGAGCAGATTGCGGTTGGCCTGGTGCGGGCCCTGCGGGGAACTGGCGCGCCAGATGTCGTTGGCGATCTGCTTGGGGAACCAGAGGCTGACCACGGGGGTGAACCAGGCACCCGCCGCCCATCCGGAGCTGAAGCGGTGCTGGCCCGGTGCGAACGTCTCGGCGTTCACCCGCAGCCGCCGGAACCAGATGGGCCACACGATGGCGACCGCGAGCATGGACAGCGTGGAGAGGACCAGCGCGGTGGCGTAGAAGTCGTCGGCGTCGTCGGCGTCCGAGCCGGACACCGACCCGCCGTCCAGGATGTCCCCGTAGAGGTTGTACTGCTGGACGCGGGCGATGAACGCCAGGATCAGCACGGCGATGGTCACGCCGAACAGCACGGTGAGTGTCGTGGCCAGCCCGCGCCGCAGATCGACACCGCCGGGCGGCATGCCCATCGGCGACGCAGCGGGGTAGCCCCCGGGCCCGGCCATCGGCTGCTGCTGCTGATAGGTGCCGCACGCAGCGCAGCGACCGTCGGGGCCGACGGCGGCAGCGCGGCAGTTCCCGCACGGATACATTTCTTGATCCCCCTGGGGACGTGGCCCGACCGGAACCACGCGAGAAAATAAAGCTGACCGCGCCCACAGCGCGGACCTGCACGTTACGGGCATCCGACCGGTCCCGTCCAGAGTCGGCCCAGGGCATGGACGCGACCGGCGTGCCCGTAACGGTCAGGTTTCGAGTCCACGGCGGGTGTGACGTATTCGAAGCGTGCGACGCTATAAGGAGCAAGGGCCTTAGCTGGCCCAAGCTGGACGGCGGTCGGGGCCTCTCCTGTGGGGGGTGGCGGCCCCGGCCGTCCCTCCTTCTCTCCCCCTCTGCCGCTCAGGCCGTTGCCGCTCAGACTCCCAGCCGGTTGGCGAGACGGGTGAAGTCGGCCCAGCTCAGCGGGGGTGTCCCGGGGTCCCACAGGCGCTGGGAGAGCGCGGCGAGCGGCAGCCGGATGCCCTTGGCCACCTGCTGCTCGGTCTGGGCTTCGGGCTGGTCGGACCAGACCGCGAAGCGGCCGCCGAGGACGCGGCTCGGGCCGGTCAGCTTTTTGTCGGAGACGGGCTGGGTCCCGCGCAGGGTGCCGGGGGTCCATTCGTCGTAGATGCGCTTGCCGGTGGGGTAGTAGAAGCCGTTGGGCTCACCGAGCACGTAATAGAGGTACTCGGAGTTGAGGTTCACCACGTTCCGGCCCTCGCGCAGGTACTCCACCGGCGGCCGGGCGGACCACCGGGTGCGGCCCGTCCAGTACTCGACCTCGATGTTCTTGTCCGGGGTGATGACGCCGCCGCTGAAGAAGCCGTCGTTCCACGCCTTGGGCTCCTTGCCGAGCGAGCGGGCGACCGCCGCCCGGTCGTTCAGCCAGCCGGTGGCCAGGTCCTGGACGGTGGCCTGTGAGCCGTACTTGCGCTTCGCCGCGGCTTCGAGCTGCGGGAACGAGGCCTCGGGGTCCTTCACGGTGAGCGCCAGGTACTCGTCGGCGCCCAGGTGCCAGTAGCGGCCCGGGAAGAGCGGGGCGTACTCGCGCATCAGCTGGTCCACGATCCGGGCCGAGCCCGGCTTGGAGATGTCCACGTCGCCCTGGAACGAGGTGCCGCCCGCGTTGCGCAGCTGGAGGTCCGGGTACTGGCGGATCACCGCGCCGAGGTGGCCGGGCGAGTCGATCTCGGGCACGACCGTGATGTGCAGCTGCCCGGCGAGCGCGACGATCCGGCGGACCTGGGCCTTGGTCAGGTGCTGCGGCGAGACGATCTCGGGGTTGGTATCGCTTTGGATACGAAATCCCTGGTCGTCCGAGAAGTGCAGCCCCAGCTGGTTGAGCTTGAGGTCGGCCATCTCGCGCAGCCGCGCCTCGATCCAGCTGGCGGTGTAGAACTTGCGCGCGATGTCCAGGTTCAGCCCGCGCTGGGAGCGGCCGGGGCGGTCGTCGATGACGCCCTCGGGGAGCTTGCCGCCGGAGCGCAGGGCCTGTTTCACGGTCCGGGTGCCGTAGAAGACGCCCGCGGTGGCCGGGCCGGTGACGCGGGCGGCGCCCTTGCGGACGGTGAGCCGGTACGCCTCGGCGCCGCCGCCCTGACCGGGAGCGACGGCGAGGGACAGATCACCTCGGCGCGGGGCGCCGGAGGCGGTGCGCAGTCCCAGCTCGTCGGCGATCATGCGGGCCTCGTCGGCGAGCGGGCCCTTGAGGTCGGCGACCACCCGGCTGTTCTTGCCGGGCTTCCAGCCGGGTCCTGACTTCGGCGTGAAGTCGCGTACGGAGGGGATCGTGCGGGGTGCGGCGGAGTGCGGCGCGGTGGACGTGGGCGCCGTACCGGCATGGGTGGCCGATGAGCCCGCGGTGTGTCGCGTGGGGAGGGAGGGCGCCCGTGGGGAGCCCGAGCCGTTGTTCGTCGACTGCGTCTGCTGGCAGCCGAGGCCGATCAGGACGACGGTCGCGGCGGCACCGGCGATGCCGCCGCGGAGGATGGCCGCCTTGGCGGCTCTGACGGGCAACCCCATGGCGCGCACCTCCTGCTATCGGACTGTGCTGGGCCGTTGTCTACTTCACGCCACAAAACGTCCCCCTACGAGTGAATTTACGCTCTCTCCGCCACACCCACCTCTCCACGTCGTTACCGTGTACTGCTCACGCTTCCCAGCACACCTCCCCCACGCGCCACCGTGTGTCCCCGCGCGCCCAAGGAGTCCACGCTGCCCAGGTCCCGTCCCCGCGCCAGCACCACAGGCGGCCTCGACCGGCTCAACCGGCTGACCGCCGACGCCGCCGAGGCGGCGCTGCTCTCCTGCTGCGGCAGCCGCCGCTGGGCCCGGCTGATCGCGGACCACCGCCCCTATCCCGATCTCGGCGCGCTGCTGGCCGCCGGGGACGAGGCGAGCTACGACCTCACCCCGGCCGACCTCGCCGAGGCGCTGGCCGACGAGACCATGACCGGCCATCCGCTGCCCGCCGACACCGAGACCGGGATCGGCTCGCTGGCCGCGCACACCGCGTTACGGGCCGCGCACGCCGCGTACGAGCAGCGGTTCGGCCACGCCTTCGTGATCTGCCTGGACGGCCTGGCCCCCGAGGAGCGGCTGAACCGGCTGCTGACCGGAATCCGGGACCGGCTGGGGAACGAACCCGAGGAGGAGCGGGCCCACGCCGCCGAGGAGCTGCGCCGCATCGCTCGCGGGCGGCTCACCCGGATGGTGACCCCGGATGGCGCTATGCCGGATATCGCCCGGTTCGACCTGGCGTGAAGCGCACGCGAAGCGCCCACCCGTGCCTCTTTGATCACACCTGAGCCCCCCGCGCGAACCCGCCGACAACACGTCGCTACGATGGCCAGGGCCGGTGGACCGTACCCGGCCGGGCCCGACCGACAGTCAAGCCGGCAGGCCCCAGTCCCCGCTTCCGGAGGGTTTTCCGTGCCGGCTGGAACGCTGTATCGCGGCCGGGAAGGTATGTGGTCCTGGGTGGCTCATCGAGTCACCGGCGTCCTCATCTTCTTCTTCCTGTTCGTACATGTCCTGGACACCTCGCTCGTCCGGGTGTCCCCCGAGGCGTACGACGACGTGGTCGCGACGTACAAGACGCCCCTCGTGAACGTGATGGAGTACGGCCTGGTGGCCGCCATCCTGTTCCACGCCCTCAACGGCCTGCGCGTCATCGCCGTGGACTTCTGGTCGAAGGGCCCGAAGTACCAGCGCCAGATGCTGTGGTCCGTGGTCGGTATCTGGGCCGTGCTCATGGCCGGTGCCTTCTACCCGATCCTCCAGCACACGCTGCGCGAACTGTTCGGGAGCTGACGCACATGTCCGCCGAGACCACCACCCCCGCGACCGACGCGGTCAGCGCGTACGACGTGGACCACCCGGCGCCGGTCATCGAGCCGCCCCGGGCCCGTACCCGTAAGACGCCCAAGACGACCCGGACCAACTTCGAGATGTACGGCTGGCTCTTCATGCGCCTGTCCGGCATCGTGCTGGTCGTCCTCGTCCTGGGCCATCTGCTGATCCAGCTCGTGCTGGACGGCGGTGTCACCAAGATCGGCTTTGCCTTCGTGGCCGGCCGCTGGGCCTCGCCGTTCTGGCAGGCATGGGATCTGATCATGCTGTGGCTCGCCACGCTGCACGGCGCGAACGGCCTGCGCACGATCATCAACGACTACGCGGAGCGGGACAACACCCGCCTGTGGCTGAAGGGGCTGCTCTACACGGCGGCCGGATTCACCATCGTGCTCGGCACCCTGGTGATCTTCACCTTCGACCCGAACATCCGCTAGGCCCCGGGGCTGAGGTAACCACTCATGAAGATCCACAAGTACGACACCGTCATCGTGGGCGCCGGCGGCGCCGGCATGCGCGCGGCCATCGAGTCGACGAAGCGCAGCCGCACGGCGGTGCTCACCAAGCTGTATCCCACCCGCTCCCACACCGGCGCCGCCCAGGGCGGCATGGCCGCCGCCCTCGCGAACGTCGAGGAGGACAACTGGGAGTGGCACACCTTCGACACGATCAAGGGCGGCGACTACCTGGTCGACCAGGACGCCGCCGAGATCCTGGCGAAGGAGGCCATCGACTCCGTCCTCGACCTGGAGAAGATGGGTCTGCCGTTCAACCGGACCCCGGACGGCACGATCGACCAGCGCCGCTTCGGCGGCCACAGCCGTAACCACGGCGAAGCCCCGGTCCGCCGGTCCTGCTACGCCTCGGACCGCACCGGCCACATGATCCTCCAGACGCTGTACCAGAACTGCGTCAAGGAGGGCGTGGAGTTCTACAACGAGTTCTACGTCCTGGACCTCCTGATGGCCGAGGTCGACGGGGTCAAGCGCACCGCGGGCGTCGTGGCGTACGAGCTGGCCACCGGCGAGCTGCACGTCTTCCAGGCGAAGTCCGTCGTCTTCGCGTCCGGCGGCTGCGGCAAGTTCTTCAAGGTGACCTCCAACGCCCACACCCTCACCGGTGACGGCCAGGCGGTCGCCTACCGGCGCGGGCTGCCGCTGGAGGACATGGAGTTCTTCCAGTTCCACCCGACCGGCATCTGGCGCATGGGCATCCTGCTGACGGAGGGCGCCCGTGGTGAGGGCGGCATCCTCCGCAACAAGGACGGCGAGCGCTTCATGGAGAAGTACGCGCCGGTCATGAAGGACCTGGCCTCCCGTGACGTGGTGTCCCGCTCCATCTACACGGAGATCCGCGAAGGCCGTGGCTGCGGTCCCGAGGGCGACCACGTCTTCCTCGACCTGACCCACCTGCCGCCGGAGCAGCTGGACGCCAAGCTGCCGGACATCACCGAGTTCGCGCGCACCTACCTGGGCATCGAGCCGTACACCGACCCGATCCCGATCCAGCCGACCGCGCACTACACGATGGGCGGCATCCCGACCAACGTCGAGGGCGAGGTGCTCTCCGACAACGACACCGTCGTGCCGGGCCTGTACGCCGCGGGCGAGGTCGCGTGCGTGTCCGTGCACGGCGCCAACCGGCTGGGCACCAACTCGCTGCTGGACATCAACGTGTTCGGCCGCCGCGCGGGCATCGCCGCCGCCGAGTACGCCGCCACGGCCGACTTCGTCGAACTCCCCGAGGACCCGGCCGGGTTCGTCCGCGACCAGGTCGAGAACCTGCGCGACGCCACCGGCACCGAGCGGGTCACCGAGGTGCGCCGGGCGCTGCAGGAGACCATGGACAAGAACGTCATGGTCTTCCGCACCGAGCAGACGCTCAAGGAGGCCGTCGAGGAGATCGGCAGCCTGCGCGCCCGCTTCAAGAACTGCTCCGTCCAGGACAAGGGCAAGCGGTTCAACACCGACCTGCTGGAGGCCCTCGAACTGGGCAACCTGCTCGATCTGGCCGAGGTCATGGCGATTTCCGCGCTGGCCCGCAAGGAGTCGCGCGGCGGTCACTACCGCGAGGACTACCCGAACCGCGACGACGTCAACTTCATGCGGCACACCATGGCGTACCGAGAGGTGGGCGCGGACGGCGCCGAGTCCATCCGCCTCGACTACAAGCCGGTCGTGCAGACCCGCTACCAGCCGATGGAGCGTAAGTACTGATGAGCACCCCCACGCTTGAGAAGCAGGACCAGGCCCCGGAGCCGGCCGACGCCACCGCCGCGCACACGATCACGGTCACCTTCCGGATCCGGCGCTTCAACCCGGAGATCGCGGCCGAGTCGTACTGGGAGGACTTCCAGCTCGACATCGACCCCAAGGAGCGCGTCCTCGACGGCCTCCACAAGATCAAGTGGGATCACGACGGCACCCTGACCTTCCGCCGTTCCTGCGCCCACGGCATCTGCGGCTCCGACGCCATGCGGATCAACGGCCGCAACCGGCTGGCCTGCAAGACGCTGATCAAGGACATCAACCCGGAGAAGCCCATCACGGTCGAGGCCATCAAGGGCCTCACGGTCCTCAAGGACCTGGTCGTGGACATGGAGCCGTTCTTCCAGGCCTACCGCGATGTGATGCCCTTCCTGATCACGACGGGCAACGAGCCGACGCGCGAGCGGCGGCAGACCGCCGAGGACCGCGAGCGCTTCGACGACACCACCAAGTGCATCCTGTGCGCCGCGTGCACGTCCTCGTGCCCGGTGTTCTGGAACGACGGCCAGTACTTCGGCCCGGCGGCGATCGTCAACGCGCACCGCTTCATCTTCGACTCGCGCGACGAGGGCGGTGAGCAGCGGCTGGAGATCCTGAACGACAAGGACGGCGTCTGGCGCTGCCGCACCACCTTCAACTGCACCGACGCGTGCCCCCGTGGCATCGAGGTCACCAAGGCCATCCAGGAGGTTAAGCGCGCGCTGATCACGCGGCGCTTCTGAGCCCCCAGTTGGTTCGTACGGGCCCGCCCCCTCATCCGGGGGCGGGCCCGTCGCGTTGTGGCGGCTCATAGCGTTTTCACAGCCGTTGAACGCCCGCCGCGACCTCGACGTACCTCCTGGGGAAGAGGGTGGATGGGGCACGTTCATCAAGGGGTGACAGCGTGACCGGCACGCAGGAGCGCGGCACAGCGGAACGAATCGGCCGGCCCATGAGCGACAGCCGCCCATTAAGCGAGGAACTCGCCTGGCGCGGCGGGCTGGAACCGGTCCGCGCCACCCGCATCGGCCTGCAACTCCTCGCCGTCCTCGACTCCGCCCATCGCGCGGGCATCGTCCACGGGGACATCAGCCCCGCGCGGGTCCTGCTGCGCTCGGACGGCGAGGTCGTCCTCTCCGGCTTCGGCCAGGTCGGCACCGAGCCGTCCCGGCGGGTCACCGACGCCGCGTACGCCTCCCCGGAGCAGGCGCGCGCGACCGGCGCGTGCGCCGCGTCCGACATGTGGGCGCTGGGCGCGGTCCTGTTCGCCATGGTCGAGGGGCGCCCGCCGCACCGGAGCCGGGACTCACCGGAGGAGACGCTGCGGGTCATCCGGGAGGTGCCGGTGCCGCCCCCGCCGCACGCGGGACCGCTCGTCCAGGTCATCCACGGGCTGCTGCGCGACGATCCCCGGGAGCGGCTGACCGCGCCGGTGGTGCGCCAGGCCCTGGAGCGCATCCTCAACGAGGGTGAGCCCGTCCCGATCCGCGCGGCGCCGCGCCTGCCGTGGCTGCGTACCACCTACGAGGCGTGGTTCCCCTCGGCGCGGCGCGACGGCGAGCGCGAGGGAGGACCGGAGGGGGGACGGGAGGCGGGACGGGAGGGCGGCCGCGAGGGCCGCCGGATCGCCCCGTTAGCCCTGGCGCTGGCCACCCTGGTCCTCGGCACGGCGGTCTCGGTGGTGGCCCTGGCCTCCACCAGCGGTCTGGGCGGCGGCGACGACCGCGCCGCCGACCCCTCCCCCTCCGCGCCACCGGCGGGCGGCGCCGCCCCGAGCCTGCCCCGCGAAACTCCCCCGCCCTCCGCGCCGGATACCCCGCGCCCGCCCGGCTCGTCCGCCCCCGAGCAGCCCCCGCCGTCGTCGTCCGCGCCCCCCGCCGGTGGCGGTGGCGGCGCGTACCCGGGCCCCGACGACCCGCCGCCGCCCGGCTACTACCGCTACACGAGCGAGACGGGCGGGTTCTCCATCGACCTCCCCAAGGGCTGGAAGCAGGTCAAGAGCGGGTCGCGCTTCCACATCAAGTTCGCCGCCGAGGGCGACCCCCGCAATCTGGTGGTGACCTTCGGGAAGGGCCCCGAAGAGGACCCCGTGGAGGGCTGGCGCCGCCTGATCCCGACGATCGAGAAGATCTACCCCGGCTTCCAGCGGATCGACGACATCCGCCCGGTCGACTACCGCGACTGGAAGGCCGCCGACATGGAGTGGAGCACCGCGGTCGGGCAGGACCGGCTCCGCACGTTCGGCCGGGGCTTCCTGGTCGGCGGCGGCCGGGGCTTCTCCATCCGGTGGACGACACCGGCGCACGACTGGAACGCCAAGGAGAACAAGCGGGCGCTCGGCATCTTCCTCAGCTCCTTCGAGAAGACCCCGGCCAAGACGACGAAGGGTTCGTAGGGGTCGTACTGCCGCTACCGCCGTCCCCGGGGCCTCGCGGGGCGGCGGCGGGGCCACCCCCGTCCCGCTATACACCCCGCGTATACACATGACGTATAGTCCCCGCCATGGCCACCGCCTACCCGGCTTTCCTACGGGATCACCGCCTTCTGCATGACGGTCGTGCCGCTGCCGAAGGACGCGTCGATCACGTGCGCGCGCTTCGCCGCCGCCTCCCATCCGCAGTGGATACCGGGCAACACCTTCGCGGACATCTGGAAGGAGGCGGGGCGTCAGCTCGCCCCCGGTGCGCTGGTGTTCCAGAATCCCGCCGTCGCCGGTGCGCTCTTCAACCTGCTGCTGACCGTGCCGCTCGGCCTCTTCCTGCGCTACCACTTCCGGCTCGGGCTGCGGCCCACCGCCATGATCGGGGCCGGAACGGCGCTGTTCTTCGAGATCACGCAGGTGACCGGGGTGTGGGGCATGTACAACTGCCCGTACCGGCTCTTCGACGTGGACGACCTGATCATCAACACCTCGGGCGCGCTGGTCGGCTGGCTGCTCGCCGGACCGGCGGCGCGGCTGCTGCCCGTACTGGAGGCGCTGGACGGGCGGGCGCTGGGGCGGCGGCCGGTGCCGTTCGGGCGGCGGCTGGCGGCGCTGACCGTCGACCTGGCCGGATACGTACTCGCGACGGTATTCGCCGGTTTCGTGCTGACCGCTCGGGGTGCGGCGGTCCCGGCCTGGCTGCTGCTCGCCGGGACCTTCGTGGCCTGGTTCGTCCTGGTGCCGCTGGCGACCGGCGCGACACCCGGCAAGTGGCTGCTGCGACTGCGGCTCGTGGCGGCCGACGGCGGCCCGCTGGTGCCCTGGCGGCTGGCCCTGCGGGCGCTGCTGCTGGGGGCGTTCGTCCTGCCGCTGCTGGCGGCGCTGTTCCTGGCCGTGCTGATCGTGCTGGACGAGCCGTGGCCGGGCGACCTGTTCGACTTCGCCCATGACGCGGGCGCCCGGGGCGCGGAGGCGGTCTTCACCACGCTCGGCCCCGTCCAACTGCTCGCCGTGGCCGCCGGGTTCGCGCTCACCGTCACCTGTGCGCTGGAGACGCTGCGCCACCCGGAGCTGCTCGGCCCGCACGACCACGCCTCGGGCCTGCGCAACGAGGCGCTGCCGCACAGCCGCGCGCGGTCGGCCGACGAACAGGACCCGGAGCCCGCCCGGAACTCACCTCAAGCGCGCGTTGAGGCCAGTTCCACGACGGTCACGTCCGGCGGCGCCCCGACCCGCACCGGCGGGCCCCAGGCGCCCGCTCCCCGGGTGACGTAGAGCTGGGTGTCGCCGTACCGCTCCAGCCCCGCCACGGTGGGGTTGGCCAGAGCGGCGACGTACTCGCCGGGCCAGACCTGCCCGCCATGGGTATGGCCGGACAGCTGGAGATCGACGCCGCGCTCCACCGCGTCGTCGATCACCACCGGCTGGTGGGCGAGCAGGACCGACGCCCGCGCCCGGTCGCGGTCGCCGAGCGCCCGCCCGAAGTCGGGCCCCTGCCCCTCGTCCTCCCCGGCCACGTCGTTGACCCCGGCGAGGTCGAACCAGGGCAGCTCGACGCGCTCGTTCTCCAGGGGGCGGACGCCGAGTTCGCGGACGTGGTCGACCCACTGCTCGGCGCCGGAGAAGTACTCGTGGTTCCCGGTGACGAAGAAGCTCCCGAGCCTGCCGCGCAGCCCGCGCAGCGGCTCGGCGGCCGGGCCGAGGTCCGCGACGCTGCCGTCCACGAGGTCGCCGACGACGGCGATGAGGTCGGGGCTCGTACGGTTGATCGTCTCGACGACGCGCCGGGTGTGGGCGCGGCCGAGGACCGGGCCGAGGTGGATGTCGCTGACGACGGCGATCCGGAAGCCGTGCGCGCGGCGCGGCAGCTTCGCGAGCGGCACGGTGACCCGCTTGACGCGCGGGCCGCGCAGCACGGTGTACGTCCCGTACCCGACCGTCCCGGCGGCCGCCGCCGTGGCGCCCACGGCCACGGCCCGGGCGACGAACAGCCGCCGGGAGGGGGCGGGGTCTGTGGCGGCCGCGTCGTAACCCCCGGCGGCCGCGCCCTCACCCGCCACCGGGCTGGCCTCCGGGGCGGCGTCCACGGGATGCGCCGCCTGCCCGGCGGGCCGTGCGACCGGCGCGGCGCCGTCCGGCCCCACCCCGGCCGGAGCGGGGGGCTCCGTAGCCGCACCCGCCACCTCGGCCGCAGGCGCGGCCACCGCCGGTGCCGCGTGCGCGACGGCGACCGGCGCAGCCTCGGCGCGTACCCCCGCAACGTCGGCGTCCGGCCCGGCCACTGCGTCGGCACGGCGCTTCAGCCAGGCGCGCAGGACGGGGCGTATCGCCTCGCCGACCAGCAGGGCCAGGGTCAGATACAGCAGCAGCGCGAGCCACAGGTAGCCCGGCCAGGCCAGCACCCGCTGAACCGGGAAGGGCACCCCCGTACGCCCCGCGACCAGGGCCCCGACGCTGATCAGCGGGAGCGCGAAGGCCGCCGCCGTGCCCGTACGGCGCGCCCGTCCGCCGGGCGCCGTCGTATCGCGGATCAGCCGCCGCCACACGTACCAGTGCACCCCGGCGAGCAGACCGACGACGGCCAGTGCGATCAAGGCGAAGAGCACGACCATCCCCGGTCCTCCCTATGCGGCTGTATGACTAATCCGGAACGCCCGGAACGGCTACTCTTCGGCGTCATTTCGGCGCAAAGCACGCAGCCCGCGCAACCCGATCACCCCGATGGCCGTCCCCAAGAGAAAAGACGTGATCGCGAGCAGCAGATGCACCCAAAAGTACGCGGTGGGGTCGCCTGCGTCGTCGAAAGCGAGCCCGCTGGCGTCCTTCCACAAGTTTTTGACAAAGGTGAACCAGATGACCCAGCTCCAGACCCCGAAGGCGAGCAGGAACCAGGACACGGGGCGGCTGAGCTTCATGGTCTCCAGTATGGGCACCCGGTCGCGTACCTCCACGCGGGGGGCCACCGCCCGTAAGACGGCGGTGCTTTCGCCGTCCGGAACGGCGACGGGTACGTTCGCAGACGTGCCGATCTCTTCGAACACCTTCACGTCGCGACGCGCCGCCGCGCCGCTGGCCACCACCGCCGCCCTGCTGCTGTCCACCCTGCTGTCCCCGCTGCTCGCCTCCCCCGCGCTCGCCGCCGACGACCCCGGCGGCGCCAAGGGCGCCGAGGCCGCGAAGCCGCCCGCCCGGATGTCCACGGTGGGCGGGACGCGGCTCGGCCGACCCGGTACCCAGGTGGATCCGAAGAAGGGCGCGCCCGCGCTGCCGAAGGGGCTGAGCGGTAAGTCCTGGATGGTGGCGGACGCCGAGTCGGGCGATGTGCTGGCCTCGCACAACGCCCACTGGCGGCTGCCGCCCGCGAGCACGCTGAAGATGCTGTTCGCGGACACGGTGCTGCCGAAGTTCCCCAAGGATCAGAAGCACACGGTGCGGGCGGCCGACCTCGCCGGGATGGGCTCGGGCAGCAGCCTGGTCGGGGTGAAGGAGAACCTCGACTACACGGTGCACGACCTGTGGCTGGGCGTCTTCCTGCGCTCGGGCAACGACGCGGTGCACGTCCTGTCCGCGATGAACGGCGGCGTCCCGGCGACCGTGCGGGACATGCAGGCACACGCCAAGAAGCTGAACGCGCTGGACACCCATGTCGTCACGCCGGACGGCTACGACGAGGAGGGCCAGTACAGCAGCGCGTACGACCTCACGCTGTTCGCCCGGTCCGGGCTGCAGAAGGCGGACTTCCGGGAGTACGCCGCGACGGCGACTGCCCAGTTCCCGGGGGAATACAAAAAGAACAAAAAGGGCAAGAAGGTCCGCATGAGCTTCGGGATCCAGAACACCGACCGCCTGCTGACCGGTATCGACATCAAGGCCTACAAGGGCCTGGCGGGCGTCAAGAACGGCTATACGAGCAAGGCGGGCTCCACCTTCACCGGTGTGGCCCAGCGCGGCAAGCGGGTACTGCTGGTCACGGTCATGAACCCGCAGAAGTCGGAGCCCTACGGGGTCTACAAGGAGACGGCGAAGCTGTTCGACTGGGGGTTCAACGCGGCGGACTCGGTGAATCCGGTCGGCACCCTCGTCCGCCCCGGCCCGGCGGGCCTGGAGCAGAGCCACACCTCGGCGGACGGCAAGAAGAACGGCGACGAGCACACCCAGGCGTCCGTCTCCAGCGGCGGCGACTCGGGCGGCATGTGGACGGCGGCGGGGATCGCGGCCGGTTCGCTGGCGGTGCTGGGCGCGGTGGCGTACGCGGTGCACCGCCGCTGGCCGCGCCGGGGCTGAACGTTACGCCGCCGAGCGGCCGGGCCCATCGGCCCGGTCGCTCGGCCCGAGGGACGGGGAGTCCTCCTGGGGCTCCTTCCCCGGCTCGTCCCCCGCCTCCTCGGCGGCGGATCCGGTGGCGGTCCAGGCGGCGCAGTACAGGGTGAGCTTCGCGGTGAAGTTGATCCACAGCAGCAGCGCGATCGGCACGCCGAACGCCCCGTACATGCTCTTCGCCGCCACCCCGCGCAGATAGCTGCTCAGCAGCAGCTTCAGCAGCTCGAAGCCGATCGCGCCGATGAGCGCCGCGACCACGACCCTCCGGCGCGGCGGCTCGACCCGGGGCAGCCAGGTCAGGACGTAGCACAGCAGCAGGAAGTCGGCCGCGACGGCGATCAGGAACGCGGCGATCCGCAGCAGCCAGCCGCCCACCCCGTTCTCGGGGATGTGGAGGAGCTGCGTCAACCGGTGGACGACGGTGACGGCGAGCGTCGAGACGGCGAACGAGGCGAGCGTGACGCCGCCCAGGCCAATGAGCACCATGCCGTCCTTGAGCCTGCGCACCACGGGATTCCCGGGATCCTCCTCCAGCTCCCAGACGGCCCGCAGGCACTCGCGCAGCGAGCCCACCCAGCCGATGCCGGTGAACAGCAGCAGGGCGCCCGCGACGATCCCGATGGTCGTCGCGTTCTGGATGAGACCGCTCAGATCGAGCTGACCGGAGATGCCGGGGATCTGCTGGGCGACCTTCCGCTGCAGCTGATGCATCTGCGCCTCGGTGAGCGTCGCGGCGCCGATCGCCGCCCCCACGGTGATGAGGGGGAAGAAGGCCAGAAAGCTGATGAAGGTGATCGCGGCCGCCAGTCGGGACCAGTGGACGCGTTCCAGGCGCTCGTACGAACGCCAGGCGTGGGTGCGCATCAGCCGGGCGAGGGCGGGACCGATGAGCGGCAAGCGGGTCAGCCAGTCCATGATCAACAACTACCCTTCCGCCGAGTTTTACTCCTCGGCGGCGGGTTCCCGTTTATCCGCTGCTCCACGACTCCGCTACGCCGTCCGGCTCAGGGACTTCCAGGGCGGGCAGGCGCGGTCTACCAGGGCGAGGGGGCGGCCGGGCGGGTGAGATCGGCCTGACGGGGCACCACGGGCGAGGCCGCGCCCGGCTGTTCGCCCGAACCGCCGGGCCCGAAGGGGTACTCGCGGTCGAGCCGCCAGATCCCGTCCTCGCCCTGCTCGTACAGCGCGAAGCCGTTGATCGTCCAGGCCGCCTCGAAGTCCCTCAGCTCCGAGAACGCCCGGTCCATCGCCTCCTCGTCGATACCGTGCGCGACGGTGACGTGGGGGTGGTACGGGAACTGCAGCTCACGGGCGCACGGCCCGGACTCCGACCGGATCCGCTCCTGCAGCGTCGCGCAGTCGTCCGCACCTTCGACGATCTTGACGAAGACGACGGGCGACAGCGGCCGGAAGGTGCCGGTCCCCTCCAGCCGCATCGGGAACGGCCGCCCCTCGGCCGCGACCTGGGCCAGATACTCCTCGATGGCGGGCAGCGCCGAGGCCTCGACCTCGGTCGGTGGCAGGAGGGTGACGTGGGTGGGGATGCCATGAGCGGCCGGGTCCCCGAAGCCCGCGCGCCGCTCCTGGAGGAAGCTGCCGTACGGCTCCGGGACCGCGATCGAAACGCCGAGCGTTACGGTCCCCACTGCGTTCTCCCTCCTGGCCCTGCCGGGCTGCTGGGCTTCAGTCCGCTGCACCGGTGCCAGTGTGGCGGCTGTGCCGCCTTCGCGGCTAGATTCCTCGATTCTTGGGCACACGGGCCGAAGAACCCCCTGGTCAGGGGTCAGCCGCTGTACACTTCGGCGGCGCCCGCCTCCGACTGTCCCGTGGCTGCCCCGCCGTGGGCGGTCAGCGCGCCGCGGGCAGGAACCCCACCTTGTCGTAGGCGAGGGCCAGCGTCTCGGCGGCGACGGCACGCGCCTTCTCCGCCCCCTTGGCCAGGACCTTGTCCAACGCCCCCGGGTCCCCCAGGTATTCCTGGGTCCGCTCGCGGAACGGCGTCACCCACTCGACCAGCACCTCGGCCAGGTCGGTCTTGAGCGCGCCGTACCCCTTGCCCTCGTACTTCCCCTCCAACTCCGCGATGGAGTCGCCGGTGAGGGTGGAGTAGATGGTCAGCAGATTGCTGACGCCGGGCTTCTTCTCCTCGTCGAAGCGGATCTCGGTCTCCAGGTCGGTGACCGCGCTCTTGATCTTCTTCGCGGAGACCTTCGGCTCGTCGAGGAGGTTGACGATGCCCTTGGGCGTGGAGGCCGACTTGCTCATCTTGACCGTCGGATCCTGGAGGTCGTAGATCTTCCCGGTCTCCTTGACGATGTACGCGTCGGGAACGGTGAAGGTCTCGCCGAAGCGGCCGTTGAAACGGTCCGCGAGATCGCGGGTCAGCTCGATGTGCTGACGCTGGTCCTCGCCGACGGGGACGTGGTTGGCCTGGTAGAGCAGGATGTCGGCGACCTGGAGGATCGGGTACGTGAAGAGGCCGACGGTCGAGCGGTCGGCACCCTGCTTGGCCGACTTGTCCTTGAACTGGGTCATGCGGGAGGCCTCGCCGAAGCCGGTGAGGCAGTTCATCACCCAGCCGAGCTGGGCGTGCTCGGGCACATGGCTCTGGATGAAGAGCGTGCAGCGGTCCGGGTCGAGCCCGGAGGCGAGCAGCTGGGCGGCGGCGAGCCTGCTGTTGGCTCGCAGCTCCGCCGGATCCTGCGGAACGGTGATCGCGTGCAGGTCGACCACGGTGTAGAACGCGTCGTGGGTCTCCTGCAGCGCGACGTACTGCCGGATCGCACCGAGGTAGTTCCCGAGATGGAAGGAGCCTGCGGTGGGCTGGATACCGGAGAGCGCACGGGGACGATCAAGGGCCATGCCACCCATTCTCTCAGGTGTGGAACCAGACTCGGTCCGCCGGTGTATCAAAGGTGTGAGGACTCGTGAGGGGGCGCGGGAGGGGGACCTCGTCGCGCGGGACGAAGAGCAAGACGCAGCGACGCAAGACGTTGCGGGACCAGATGCGGCCGTGATCGCTCGGGTGCGGGCCGGGGATGCCGAGGCCTATGCCGAGCTGGTGCGTGCCCACGCGCCGATAGCGGTGCGCACCGCAGCGTTGATGGGCGCGGGCGCGGACGCCGAGGATGTGGTGCAGGACGCCTTCGTGAAGGCGTATCTCGCGCTCGGCACCTTCCGGGGCGACGCGGCCTTTCGGCCGTGGCTGCTGCGGATCGTCGCCAATGAGACGCGGAACGCGGTGCGCTCGGCGCGCCGTCAGCAGACGGCGGTCGACCGGGAGGCGGCGATGGCCGGAGTCGGTCCGGAGGGTCCGGCGATACCGGAGAGCGCGGATCCGGCGGCCATGGCGCTCGCGGACGAGCGGCGGGCGCGGCTGATGGCCGCGCTGGAAGAGCTGAGCGAGCCGCAGCGCTGGGTGGTCACCTATCGCTATCTGCTGGATCTGGACGAGGCGGAGACCGCGGCGGCCCTGGGCTGGCCGCGCGGCACGGTGAAGTCGCGGCTGAGCCGCGCGCTGCGGCGGCTGGAGCTGCTACTGGAGGCGGGGCCGGAGCGGGCACGGCAGACACGGCAGGCACGGCAGGGAGGCATAGGGGATGGACGGGGAAGGGCTGCCCGGCGAGCTGCGGGCGCTCGGGCGCGCGCTGGAGGAGCCACCGCCCGCCGAGGTGCCGGGGCGCGGCCTCCCGGCGGGCGGCGAGACGCTGGCCGAGCGGGTGCTGGCCCGGATCGTGGGCCTGTCGGACAGGGCGGGGCCCGGCGGGCGGTTCCGGGAGGAGCAGTGGTGGCACGCCCTGCCGGGGCTTGAGGCCGGGCAGGGCCCCACGGGCCGGGGCCGCCCCGGCCGACCGGCGGACCGGGACCAGGGGTGCGACAGGCCGCCCCCGGCCCGGCGCCCCCGCCCCTGACCTCTCGCCGCTGACCTCTCGCCCCTGACCTCTCGCCCCTGACCGTGGCGAGGCCGACTCGCCAGTCACGGTGCACAGCCCCACCCTGGGTGGTGTCGCAGCCCCTCGGTGGTGTCACAGAACGGGTGTCACAGAACGGGTGTCACAGAACGGTGTCACAGAACGGAGGACGTCTTGACCTCGACCGAACGCTCCCCGAACCCCTCGCAGGACTCAGCGCGCGCCATCGCGGCCGCCGAGGCCCACAGCGCGCACAACTACCATCCGCTTCCGGTCGTCGTCGCCTCCGCTGAGGGGGCGTGGATGACCGATGTAGGAGGCCGCCGGTATCTGGACCTGCTCGCCGGGTATTCCGCGCTCAACTTCGGGCACCACAACCGGCGGCTGATCGACGCCGCCAAGGCACAGCTTGAGCGGGTCACGCTGACCTCGCGCGCCTTCCACCACGACCGCTTCGCCGCGTTCTGCGCGGAGCTGGCCGCGCTGTGCGGCATGGAGACGGTGCTGCCCATGAACACCGGCGCGGAGGCGATCGAGACGGCGATCAAGACCGCCCGCAAATGGGGCTACCGCGTCAAGGGCGTGCCGGACGGGCGGGCCAGGATCATCGTCGCGGACAACAACTTCCACGGCCGCACGACCACGATCATCAGCTTCTCCACCGATCAGGAGGCCCGCGCGGACCACGGCCCGTACACCCCGGGGTTCGATATCGTGCCGTACGGCGATCTGGCGGCCATGGAGGCCGCGCTCGACGCGGGGGCCGGGGAGACGGTCGCCGTGCTGCTGGAGCCCATCCAGGGCGAGGCGGGGGTGCTGGTGCCGCCGCCCGGATATCTGGCCGGGGTGCGCGAGCTGACCCGGGCGCGGCGCGTGCTGTTCATCGCCGATGAGATCCAGTCGGGCCTGGGCCGCACCGGGAAGACCTTCGCCTGTGAGCACGAGGGCGTCGTGCCGGACGTCTATGTGCTGGGCAAGGCGCTGGGCGGCGGGGTGGTGCCGGTGTCGGCGGTGGTGTCCTCCGCCGAGGTGCTGGGCGTCCACCGCCCCGGTGAGCACGGGTCGACCTTCGGCGGCAATCCGCTCGCCTGCGCGGTCGCCCTGGAGGTGATCGCCATGCTGCGGACCGGGGAGTTCCAGGGGCGCGCGGCGGAGCTGGGCGAGCATCTGCACCGGGAGCTGGCGCATATGGCCGATGGCCGGGCGGTGGTGAAGGTGCGGGGGCGCGGGCTGTGGGCCGGTGTGGACATCGATCCGTCGCGCGGCACCGGGCGGCAGATCTCCGAGCGGCTGATGGACCGCGGGGTGCTGGTCAAGGACACCCATGGGTCCACCATCCGGATCGCACCGCCCCTGGTGATCGGCAAGGAGGATCTGGACTGGGGCCTGGACCAGCTCAGGGCGGTGCTGGCGGAATGACCCGGAACCGCGAACGGCTGCGGCCCGGGTCGCTCTGGCGCCGCTTAAAGAATCACATGCGGCACAAAGCGCGCGTACTCGTCCGTGATCAGCCCGGCCGACTCCCGGATGCCGAGCCCCGCCGGTTCGTCCTCCACCACCCACGCGCCGAGCACCACCCGGTTGCCGTCCACGTCGGGCAGCGGGGCCAACTCCTGGTAGCAGCAGGCCTCGTCCCGGATGACGGGCTCCGCGCCCGGCTGATGCACGGTCACGCCCGCGCCCTCCCGGCCGAGCAGCGGCTTGGCCACGTAGCCGTTGGCGCGGGCCAGTTCGCGGGGCCCGTCGAGGTAGGCGGGCAGCAGATTGGGATGCCCGGGGTACAGCTCCCACAGAATGGCCAGCAGCGCCTTGTTGGACAGCAGCATCTTCCAGGCGGGCTCGATCCACAGGGTGGAGCCGGTGCCGCCGCCGTTGTCGATCGTGTCCAGCACATGGCTGCCGAACCGGTCGCTGACCAGCCACTCCCAGGGGTAGAGCTTGAAGCAGCCGCGGATGAAGCGGTGCCGCATGTCCACGAAGCGGCCGGAGAGCCGTTCCCAGCCGATGTCCTCCATGGAGATCGCCTCGGTCCGCAGCCCCGCCTGTTCGGCCGTCTCCCGCAGGTAGGCGACGGTCATCAGGTCCTCGCCCAGCTCGTCCCCGGCCGAGTGGGCGAAGTACAGGGGCACACCCGGCGGCAGCAGGGCCGCCTGGCGCTTCCAGGCGTCGACCAGCCGCTCGTGCAGGGAGTTCCACTGGTCGGCGCCCGGGAAGCGGTCCTCCATCCAGAACCACTGGGCGCTCGCCGCCTCCACCAGCGAGGTGGGCGTATCGGCGTTGTACTCCAGCAGCTTCGCCGGTTCCGGGCCGCCGTCGTACCGCAGGTCGAACCGGCCGTAGACGCTGGGCTGTTCGGCCCGGCGGCGCCAGGACTCGGCGATCAGCCCGGCCACTCGCGGCTCCTCGATGCCGAGGTCGGCGAAGCGGTCGGCGTCGACGATGTGGGCGGCCGCCTCCAGACACATCCGGTGCAGCTCTTCGACCACCTCCTCCAGCGCCTCGACTTCGGGCAGCGAGAAGACGTAGTAGGCGCTCTCGTCCCAGTACGGGCGCAGCGAGCCGTCCGGGTAGCGGGTCAGCGGGTAGATGACCCCCTGCTCCTCGACCGTGGCCTGCCAGCCGGGGCGGGGGTCCATGGTGTGACGCTTCATGGGGTCGTCGTCCGGTCAGCCGCCGCCGGATCCCGAGCATCCGAAGCCGCCGCGGTCGGCGGCCTGGCTCTTGCTGAAGGTGCCGTAGTCCGCCCAGCGGCCGTCGACGTCGGCGTCGTAGTACCAGTCGCCGTCGACCCGCTGCTTGGTACCGGTACCGCCGCCGCGCTTCTTCTTGCCGGTCGTGGAGCCCGAAGAGCTGTTGCAGGCGCTGGAGTCGACGATGCGGTAGCCCCTGATGTCGTAGCTGTCCGGGTCGACACAGCGCTTGTCGGGCTCCGACCCGCAGGAGGTGAGGGCCGCCGCGAGGGCTCCCATGCCGCCGAGGATCACCGTGCTCGACCGCAGCCGACGTGGACTTTTCCGTTCCATGGGTACTGCTCCCCCGTTCGTTTGACCGCCCACCCTAGAGGGGGTTATCGCACAGGTGAACGCCGGGGGTGGGGAGCGGCCCGCCCGCGCTCCTACTCAGGGCAGCACCCGGCACAGCGCCTCCAGGGCGCCCGCGAAGGCGTGTTCGGGCGGCGCCCCGTAGGCGAAGACCAGTCCCTCCGGCTCCGATCCGCCGCTTCCGGGCTCCTTCTCCTCGCGGTACCGGTAGCGGTTCAGCCCCTCCATGGCCAGGCCCTGCCAGGCCGCGCCCTGGAGGACGGAGCGCACGGTGCCCGGCGGCAGTTCGAGCACCGCGTGCAGTCCGGCCGCGATGCCCGTGACGCGCACCTGGGGCGCGCGTTCGGCCAGCGCCGCCACCAACTGGTCGCGCCGCCGCTGGTAGCGCAGCCGCATCCCGCGCACATGGCGGTCGTACGAGCCCGAGGCGATGAACTCCGCGAGGGTCAGCTGGTCCAGGGCGCCCGACTGCCACTCCCCCGTCCGCTTGACCGCCAGCAGCCGGTCCAGCAGATGGTCCGGCACCACCATCCAGGCCAGCCGCAGCGCGGGCGCCAGGCTCTTGCTCGCCGTGCCCAGATAGACGACCCGTTCGGGGTCCAGCCCCTGGAGCGCCCCCACCGGCTGGCGGTCATAGCGGAATTCGCCGTCGTAGTCGTCCTCCAGCACCAGCCCGTCGGTCCGGGACGCCCAGTCGACCACGGCGGCCCGCCGGTCGGGGTCCAGGGCGACCCCCGTGGGGAACTGGTGCGCCGGGGTGAGCAGCGCGGCGCGTACGTCGGTGAGGCCGTCGAGTTCGCCGGTGCGGGCGCCCCGCCCGTCGACCGGCAGCGGCACGGTGCGCAGTCCGGCGCGGCGCAGCACGTTCCAGTGGATGTCGAGTCCATACGACTCGACGGCCAGTGCGCGGTGGCCGTCCCCGTGCAGCGTCCGGCTGAGCAGGCCGAGCCCCTGGATGAACCCGGCGCAGACCACGATCCGTTCGGGCGCGGCCCGCACCCCGCGGGCGCGCGCGAGATAGTCGGCCAGGACCCGGCGCAGTTCGGGCCGCCCACTGGGGTGGCCGTAGCCGAAGGCGTCGCTGGGGGCCGCGGTGAGGGCGCGCCGGGCGGCGGACAGCCAGGCGGAGCGGGGGAAGGCGGAGACATCGGGCGACCCGGCCCGCAGGTCGTACTTCGGGTGGGTGGCGGCCACGGCGGCGGGCGGCGGGGTGCGCGGCGGCGCGGGCTCGGGCGGCACGACGCGCCGGGCGACCCGGGTGCCGGAGCCCTGCCGGGCGGTGAGCCAGCCCTCGGCGACGAGTTCGCCGTAGGCGTCGGCCACCGTGTTGCGGGCGATGCCGAGGTCGGCGGCGAGCGAGCGGGAGGAGGGCAGCCGGGTGCCGGGGGCGAGGCGGCCGCCGCGTACGGCGTCGCGCAGGGAGCGGATCAGCGCGGCCCGCACCCCGGTGGTCCCGCCCCGGGGCAGGTCAAGATGGAGATCGGCGCCGAGCCCGGTCGCCTCCCCGGGCCCGGGGCTGGCCTCTCCGGACCCGGAAGGGGCCTCTCCGGACCCGGAAGGGGCCTCTCCGGACCCGGAAGGGGCCTCTCCGGACCCGGAAGTGGCCCACGAATCCTCCATGGAAATGGACCATACCTCTGGGCTGCCGAGCTTCTAGCGTGGACCGCATGACGACGCATGAGAGCACCCCTCACCACGGCCCCCGGATGAGCTTCGCCCACACGGCACCCGCCGTCTACAAGGCCATGGTCCAGCTGGACGTGGCGGCCCGTAAGGGGCTGGAGCCGTCGCTGACCGAGCTGGTCAAGATCCGCGCCTCGCAGATCAACCACTGCGCGTTCTGCATCGACATGCACATCAAGGACGCCCGGGCGGCGGGCGAGTCCGAGGAGCGGATCTACCTGCTCAACGCCTGGGAGGAGGCGGCCGGTGTCTACACCGAGAAGGAGCAGGCCGCGCTCGCCCTGACCGAGGCCGTCACCGTTCTGACCGGCGGCGTCCCGGACGACGTGTACGACAGGGCCGCCAAGCACTTCGAGGAGGAGGAGCTGGCCCAGCTCATCGCAGTCATCTTCACCATCAACGCCTGGAACCGGATCGGGGTGACCACCCGCCTGGTCCCTGGTTCCTACAAGCCGACCGCGGGCTGACACCGGGCTCTACCAAGGGGGTTCTCATGACGGCCAGTGACACGGCCGAGGCCAGGGCGTTCCGGGCGATGCACCACGGCCGGGAGGCGGAGGCGCCGCTCGTGCTGCCCGGTCCCTGGGACGCCGGTTCGGCCCGCGCCTTCGCGGACGCGGGCTTTCCGGCCCTGGCGACGCCGAGCGCCGGGGTCTCGGCGTCGCTGGGCTACCAGGACGGCCGGATACCGGCCGAGGAGATGTTCGCCGCGGTGGCCCGGATCGTCCGGGCGGTCGAGGTGCCGGTGTCGGCGGACCTGGAGAGCGGCTACGGCCTGGACGCCAAGGAGCTGGTCGAGCGGCTGCTGGAGACCGGGGCGGTGGGCTGCAACCTGGAGGACTCCGACCCGCTGACCAAGCGGCTGGCCGACCCCCGGGAGCAGGCGGACCGGCTGGCCGAGGTGCGGGCCGAGGCGGGCGACGGGCTGGTGATCAACGCCCGGATCGACGTCTTCGCCCACGGCCAGTTCGAGGGCGGGGCCGACGACATAGAGCGCGCGGCCGAGGCGGCGATCGAGCGCGGGCGGGCCTATGCGGCGGCGGGCGCGGACTGTATCTATCCGATCTTCGCGCCCCCGGAGCTGCTGCCCCGGCTCGCGGCCGCCATCGGCGCCCCGGTCAACGCGGCGGCCTTCGCACCGGACGGCCCCTCGCCTGCCGAGCTGGGGCGGCTCGGCGCCGCCCGCGTCACCTTCGGCCCCCGGCTCTTCCGCGCGACGATGGCCGCCGCGCGGGACCTCGCCGAGCAGCTGGGCCGCTGACAGCCGGGCCCCGCTCCGTCCGCCCCATGAGGAAGAACCGCATGAGGGCGACCGGGCGGGGCCCGCCGGGTGCATCCGTCAGAAGGTGACTGGCTCGTTCAGAAGGTGACTACGGCAGCCACTTCTTCCAGACGTCCGGATGCGCCTTGATCCACTTCTTGGCCGCGTCCTGAGCCGACATCCCGTCCGAGGCGATCAGCTCGGACACCTCGTTCTGGTCCTTCTTGGTCCAGTGGAACTTCTTCAGGAAGGCGGCGGCCTTGCCGCCCTTCTTCGAGAAGTCCGCGTTGAGGTACTTCTGCAGCGGGGTGGTCGGGTAGGCGCAGTCGATGGAGTCGGGGTCCTCCTCGCCCTTGGACGCACACTTGTCCGTGTACTTGGGCAGCTTCACCTCTTCCATCGGCACCTGGTTGAACAGCCACTGCGGCTCGTACCAGTACGTCAGGAAGGGCTTTTTCTGCTTGGCGAACTGCTTGAGCTGGGTGATCTGGGCGGATTCCGAACCGGCGAAGACGATCTGGTAGTTCAGATCCAGGTTCTTCACCAGCGCCTTGTCATTGGTGACATAGGACGGGGATCCGTCCAGCAGCTGGCCCTTCCCACCGCTCTCCGCGGTCTTGAAGGTCTTGGCGTACTTGTTGAGGTTCTTCCAGTCGAGGACGTCCGGATGCTTGTCGGCGAAGTACTTCGGCACCCACCAGCCGATGTGGCCGGTGACGCCGAGGCCGCCGCCCGACGCGATCGTCTTCTTGTCCTTGACGTAACGCTGTTCCTGCTCCGGGTGACCCCAGTCCTCCAGGATCGCGTCCACCCGGCCCTGGCTGAGCGCGTCCCACGCCGGGATCTCGTCCACCTGGACGGTGTCGACGTGGTAGCCCATCTCGTGTTCCAGCAGGTACTGGGCGACGGCCACGTTGGCCTGTGCCCCGACCCAGGACTGGACGGAGAGCGTCACGCTCTTCGCGCCGCCCACATTGGCGTACGGCGAGGACTGCTTGGACATGTCCGCCGCGCCGCAGCCGGTCGCGGTGAGCAGGGCCGTGACCCCGGTGGCGGCCATCAGCAGCTGCCGACGGCGAGGGTTATGGGCCGTAGCCATCTCAGGCCCCCTTCCTGTCGCGGCGCGCGGTCGGCTGGGTCACCCGGTCGAGCATCAGCCCCAGGCAGACGATCGCCGCGCCCGCCACCAGACCGGTCGCCAGGTCACCCTGCGCCAGGCCGAACAGCACGTCGTAGCCGAGCGCGCCCGAGCCGACCAGACCGCCGATGACGACCACGGCCAGCACCAGCACCACGCCCTGGTTGACGGCGAGCAGCAGCGCCGGACGGGCCAGCGGCAACTGGACCTGGCGCAACTGCTGCCCCTGGGTGGCGCCGAGCGAGCGCGCCGACTCCAGCGCGGACGGGTCGACGTCCCGGATCCCCTGGGTGGTGATGCGGATGACGGCGGGCAGCGCGTAGACGATGGCCGCGGCCGCCGCCGGGGCGCGGCCGACGCCGAACAGCGCGACCACGGGGATCAGGTACACGAACTGCGGCATGGTCTGGCACACGTCCAGCACCGGTCGCAGCATCCGCTCCAGCCGGGCGCTGCGCGCGGCCCAGATGCCGATCGCGAAGCCGAGCACCAGCGTGACGAAGACGGCCGCCAGCACCTGGGAGAGGGTGTCCATGGACGCCTCCCACACGCCGAGCACACCGATCGCGGCCATCGCGGCGGTGGCGGTCAGCGCGGTGGCCCAGGTGCCGATCAGCCAGGCCAGCGCCCCGACGATCAGCAGGATCCCGTACCACGGGATGCCCTGGAGCCCCTCACGCAGCGGGTCGAGGACCCACTTGAGGTAGTTCGCGGCCCATTCGGCGGTGCCACCGACGACCGGTACACCGGTGTAGAGGTGGTCGACCATCCATTCCTTGAAATCGTTGACCGGCCCCTCGATGGCGACGGTCCAGCCGCCCGGCCACGTCTGGGAGCCGGACAGCCGTCCGGCGAAGGTGACGACCGCGGTGATCACCGCGACGCCCGCCCACGCGGGCCAGCCGCGCAGCAGCCGGGAGCCGCCCTCGGCCGGGGGCGTGCCGAGCCGCTCGCCCGCCGCTCCGATGGTGCGGTCCATCACGACGGCGAGAAGCACGATCGGGAGTCCCGCGGCGAGCGCCTTGCCGACGTCGACGCTGGACAGCGCCTGGTAGACGCGGTCACCGAGACCACCGCCGCCGATCACGGACGTGATGACGGCCATGGACAGCGCCATCATGATCGTCTGGTTGATGCCCAGCATCAGTTCCTTGCGGGCCAGCGGGAACCGGGCGGACAGCAGCCGCTGCCGCCAGGTCGCGCCGAGCGAGGTCACGGCCTCCAGCACCCCGGCGTCCGCGCCGCGCAGGCCGAGGGCGGTGAGCCGGGCCATGGGCGGAGCCGCGTAGATCACGGTGGCCAGCACCGCGCCGGGCACACCGTTGCCGAAGATCATCACGACCGGCAGCAGATACGCGAACGCGGGCAGCACCTGCATGGTGTCGAGCACCGGCCGCAGCACCCGGAACGCCAGTTCCGAGAGCCCGCCGGCCAGCCCCAGCAGTCCGCCGACGATGACGGACGTGGTGACGGCGATGGCCATCAGCGCGAGCGTCTGCATCGTCGGCACCCACATGCCCAGCAGTCCGCAGACGGCGAGGGACACGAGGGTCGTCACCGCGACCCGCACGCCCGCGAGCCGCCAGGCGACCAGGGTCAGACCGGCGGTGACACCGGCCCAGCCGAGGGCGAGCAGGGCGACGTAGACGATGCGGACGCCGGTGATGACGGCCTGGCTGATGTGGCCGAAGAAGTAGAGGAAGATCCAGTGGCTGTCGCGGTTGTCGAGGATCCAGTCGCTGGACTTCTCCAGCGGTCCGGACACATCGACGCTCAGCGCGCTCGGCCAGCTGCCGCCGGACCACTGGGCGTGCGCGAGCGGTATCACCACGGCGGCGATCACCACGAGCACCGCGAGCTTGTGGACGGCGCGGCTGCGGACGAGGGTGTGCCACAGCGACGGGCGCGACTCGTCCGCGCCGGTCTTGCCCGCGGGCGGCCCGGTGCCGGGGTCGGTACGGGGGCGGGTGGTCGTGGCGCTCACACGCGCCCCCCGGTGCCGCCCCGCGGGAGGGAGGTCAGGGGCGTACTCATGCCGCTGCCGCCTCCTTCCCGTCCAGGCCCGCGACGACGCTGAGCAGGCAGGCGTGGTCGACGACGCCCAGGCAGCGGCCGCCGTCGACGACGCGCGCGGGGCCGCCGGAACGGGCCACGGCCTCGATCGCGTCGGCGACGGTGGTGCTCGGGGTCAGCGCGGGGCCGCCGTCCTTCTCGTCGGACTTCGCGGGGCGCATCGCGCGGCGCACGGTCAGCACCTGCTCGCGCGGCACATCGCGGACGAAGTCCCGTACGTAGTCGTCGGCCGGGGAGCCGACGATCTCCTCCGGGGTGCCGAGCTGCACGATGCCGCCGTCCCGCATCAGCATGATGCGGTCGCCGAGCCGCAGCGCCTCGCTGAGGTCATGGGTGATGAACACCATCGTCCGGCCCTCGTCGTGGTGCAGCCGGATGACCTCCTCCTGCATGTCGCGGCGGATCAGCGGGTCGAGCGCGCTGAACGGCTCGTCGAACAGCAGCACCTCGGGGTCGACGGCGAGCGCCCGGGCCAGGCCCACACGCTGCTGCTGACCGCCGGAGAGCTGGCCGGGGCGGCGGCGCTCCAGCCCGTTGAGACCGACCTTCTCGGCCATCTCGGCGGCCTTGGCGCGGCGCTCGGCCCGGCCGACGCCCTGGATCTCCAGGCCGTAGGCGATGTTGTCGAGGACGGAGCGGTGCGGCAGCAGCCCGAAGTGCTGGAAGACCATGGCGGCGCGGTGGCGGCGCAGTTCGCGCAGCCGGGCCTTGTCCATGGCCATGACGTCCTCACCGTCGATCTTGAGCGTCCCGGAGGTCGGCTCGATCAGACGGGTGAGGCAGCGCACCAGGGTGGACTTGCCGGAGCCGGACAGCCCCATCACCACGAACACTTCGCCCGGCTCGACGTCGAAGGAGACGTCCCGGACGGCGGCCGTGCAGCCGGTGCGGGCGCGCAGCTCCGCGGTGGACAGCTCGGCGTCGGGCGAGCCGGGGACGCGGTCGGCCTTCGGACCGAAGACCTTCCACATGTCACGGACCGAGAACACCGGGGTGCGATCGCCGGTCTCGGGGGTCTTGGGGGTGTCGGGCGTCTCGGGGGCCAGGGTCGTCGCCATCACGCCTCACCTCCCGGGGCGAGCTGGGCGGCTCGCTCGCGCGATCGGTAACGGACCTGATCACGCTCCCCGACCAGCAGGTCCGCGCACTTCTCGCCGACCATCAGCACACCGATCATCGGGTTCACGGCGGGCATGGTCGGGAAGACCGACGCGTCGGCGATCCGGATGCCGGACAGGCCGCGGATGCGCAGATCGGGGCCGACCACGGCCAGGTCGTCGTTCGCGGCGCCCATCTTGCAGGTGCCCGCGGGGTGGTAGACGGTGTGCGCGACCTTACGGGCGTACTCGCTGATCTCCTCGTCCGAGGTGATCTCCGGGCCCGGGCACACCTCGCGCTTGAGCCAGCCGGACAGCGGCTCGGTCTTGGCGATCTCGCGGGCGAGCTTGATGCCGTCGACCAGGGTGCGGCCGTCGTAGTCGTCCTCGTCCGTGAAGTAGCGGAAGTCGAGGGCGGGCTTGACCTCGGGGTCGGCGCTCGTCAGGTAGAGGCGCCCGCGGCTGCGCGGCTTGGGGATGTTGGGGGTCATCGACACCCCGTGCTCGGGCCGCTCGTAGCCCAGCCGCTCGGGGTTGTCGGTGAAGGGGATCTGGTAGAAGTGGAACATCAGATCCGGACCCTTGGACTCCGGGTCCCGGCGCACGAACAGACCGGCGTCCGAGTCCATCGCGGAGTTGTCCGGGATCGGGCCGTCCGTCTCCCACACGATCACCGACTCGGGGTGGTCGAGCAGGTTCTCACCGACGCCCGGCAGATCCACCTTGACCGGGATGCCCAGCGCCTCCAGGTCGGCCTTGGGGCCGATGCCGGAGTGCATCAGCAGCCGCGGGGTGTCCACCGCGCCCGCGCAGACCAGCACCTCGGTCTTCGCCGAGACGAGGATCTCCTCGCCGTCCTTGGTGCGCACGTGCACGCCGGTGGCCCGGCCGCTGTCGTCCAGCTCCAGCTTGTGCGCCCAGGTCTCCAGCATGATGTGGAGGTTCGTCCGGTCCAGGAACGGGTGCAGATAGGCGACCGACGCGGAGGAGCGCTTGTTGTTCTCCGGGTGGTACGAGAGGTCGAAGAAGCCGACACCCTCATGGAACGGCTGCTTGTTGAAGCCCTCGACGCGCGGCACGTCGGCGGCGGCCTGGGCGGCCTCCACGAAGTCCCGGGCGATCGCGTTCCGGTCCTTCTCGTCGACCGGCACGACGTTGTTGCGCAGCTTGTGGAAGTACGGATCCATCGCGGCGGCGTCCCAGCCCTCGGCACCCGCCTCGGCCCACTCGTCCCAGTCGCCCGGCAGCGGCTTGAAGGAGATCAGGGTGTTGTGCGAGGAGCATCCGCCGAGCACCCGGGCGCGGCTGTGCCGGATGTGTGAGTTGCCGCGCGGCTGCTCGACCGTGGGGTAGTCGTAATCCAGGTCGCCGCCGAGCAGCCCCAGCCAGCGGCGCAGGGTGAGGACATCCGGGCGGTCGATGTCGGAGGGGCCACCCTCGATGACGGCGACGCGGACGTCCGGATCTTCCGTGAGCCGGGAGGCGATCACCGATCCTGCGGTGCCTCCGCCGATAACGACGTAATCGTATGCGTCAGGTACGGGCATGGTGGGGGTTACTCCTCGCGGTCTTCCGGTCTTCCGGGGCGGCACACACGGGTGCGGGCCGGGGGCCGCCCCCGGAAGGGTTGGGGGGTTTCGGACGAAGGGGAGAGAAGGGGGAGCCGCCGGGCGCCGTCACCGGACGCGACAGGGCCCGGGCCCGGCGGGAGGTCCGGGCCCGGCGGTGCCGCCCCGGGCGGGGGCCGGCGGCGGGGCGTCAGCCGCCGAACCAGCGCACCGGGCTGGGCCGCAGGTTCTCGTAGACATGCTTGGTCTCGCGGTACTCGTCCAGGCCCGCCGGGCCCAGCTCACGTCCGACGCCGGACTTGCCGAAGCCGCCCCATTCGGCCTGCGGGAGGTAGGGGTGGAAGTCGTTGATCCACACGGTGCCGTGGCGCAGCCGCGCGGCGACCCGGCGGGCGCGCGCGGTGTCGGACGACCAGACGGCGCCGGCCAGGCCGTACTCCGTGTCGTTGGCGAGGGCCACCGCTTCATCTTCGGTGCTGAACGTCTCCACCGAAAGAATCGGGCCAAACGTTTCTTCGCGAACGACGCGCATTTCGCGGTGGCACTGGTCGAGCACGGTCGGCAGGTAGAAGTAGCCGGTCGCGGGGCGGACGTCGGACGGCTCGGGCTGCTTGCCGCCGGTCCGCAGCACGGCGCCCTCCTCCAGGGCGGACGCCACGTACGCCTGGGTCTTGGCGAGCTGCTGGGCCGAGACGAGCGGGCCGCACTCGACACCCTCCTCGGTGCCGCGGCCCAGCTTGATCTTCTCGGCGCGGCTGACCAGCTCGGCGACGAACCGCTCGCGCACCGACTCCTCGATGATCAGCCGGGCACCGGCCGAGCAGACCTGGCCGCTGTGGATGAACGCGGCGTTGAGGGCCTGGTCGACGGCGGTGTCGAAGCCCTCCTCGGTGGCGCAGGCGTCGGCGAAGACGACGTTCGGGTTCTTGCCGCCCAGCTCCAGGGCAACCTTCTTCACGCTCGGCGCGGCGGCCTGGGCCACCTTGGTGCCGCTGGCCAGGCCACCGGTGAAGGACACCAGGTCCACATCCGGGTGGTCGGACAGCCGGGCGCCGACCGGGTCACCGGCGCCGGTCACCAGGTTGGCCACACCGTTCGGCAGGCCCGCCTCGACCAGCAGCTTCACCAGGTGCACGGTGGACAGCGGGGTCACTTCGCTGGGCTTGATGACGAAGGTGTTGCCCGCCGCGAGCGCCGGGGCCACCTTCCAGCTGGCCTGGAGCAGCGGGTAGTTCCAGGGGGTGATCATCGCGCAGACGCCGACCGGCTCACGCACCACGACGCTGTGCACATCGGGGCTGCCCGCGTCGACCACACGGCCCGCCGACTCGCCCGCGACCAGCTCGGCGAAGTAGCGGAAGGCGTTGGTCACGTCGTCGACGTCGACCCGGCCCTCCTCCAGCGTCTTGCCGGTGTCGCGGCTCTCCAGGAGCGCGATCTCCTCACGGTCGCGCTGGAGCAGATCGGCGACCCGCCGCAGCAGCGCCGACCGCTCGGCGACCGGGGTGTGCGGCCAGGGGCCGCTGTCGAAGGCGCGGCGCGCGGCGGCGATGGCCGCGTCGGTGTCCTCGGCGCCGCCCTCGGCGACGACCGCGAGGGTCTTGGCGTCCGCGGGGTCGAGAACCTCCCGCTGCGCGCTGGATGCGGCCGCTCGCCACACCCCGTCCACATGAATGGTCTCGACTGCCGACACGTCTACCTCAGCCTTCCGGTGTTGCGAGCGTTTGCGCTGGCCACGCCAGCAACAGGGACCCCTTACCGGAACCGGGAAACGTATGCGCAATTTTTCCTTGAAAGTGGCCCGGCTCACGCGGGACGGACGCGCGACACGGGGTGTCAGGCGTGTGCGAGGCAGGTGTGCGGCCTACGAAGCGGTGCAGTAGGCGGTGGGGCAGAAGGTCTCCAGCACGGTGTCGTGCAGCGACTGCTCCTGCGCCCGGTCACCGGCGGGGCCGATGATCAGCACCGCGTACATGGTGCCGTTCTGCGCGGCGAAGCGGCGGTCGAGTATCCGGCGGTCGCCGGAATCCTTGCTCACATACGTGTACTCCAGCTGGGCCGGGTCCATGGCGGCGGCGCCGAGCTGGGCGAGGGTGATCTGCTCGTAGCCGCGGTTGCGGGACGCCAGCCGCTCGGCCTCCTGCGCCGACTCGTACGGCGTGGCCTCGGGACCGTGCAGCTCGAACACCTGGATCTGGGTCGAGTCGTCGGGCGAGGTGTAGAAGACGCTCGGGCCCTCCACCGTCCGCCGCCATCCCTCGGGGACGGCGATGTCGAAGCCCTCGGGGTCCCGCGCGGTGCTGAAGCCCGCGGGCGGCGCGGAGCCCGTCAGGGACGGACCCGCCGAGGGGGACGCGGACGGCGCCCCGGACGGATACGCCGAGGGCAGCCCGGACGGCGCCGCGCTCGGCAGCCCCGACGGCAGATCGGTGGGCGCGCCGGTCTCGGGCGCGGGATAGACATCGCCGGGCGCGGTGGCGTCCGCGGTCGCCGAGGGCGTCGGGGTCGCGCGGTCCCAGGGCAGCGGCCCCGCCTGTTTCCCGGTCGTCCCGTCACCGCCGAAGGCCACCCAGCCGGAGAACGCGATCCCGACGGTCAGGAACAGCGTGACCGCGACCGCCTGCACCACCCGCCGCGTCTCGTCCCCCGCTCCGGGCCCCGCTCCGGGACCGGTGTCCGGCCGCTCCGCCGGGCCCTCGCCGCCCGGCTCCCACCGCTCCCCCGAACCCCCGTCAGCCATGCCCGCTCCCCCTAAATCGCATACTTCTACCGATAAGCTGAGTTAACCGAGTTAGCCGACATACGGTGTACCCAGTATGCGCGCCGCGGCCACCTCCGCTACCGCCCCGATGCCGGATAGTTGGCCACCGGAGATGTGCGGCAGCTGTGCGCGCTCAGCCCGCCGGGCAGTACGCGGTGGGGCAGAAGGCGTCCAACACGATCCGCTGCCGCTCCACTTGATCCGGCCACTCGTCGGACGGGCCCGCCACCAGCACCGCGTACTGCACCCCGTCCGGCCCGGTGAAGGCACGGTCGACGACGCGGCGCGGGCCGTACTTCTCGCTGCGATAGCCGTATTCCAGCTGCGCCTCGGAGTCGTCGCCCGCGCCGAGCCGCTTGAGCCCGTACCGCTTGTAGCCGGGGTTCTTCTTGAGGCTGGTCTCGGCCTGCTTGAGCGCCTCGTACGGGGTGATCTGTGGGCTGGTCAGGGCGAACACCTGGATCAGACGGCTCGCGTCGGACGACTCGTAGAAGACCCCCGTATCGCGCTTGACGCGGTCCCAGCCCTCCGGGACGTCCAGCGTGAACCCTTCAGGATCGGCGGTGCGTTGATACCCCTGCGGCGGTGGACCGCTGCCCGCGGCGATCGACCCCGACGGCGATACGGACGGCTGCGCCGACGACGGCACCACATCCGACGGCGCGGGCGAGCCGCTGTCCCAGCCGGACGCGGTCGCGCTCGGGCCGCCGCTGCTTTCCTGCGCCGTGTCATCGCCGTTGTCCGACAGCAGCTGCCAGGCGCCGACGCCGATGCCGCCGATGAGCACCACGGCCAGCACCACGAGCAGCACCGGCCCCCGGTGCGGGCTGGGCGGCCGTCTGCCCGGGGCGAGCGGCTCGGCGCCCTCCCCCACCCAGCGCTGCGCGGCCTCGTCCCAGCGGGGGCCGCGCTCATCGCTCGGCGTGCTCATCTCAGCCGCCCAGCAGCGCGCCGACCGCCTGGCCGACGGCAACGCCCGACGCCAGCATGCCGACACCGGCCCCGGCGTCCTGCAGCAGCACCCGGAGCCGGGCGAGACGGCCCGCCCCGGCCCGACCGGTGCGCTGGATCTCGTCCTGAGTGCTGGTCAGTTCGTCCGACAGGGCGCTGACCTGCGGGCTGTCGACCAGCCGCGCCAGATCGGCGGAGAGCTGCCCGACGGCGCGCAGCAGCTCCTCGTACGCGGGGTCGCAGACGGCGCCGCCCTGGGGCCCGTTCACGATGCGGTTGTTGTCGCCAATGCCGACGACACCGTCGCGCACATTGCCGATGCGGATGTTCCCGAACCGCCGCCCGCCCTGGCCTCCGGCCGTGCCCGCGCCGCTTTCCTCGTCCCTCTCAGCCGTCCCCATCGCCGCCTCCCCCTCTGTTGCCCCTGGTGTTGCTGACCGTGTTGTTGTCGCCGACGGTGATGGCGCTGTCCTGTGCGGACTCGATGAAGATGCCGCCACCGCTCACGTTGATGATCTTCTGCTCGAACTCGCCGGTCTCCCATCCGGCTTCGTCCAGCGCCTGCCGGACCCCGTTGGCCACCCGGTCCTCGACGCTCTTCAGATAGCGGCTGACGTCCATCTCCTGGAAGAGCGAGGCACTGTGGTCGCTGCCCAGCTCGCGCACGGACTTCCAGGGCCCGTCGGGGATGGCCGCGCCATAGGCGCCCGTGTACATCCGCACAAAGAAGGCGATCATCCGGAAGCCGTGGACCAGCACGCGGCCCGCGGCCGTGGGCGTCCGGGCCAGCGCCCACAGCGCCTTGCCCGGCAGCCCGCCTCGGCGGTGGGAGTCGGTGAGCCGGTCGATCGCGCGGAAGTCCGGGCGGATCGGGCGCAGCACATGCGGGGCGAACTCCAGCATCAGCATGCCGCCCTGGGTGTGCACCCGGACGAAGACGGTGGTGACGACCTCCTCCTTCCAGGCTCCGACCCTGATGCGCAGGAAGTGCCGCCGGACCTCGCCGCCCTCCTCGACCGCCTCGGCCCGCTCCCGCTCGAAGTGCGCCTCGCCGTACGGCGCGAGGGAGCGGCTGCGCAGCCCGGTGGCCTTCACGAACACGCACTCGTCCAGCTCCAGACCGCGCAGCCGGTCGCGGACCTCGACCGACTGCCTCGGCACCACGGAAGTCGGCACCACGGGACTCGGCACTACAGGACTTTGGGCGGGAGGCCGGGCGGACGGGGTGCGCAGGCTCTCCACCAGCGGCCGGATCCGCTCCAGGACCACCCGGTTGTCGAGCGGCACCGCCGTACGGCCCTCGCGCGGCCGCAGCTCGACCGCGAGCGTCCAGGTGGCGTGCGCGGTGCCCGCTCCGAGAAAGGGGTGCTGATCGTGGTAGAGGATCACGGGCGCGTGCTGCTCGCGCCGGATCAGCTCCCGCACCCGCCGGACGCGGGCGCTGCCGGAGCGCTCGGCGGGGTCGTCGGCCGGAGTGGCGAAGGTCTGCGGATCGAGGTCGCTGGACAGCACCCGGGCCACGTGCTCGCGGTGCAGGGCGACCGCGGCGGCCATCGCGGTGGGGATGAGCAGCGCGGCCCAGGCGGCGCCCGTGCCCGACGCGGTCGTCAGCTCCGAGAGCGCGCCACCGTCCAGAGTGCTCGGCTCCGGATCGTCCGAGAAGACCAGCTCCAGCGCGGAGAAGACATAGACGATCAGCAGCAGCACTCCGGCCACCCGCAGCACCGCGGCCAGCCGCCGCCGCGAGGGCGGGATCCCGTCCGAGCCCGGATAGTCGGCGCGGAACGGGCCCGAGGCGCCGCCCCTGGCCCAGGTCGCCACCAGTAACAGCCCGCAGGACAGCACGAAGATGAGGAAGAAGCCCTTGGCGAGCAGGGCGTGCAGCAGCCAGAGCCCGATCAGCAGCAGAATCCAGCCCGCCTCCAGGCGGCGGGCGCGCAGCGCGTGGGCGAGCACCCGGGACGCGTCGATGCCCAGCGACGGGGCCACGACGCGCTCCTCGTGGACCAGCAGCTCGTCCACGACCGCGTCCCGGAAATCGTCGTCCAGATAGGCACCCGCGCACAGCAGCCGCGTGGCCTCACTGGCGGCATATCTGTCTGGGTGTCTGGTTTCGGGATCACTGCGACTGCCTGTGCCCATGCTCTCCCCCCGAGGCCGGCGTCAACCCCTCTTACGGTAGGAGAAGGTGGGGCGCAAGAACAGCGAATAGCCAAAGGGTCACCCTCCGGAGTGAAAAACGGAGGGTGACCCTTCGGAAGTCCGCGGCGGGAAGTCCGCAGCGGGGTGCGTCAGCGGGGTGCGTCAGATGAGGCCCAGACCGCGCACGGCCTCGCGCTCCTCCTCCAGCTCCTTCACCGACGCGTCGATGCGGGTGCGGGAGAACTCGTTGATCTCCAGGCCCTGGACGATCTCGTACTTGCCGTCCTTGGTGGTGACCGGGAACGACGAGATCAGACCCTCCGGCACGCCGTACGAGCCGTCCGACGGGATGCCCATGGAGGTCCAGTCGCCCGCCGCGGTGCCGTTGACCCAGGTGTGGACGTGGTCGATGGCGGCGTTGGCGGCGGAGGCGGCCGAGGACGCGCCACGGGCCTCGATGATCGCGGCGCCGCGCTTGGCGACGGTCGGGATGAAGGTGTCGGCCAGCCACTGCTCGTCGTTGACGACCTCGGCGGCGTTCTTGCCCCCGACCTCGGCGTGGAAGACGTCCGGGTACTGGGTGGCGGAGTGGTTGCCCCAGATCGTGAGCTTCTTGATCTCCGCGACCGGCACCCCGGTCTTCTGGGCGAGCTGCGACAGCGCGCGGTTGTGGTCCAGGCGCGTCATCGCGGTGAAGCGGTCGCCCGGTACGTCCGGGGCGGCGGCCTGGGCGATCAGCGCGTTGGTGTTGGCCGGGTTGCCCACGACCAGGACCTTGATGTCGTCCGCCGCGTGGTCGTTGATGGCCTTGCCCTGCGGCTTGAAGATGCCACCGTTGGCCTCCAGCAGGTCGCCGCGCTCCATGCCCTTGGTGCGCGGGCGGGCGCCGACCAGCAGCGCGACGTTGGCGCCGTCGAAGGCGACGTTCGGGTCGTCGGAGATGTCCACGCCGCGCAGCAGCGGGAACGCGCAGTCGTCCAGCTCCATCGCGGTGCCCTCGGCCGCCTTCAGCCCCTGGGGGATCTCCAGAAGCCGCAGTTTGACCGGCACATCAGCGCCGAGAAGCTGACCGGAGGCGATGCGGAAGAGCAGCGCGTAGCCGATCTGGCCGGCCGCGCCGGTGACGGTGACATTGACGGGAGTGCGGGTCATGGCGGTCTCCTGCGCTGTGTTTGTCCGAGATCTCTTGGTGTCGAGATACCGGCGTCAGGCTATCCGACGACGCGGCGCCCGCATCCCCGGGCCTGTGTGTCGCCGCTCACCGGCCACGCCCCCAGGGGGTGTCTTCCAGATCATGCCGGGCTCCCGACGTCTGGCACGGCATCTCGCGGCCCCGCGCTCGTCGCACGCAGCGCCGCTGCGCTCTCCTCACGCGGGTTGCGAGCTACCGCACCAGACGCCGCTCGCTGATCCGGCCTGATCCGAAAGACACCCCCTAGCGGCCGCCTGCCAGGAGGGGGAGTACAGACGGCCGCCCGGTGCCGCACCCGTGGGGGGGTTCGGCCTGCGCCTGCCCCGATTCCCGGGGGTCATTCCCCCCGTTCCGAAATTCCCCCGGACGGATCCGCGGTGCCCTCCTGCGGGGTGCAGCCGCGCTGGCCGCCGGTGAGGGTGGCGCACGCGGTGGCCCGCGCGGTGGCGCCCGCGGTGACCATGCCGGTGTACGCGTCGCCGTCCGCGTCGACCGTGCCGCGCTCGGCACGGCCCGTCCCGCCACCCTTGGCCGGGGCGCTGACCTGTACCTGATCACCGGGGGCCGCCTGGGCGATGCGGGCCCATGCGGCGCCGCAGACCTTGCTGTAGCGGACCTCGACGTACGCCGTCCCGACCATCGCGTTCGCGGTCGTCGTGGCGTACTTCCCGCCGCAGCCCATGGCCTCCGGGTCCTTCCCGGCGCAGTCGTCCCCGGAGCACTTCACCCCCGCCGGGAGCCGGGAGGCGGTGGTGGCGGGGGCCTTGACCGGCTTCTGGGCCCGCTTCTCGCCGCCGTCGCCCTGGCTGGTCACCAGTACGGCCCCGGCCACGATCAGCAGCGTGCCGACGACGCCCGCGGCGAACAGCGCGATACGGCGCCGGGGCCGCTCGGCGGGACGCGGCGGGCCCGGCTCATCGGCCTCAGGTGGTGAGGGCGGGGTGGGCGCGGCGGGCTGCGCGGGCGGTGTGAGCCGCGCGGGCGATGACGCCGCCGGGACGGGCTCCACCAGCGGGTGTTCGGGCGCGGGTACGTCAACGCCCTGGACGCTCGGGGTACTCGGGGCGCCCGGGGTGCTCCGCACGCTCGGGAAGGCCGCCGGATTGGACTTCGCCGGTTTGCGCCCGTTCCTCTTCTCCACCGGCGGCGGCGCGAACTCCTCCAGCGCCGCCCGCGCCCGGTCGACGCGGATCGCCTCCATCGTGACGTCGTGCCGCATCTCGGCGCGGCTCCACGCCCGCTCCGCCAGCTCCCACAGGGTGCTGAGATGACCCACGTCCGCGCCCGTCGCCTCGGCCAGCGCCTCCACCGCGCCCTGCGGCGGCAGGAGTCTGCCGCCGAGGTAACGCTCCCAGGAGGTCTTGCTGTAGCCCGTGCGGTCGGCGATGGCCACGACGCTCATCCCGCTCCGGTCGACGAGCCCGCGTAACTGCCCGGTGAACTCCCGCACCTGCGGGTCGAGTTCCTCCGGCAGGTCCCTCCAACGAGGCATGTGCCTCCCCCTGTCCCCCCGTACGTACCTGGTCGTTCCCCTGGCTCTGGGCGCCGAAGTGACTACCCAAAGAGATGCCTTGCCCCAGGATGTCAGTTCCTCGCGCGGGGGCGCATCGGAGCATTTCGGACTGGGGAGCGCACTCCCCCTGCTCCTGCTCGTCGTTGCACGGCGGATACCTCGTTGCGGAACTGTCACTTCCAAGCCACAGGCCCCCGACACTCATTGATCCCGCACAGCTGACACACAACCCTGGTCATCAGGCGGTCCGTCCTTCTTCGGGGGAGAGGGCGGACCGCCGTCAGGGTCAGTAAGGGAAGCGAACAAGCCAACGGCGGCCCGTCCTCCCGCGGGGGGTGAGGACGGGCCGCCGTTCCGTTGACGGGCCGCGCGGAGGGCGCGGACTAGCGGACCGTGAAGTGCACCACGTCCTGAAGGAACGGGAGCTTGATCCAGGGGTCCGGCTGGACCATCAGCGACAGCAGCACGATCACCGCGCCGAGCCCGCCGTACGTCAGCAGGTCGGTGAAGCGCGACCGTACGGCCAGCATCCCCACCTCCGGGAGCGCCCACCGCAGCGCGGCGCCCGCCAGCAGGGACAGCCCGATCAGCGCCGTGCCCAGCCGGAAGCCGTCCAGCGAGACGATCAGCAGCCCGAGCGCGACGCCGCCCACCACGGCCACGAACGGCCACTGCCGGGCGGCCGACGGGGCGCTGCCGGGCGCGGCCCGGCCGCCGCCCTGCGGACGCGCGGTGTCGCGGGTGATCAGCGGGAAGCGGCGGGACTTACGGAGCAGCAGCCCGGGCAGTTCCGCGACCGTCGGCTTACCCGACGAAGCCCCACCGGTCGCAGCTCCACCGGCCGCAGCCCCACCGGTCGCAGCTCCACCGGTCGCAGCTCCACCGGTCGCAGCTCCATCGGCTGAAGCCCCATCGGCCGGAGCCTGGTCATCAGCCGCCGCCTTCTGACCCGCCGCCGTCTGACCGGTCGCGGGTTCCTCGCTCGCCTCAGCCGTCATGACCGGCACCGCCGTCGGCGGCCGCCTTCGCGTCCCGCTCCGCCGCTTCCACGACGTTGACCAGCAGCTGAGCGCGCGTCATCGGGCCGACGCCGCCCGGGTTCGGCGAGATCCAGGCCGCGACCTCGGACACGTCGGGGTGCACATCGCCCGCGATCTTGCCCTCCGCGTCCCGGCTGACGCCCACGTCGAGCACGGCGGCGCCCGGCTTGACGTCCTCCGCCTTCACCAGGTGCCGCACCCCGGCGGCCGCCACGATGATGTCGGCCTGGCGCAGCTGCGCGGACAGGTCGCGGGTGCCGGTGTGGCACAGCGTGACCGTCGCGTTCTCGGAGCGGCGGGTGAGCAGCAGCCCGATCGACCGGCCCACGGTGATGCCGCGGCCGACGACCACCACATGCGCGCCGTTGATCTCCACGCCGTGGTGGCGCAGCAGCTGGATGATGCCCTGCGGCGTGCACGGCAGCGGCGCGGTCTCGTTCAGCACCAGCTTGCCGAGGCTCATCGGGTGCAGCCCGTCGGCGTCCTTGGCCGGGTCGATCAGCTCCAGCACCCGGTTGGTGTCGATGCCCTTGGGCAGCGGCAGCTGGACGATGTAGCCCGTGCACTCCGGGTCCTCGTTCAGCTCGCGGACCGCCGCCTCGATCTCCTCCTGGGTGGCGGTGTCGGGCAGGTCGCGGCGGATGGACGCGATGCCCACCTGGGCGCAGTCGCGGTGCTTGCCCGCGACGTACCACTTGCTGCCCGGGTCTTCGCCGACGAGCAGGGTTCCGAGGCCGGGATGGACGCCCTTGGCCTTCAGCGCCTCCACGCGGCTGACGAGATCGGACTTGATCGCGGCGGCGGTTGCCTTGCCATCGAGAATCTGGGCGGTCATGGCTTCATCCTCCCGGATGCGGGGACATCGATTCCACTCAGGGCCCATGAGAAGAGCCTGTGAGAGGGGACGCGGTGGGGTGGGCGGCGGAGGCCGCACCCCTGACCTCGGGGTGCGGCCTCCAGTGAGATATGTCGCGTCGGGCGCGCTCAGTGGAAGAAGTGCCGGGTACCGGTGAAGTACATGGTCACGCCCGCCTTGCCGGCCGCCTCGACCACCTGCTCGTCGCGGACCGAGCCGCCCGGCTGCACCACGGCCTTGACGCCCGCCTCGGCCAGCACCTCGAAGCCGTCCGGGAACGGGAAGAAGGCGTCGGAGGCGGCGTACGCACCGGCCGCCCGCTCCTCGCCCGCCCGGGCCACGGCCAGCTTCGCCGAGTCGACACGGTTGACCTGGCCCATGCCGACGCCGACCGTGGCGTTGTCCTTGGCGAGCAGGATCGCGTTGGACTTGACCGCCCGGCAGGCGCGCCAGGCGAAGGCCAGCTCGGCGAGGCCGTCGGCGTCCAGCGCCGCACCGGTCGCCAGGGTCCAGTTCGCCGGGTCGTCGCCCTCGGCCTGGAACCGGTCCTTGGCCTGCACCAGCGTGCCGCCCTCGATGGGCCGCCGCTCGGTGGCGGCCGCGGGGGCGTCGGCGCAGCGCAGCACGCGGATGTTCTTCTTACGGGCCAGCACCTCGACCGCGCCGTCCTCGTACCCGGGGGCGACGATGACCTCGGTGAAGATCTCGGCGACCTGCTCCGCCATGGCGACCGACACCGGACGGTTGACGGCGATCACGCCGCCGAACGCCGACAGCGAGTCGCACGCGTGCGCCTTGCGGTGCGCTTCGGCGACGTCCGCGCCGGTCGCGATCCCGCAGGGGTTGGCGTGCTTGATGATCGCGACGCACGGCTCGGCGTGGTCGTGGGCGGCGCGGCGGGCGGCCTCGGTGTCGACGTAGTTGTTGTACGACATCTCCTTGCCGTGCAGCTGCTCCGCGTGCGCGAGGCCCGTGCCGCTGCCGTCGCTGTAGAGCGCGGCGGGCTGGTGCGGGTTCTCGCCGTAGCGCAGGACCTGCTTGCGGGTGAAGGTCGCGCCGGTGAAGTCCGGCCACTCGCCCTCGTCGTCCGCCCCGTAGCCTTCCGCGAACCAGTTGGCGACCGCCACGTCGTACGCCGCGGTGTGCTGGAACGCCTCGGCCGCCAGCCGCTTGCGGCGCGCCAGGTCGAAGCCGCCGTCGGCGGCGGCCTTGAGGACGTCACCGTAGGCGGCCGGGTTGACGACGACCGCCACGGACGGGTGGTTCTTGGCGGCGGCGCGGACCATCGACGGACCGCCGATGTCGATCTGCTCGACGCACTCGTCGGGCGAGGCGCCCGAGGCGACCGTCTCGCGGAACGGGTAGAGGTTGACGACGACCAGTTCGAACGGCTCGACGCCCAGCTCGGTGAGCTGCTCGCGGTGCGCGTCGAGGCGCTGGTCGGCGAGGATGCCCGCGTGGACGCGCGGGTGCAGGGTCTTGACGCGGCCGTCCAGACACTCCGGGAAGCCGGTCAGCTCCTCGACCTTGGTCACCGGAACGCCCGCCGCCGCGATCTTCGCGGCCGTCGAGCCGGTCGAGACGAGCTGGACACCCGCCGCGTGCAGCCCCTGTGCCAGCTCCTCGAGCCCGGTCTTGTCGTACACGCTGACCAGCGCGCGGCGGATGGGCCGCTTGGTACCTTCGGCGGTCACGGGATCCTTACCTTTCGTCCCTCAATGCGGTAGCCGTGACGGGCCAGACGCCCCACGACCTCGACGAGCAGCGAACGCTCGATTTCCTTGATCCGCTCATGTAGAGCGGACTCGTCGTCCTCGTCCCGGACCTCGACCACGCCCTGGGCGATGATCGGGCCGGTGTCGACGCCGTCGTCGACGAAGTGGACGGTGCAGCCGGTGGCCTTCACGCCGTACGCGAGCGCGTCGCGCACCCCGTGGGCACCGGGAAAGCTGGGCAGCAGGGCCGGGTGGGTGTTCACACACCGGCCGCCGAAGCGGGCCAGGAACTCCTTGCCCAGGATCTTCATGAATCCCGCCGAGACCACCAGGTCCGGCTCGTACGCGGCGGTCTGGGCTGCCAGCGCCGCGTCCCACTCGGCGCGGTTCGCGTAGTCCTTGACGCGGCAGACGAAGGTGGGGATACCGGCGCGCTCGGCGCGCTCCAGACCGGCGATGTCGCGGCGGTCGGCGCCGACGGCCACGACCTGGGCTCCGTAGGCCGCGGCGCCGTCGTCGGCGATGGCGTCGAGGAGCGCCTGCAGATTCGTACCGGAGCCGGAGACGAGGACGACGAGACGGGCAGGGGACCCGGAAGGGGCGGGGAGGGGCGGGGAGGCCACGGCGGGGATCTTTCTCGCGGGCGGTGCTGCCGTTTGTGTGGTCGTACAAGGTCATGGCCTGTTGAATTCCGGGGAACTCTACGAAGCCGCCGACCGTCAGCAACGATACCGGCACACGAAGCGGCCCCCGGGGGACGGGGGCGGGCACGGGAGGTAGCGTCTGGACTGCGAATCCAACTGACGCCGTGGGAACGACCGTCGCGCCCGCCCCGCCGAGCCGTACGGAAGCAGCCGTACCCGGGCCCGGGTGTGCAGGACGACGACACAAGGGGAAGACACATTCCAGATGCCGGACCGACGCCGCCGCGCGGCACATCGCCTCACTCCGACCCCCACCCGCACCGGGGGGCGGCGATGAGGCGCGCCCGCACGTCGCGTACGACGCCGCTGCTGCGCGAGCAGCAGTCACCGTCGTCCTCATCCTCATCCCCCTCGTCCTCCTCGCCCTCCTCCGCCTCGTCCGGGGGCCACCACGGCGAGGACCGGCCCGAGGACAATCCGTTCGCCCCGCCGCCCGAGGGCAGGCCCGACCAGCCCTGGCAGCCCCGGCACCGGCCCGAGGGCGACAGCAGCAGCGACAGCGGGAACGGTGACGCCCAGGGCGGCCAGGACCCGCAGAGCGGCGGCCAGGGCTCGCAGAACGGTCAGGACGACCAGCCGCAGCAGCCCCCGGCCTGGGGCAGCCAGTGGAGCAGCCGCCAGCCCGGTCGGCAGAGCGGCGGCTTCGGCTCCGGCCCCGGCCCCGGCGGCAACCGCCCGTCCGGCCCCGGCGGCCAGGGCGGCGGCCCGGCCGGTCCGCGCGGCTGGGACCCCACCGACCCGGCCCAGCGGCGCGCCCGGTACGCGCTGCTGGCGGGCATGTGGGCGTTCTTCTTCGCGCTCTTCAGCCTGGCGCAGATCGCGCTGCTGCTCGGCGCGCTCGCGCTGTACTGGGGCATCAGCTCGCTGCGGGCCAAGCCGCGCCGTAAGGCCACGGCCTCGGCCGCCGCCGTGAGCGGCACGGCGAACGCTCCGCTCAACGCGCCGCCCCCGCCGCCCGGCGCCACCCCGGCCCGGCTGCCCGCGCCCGGCACCGGCTCCGGCTCGTCGAAGCCGCAGTCGACGGCGGCGATCAGCGGGCTGGTGACGGGCGGGCTCGCGCTCGCGATCGTGGCGGCGACGTTCAGCTTCCAGATCGTCTACAAGGACTACTACAGCTGCGTGGAGGACGCCCTCACCCAGACCTCCCAGCAGGCCTGCGAGAAGCAGCTCCCCAAGGAGCTGCGGCCCCTCCTCAGCACCGGCGAATAGCGCACCACCCGCATACCGCAGCCGCCCCGGACGTCCTGTCCGGGGCGGCTGCGGCGGTCCACGGGGTCTACACGATCTACGGGGTCTCCTCCGGGGCGTCGGATTTCCGGTGCGGGGGCGCGGCCTGCGCCTCCACCGGGCCCGGGCCCACCATCGGGCCGGTCGCGCCCACCATGCCGCCCATGAAGTCGGCCATCGTGCCCGCGCCCATGCCGGTGCCGACCCCGGAGCCCAGGCCCGGGCTCGTCGCCGGATCCGGGGCGTGCTCCGGCTCGCGCTCGCCCTTGCCGCGCTGCCGCTTGCCGCGCTGCCGAGGGCTCGGCTTCAGCCACTGCCACCAGGGCTCGGCCATGGCCTTCCGCAGGTCGATCTGCTCGGCCTCCGGCTCCGGCTTCGGCTCCAGCGCCACCCGGGCCAGCGCCTCCTCGTGGGCCGCCCGCTCCTTCGCCCGTACCTCCGCCCGGGCCTGGGCCTTCGCCGCGCGGGCCGCCTTCCACTCCGCCCAGGTCGCCCGGGTGGGGACGTACAGCCGCACCCAGCGCACCACCAGCGCCCCGGGCACCGCGATCATTCCGGTCCAGGCGAGCGTGGCCGTGCCGGTGCGCCACCAGTCGGGGCCGAGGTCGGCGAGGATGCCCGCGCCCAGCGGTCCGCCGGACACGGCGGCCAGCAGCGCCATCACGACCGCGCAGCCGAGCGCCGCGAGCCCCGCCAGCACCGCCGTCTCGCCCCAGCCCCACGCCGGGCGGGGCGCGCCCTTGCCGGGCCGCCGGGCCGCCGCGACCGCCGTCAGCCAGGCCACCGACGCCCCCGCCAGGGCCCCGATCAGCCAGTTCACCGGCCAGTGCGGACCCTCCTCGGGCAGCGCCGAGACCAGGGGGAAGTGCGGCAGCTGGGGGTAGGTCGTGACGCCGAGCGGGGCGACCACGCTGCCGCCCCCGGCCGCGAAACCGGCGCCGATGCCGTACGAGGCGCCCCACACGATGGCGTTCGGCAGCAGCGCCAGGCTGACCAGCAGCACCGCGAAGCGGCCCTGCCATACGTCGCTGAGCTGGAGGAACGCCACCTGCACCGACCCCGTGTGGCTCAGCACCGACACCCCGGCGAGCAGCGCGCCGCTGCCGAGCAGCACCATGACCCCGCTGGCCCCGGCGCGGCACGCGGCGAGCAACCGGCGCCGTCGGCACCAGCTCCCGCGCAGCCACGACGCGCAGCGGACGACGCCCGCCGCCAGCCACGCCGCGCCCGGCACCCGGCCCAGCGCCGCCTTCACCCGCGCGGGCGGCCGCACCGGGAACCGGCCGTCGGCCACCCACACGCCGAGGGCGGCGACGGCCGCGGCGACGAGCGGCAGCTGCAGCGCGGCGCTGAGCGGGTCGACGTGCAGCGGCCCGGCCGTGGCGTACAGCACGGCCGCCGTGCCGACGAGCAGATAGCCGCCGGTCACCCAGCCGAAGGCGGTACGGGGGTCGACGACGGACTCCTCGGGCACCCACTGTCCCTCGGCCTCCTCCGCCTGGCCCTGGTAGACCGCGTGCTGCGCGGCGCGGTAGAGCAGCCAGCAGGGCAGCGCGCTGATGAGCAGCGGGGTCAGCCCGACGGGCGACGGATGCCCGGACAGCGTCTCGGTCCGTACGAGGTCGGCGCCGTGCCCGAGGAGCCACAGGTCGGCGGCGACGTGCAGCGCCCCGTCGGGGCTGCTGTCGGGGGACGAGGAGGTGATCCACAGCAGCAGGACGACGACGGCGAGCGTGCCCAGGCCGAGCCCCGCGGCCACCACGCCGCCGAGGAACGCTTCCCTGGCGACGGAGGGGCGCTCGAGCGCGGCGCTACCGCGTGAGGACACCGATGGACTGCGATCGGTCGTTTGGGTCACGGGCCCATGCTGCCAATAACAGTCGTTTCATCCGTACATCAAGTGATTGGCCGCGTGTCGCACGTAATGGGCTTATGTACCTTTTGCTGAGCGGCGGCATACGGCCCCGGGAGCGGCCCGGGAACGCGAAAGGCGCGGGCCCGTACCACCCGTCCGGGGGTACGGGCCCGCGCCCGTTGAAGCGTGCTGCGCTCCGTCAGCCTGCCAGCGCGGCGCGCGCCAGACCGGCGGTCTCGGTCGGGGTCTTGCCGACCTTCACGCCCGCGGCCTCCAGGGCCTCCTTCTTCGCCTGGGCGGTGCCGGAGGAACCGGACACGATCGCACCGGCGTGGCCCATGGTCTTGCCCTCGGGCGCGGTGAAGCCCGCCACGTAGCCGACGACCGGCTTGGTGACGTTGGCCTTGATGAAGTCCGCGGCCCGCTCCTCGGCGTCGCCACCGATCTCACCGATCATCACGATCAGGTCGGTGTCGGGGTCGGCCTCGAAGGCGGCCAGCGCGTCGATGTGGGTGGTGCCGATGACCGGGTCGCCACCGATGCCGACGCAGGACGAGAAGCCGATGTCCCGCAGCTCGTACATCATCTGGTAGGTCAGGGTGCCGGACTTCGACACCAGACCGATGCGGCCGGGCTTGGTGATGTCGGCCGGGATGATGCCCGCGTTCGACTGACCCGGCGTGATCAGACCCGGGCAGTTCGGGCCGATGATGCGGGTCTTGTTGCCCTTCTGACCGGCGTAGGCCCAGAAGTTGGCGGAGTCGTGAACGGCGATGCCCTCGGTGATCACCACGGCGAGCGGGATCTCGGCGTCGATCGCCTCGATGACCGCGCTCTTGGTGAACTTCTCCGGGACGAAGATGACCGTGACGTCGGCGCCGGTGGCCTCGATGGCCTCCTTGACCGAGCCGAAGACCGGTACCTCGCTGCCGTCGAAGTCAACGGTCGTGCCGGCCTTGCGCGGGTTCACGCCACCGACGATGTTGGTGCCCGAGGCGAGCATCCGACGGGTGTGCTTCTGCCCCTCGGACCCGGTCATCCCCTGGACGATGACCTTGCTTTCCTTGGTGAGGAAGATAGCCATGGTTTCTGGTGACCTCGTCCCTTACTTCGCAGCCAGCTCGGCGGCGCGCTCAGCCGCGCCGTCCATGGTGTCCACCTGCTGCACGAGCGGGTGGTTGGCGTCGGTGAGGATCTTGCGACCCAGCTCCGCGTTGTTGCCGTCGAGACGCACCACGAGCGGCTTGGAGACGTCCTCGCCCTTGGACTTCAGCAGCTCCAGGGCCTGAACGATGCCGTTGGCGACGGCGTCGCACGCGGTGATCCCGCCGAAGACGTTGACGAAGACGGACTTGACGTCCGGGTCGCCGAGGATGATCTCAAGACCGTTGGCCATCACCTCGGCGGAGGCGCCGCCACCGATGTCGAGGAAGTTGGCGGGCTTCACGTTGCCGTGGTTCTCACCGGCGTACGCGACGACGTCGAGGGTCGACATGACCAGACCCGCGCCGTTGCCGATGATGCCGACCTCGCCGTCGAGCTTGACGTAGTTGAGGCCCTTCGCCTTGGCCGCCGCCTCGAGGGGGTTGGCCGCGGCCTTGTCCTCGAGCGCCGCGTGCTCCGGCTGGCGGAACTCGGCGTTGGCGTCCAGCGTCACCTTGCCGTCAAGCGCGATGATCTTGCCGTCACCGGTCTTGACGAGCGGGTTGACCTCGACGAGCAGGGCGTCCTCGTTGATGAAGACGGTCCACAGCTGCTGGAGGACGTCGGCCACCTGGTCGGCGATCTCGGCCGGGAACTTCGCCGCGGCGACGATCTCGGCGGCCTTCTCGGGGGTCACACCCTCGATGGCGTCCACCGGGATCTTGGCGAGCGCGTCGGGGTTCTGCTCCGCGACGACCTCGATCTCCACGCCGCCCTCGACGGAGGCCATGGCGAGGAAGGTGCGGTTGGTGCGGTCCAGCAGGAAGGAGACGTAGTACTCCTCCTTGATGTCCGCGGTCTGGGCGAGCATCACCTTGTGGACCGTGTGGCCCTTGATGTCCATACCCAGGATCTGGGTCGCCTTCTCCACGGCGTCGGCCGGGTCGGAGGCCAGCTTGACGCCGCCCGCCTTGCCGCGGCCGCCAACCTTGACCTGCGCCTTGACGACCGCGCGGCCGCCCAGTCGCTCGGCCACCTCGCGCGCCGTCTCAGGCGTGTCGATGACTTCACCGGCCAGCACCGGTACACCGTGCTTGGCGAAGAGGTCCCTCGCCTGGTACTCGAACAGGTCCACGCGCGTCCGTCCCTTTTCCACTGGATATCGCGGTCGTTATCTGCGCGGGCGTGCCGCGATGGCCAGCGTGAGGACGCGATCTATGAGAGGGCGGCACACGTGCGCCGGGTACGCGGCATGTCCGTCTCGCAGGTTATAACCGCGAGACGTGCGTCCCTAAATCGCAGATCACACTGGAGCGGTGATTACAGTCACAGATCGCGACCGTACGCACCTATTTCGGAACCGAAAAGCGGGCAGCCCCCTCCCCAACGAGGACTGCCCGCTCTTGGCGTGTGCGCGGTATCACGGCTGCGTACAGCCGTCAGACGACCGTCAGACGGCCGGGAGGGTGCCCGGGGCGGTGGGCAGGTCGGCCGGGACGTTCGGCAGCTCGGCCGGGACGTTGGTCGGCAGGTCGGTGGGCAGCTGGGCCGGGACCTTCGGCAGGTCGGCCGGGACCTTCGGCAGGTCGGTCGGGAGCTGGCCCGGGACGGTCGGCAGGTCGGTGGGCAGCTGCGCCGGGACCGACGGCAGGTCGGCCGGAACGGTGGGCAGGTCCGCCGGGACGGTCGGCAGCTCGGCCGGGACGGTCGGCAGGTCCGCCGGGACCGACGGCAGCTCGGCCGGGACGGTCGGCAGGTCCGCCGGGACGGTCGGCAGGTGGGCCGGGACCGCGGGGAGGACCGGGAGGGCCGGGATGTTGGCGGCGTCGGTCAGGTCGACCGGGGCCACCGGGAGCAGGCTCTGCACGCGGGCCACGGTGTCCACCGCGGTGCCCTGCGCGTTCGTGGCCACGGAGCCGGTCAGGTCCAGCGCGAACGGAACGGTGCTGGTGGCCAGGTCGGCGGCGAACGGAACCGTGTTGGTGACGGTGTTCTGGGCGACCGGCACGGCGTTGGTCACGGTGTTCTGCACGAACGGCACGGCGTCGGCGACGGTGCCCTGCGCGAACGGAACCACGTTGCTGGCGGTGCCCAGCGCGTAGCCCTGCGCGCTGCCGCCCACGTAGGCGACGTACGGCACGGTCTTGCCCACGGCGTCACCGGCCAGCACGCCCGCGTCGTCCACGGTGCCCTGCGCGACCGGGACGACCTTGACCACGACGCGGTGCGCGACGGGCGGCAGCACGTCGTCGGCGACGCCGTTCACGACGGGCTTGGCGATGCCCACGGTGCCCTTGGCCTTGCCGGTCAGCTCCTCCGGGCGGACGCCCGCGCCGGAGAGCGAGGCGAGCAGGTTGTCGGCGGCGCCGGGGGCGGCGGGCAGCTTCGGGGCGGCCGGAAGCTGGGCGGGCAGCTCGGCCGGGGCGCCCTTGACGGACGGCACCGGGGCGGCGGCGGGCAGCGAGGAGCCGCTGACCGGCAGCGAGCCGAGGCCCGGCAGGTGCGGAACGACGCCGGGCACCTCGCCGGTGGGCAGGTCGACGTCGGCGGTCTTCTGGACGGACTTCACGGCCTTGTGGGCCTTCTTGACGACCTTGCCCGGCTTGGCGGCGTCACCGGTCACACCGTCGAGCGCGCCACCGGTCACATCGCGGGTGGTCTTGGAGACGTCCGGCAGCTCGCCCTTGGCGGCACCGTCCACGGTGTCGTCGACGGTGCCGGTCACGCCGTCCACGGTCTTCTTCGCGGAGTCGTTCAGCTTGGACGTGTCGGCCACATCGCCGGTCGCACCGTCGACGGTGTCGGTCACCTTGCCGGTGGTGTCCGTCACCTTGTCCGTCGTGTCGGTGACCTTGTCGGTCGTGTCGGAGACCTTGCCCGTGACGCCGCCCACCGTGCTGGTGACGCTGTCGGTGGAGGGGACGTTCGGGGTCTCGGCGGCGTTGGCGGCGGCCGAGCCGAGGGCCCAGATACCGGTGGCGGCAGCGGCGACGAGGATGGAGCGGCGAACGTTGTTGCGCATGGTGGAAGAAGTCCTTCGAATTCAAGAGGGGTGAGCGAACGGGCAGACCTGACCCGCCCCCGCGCGGCAGGTCTTACAGACGGGGGGAGGTCTGCCCTAGCCGGGGAATTCGAGGACTTCGTTGTACCGCTCGCGCGTCGGCGCTGAGCTGTCCGCGCGGACCGCGCCGGGCTCGAGCCCGAAGTGCGCGTCGCCGGACGGCGGCAGAGCGGCATGGGTGTTCCCGCCACGGGGAGCGCCGCTGTCGCCGGTGCACTGGGTGACGGTCCCGAAGGGGGACCGCGGGAGGGGCATCGGCGCCGGAGCGCTGTCGCCCCGGCCCGCGCCGTCGGACGCCCGGACGGCGGTGCCGTGACCGTCGTCGTGGGAGTCGGCGGTACGCGGGGCGGCGTCCGAGTCCGCCGTGTCGGGCCCGAGCGGGGCCGCGGCGGGCTGGGCCGGGTGGCGCAGGGTGTCGTTCTTGTCGGCGTCGTCCGCGGCCGGGCCGTGGCCCGACGCGGCGCCGTGCTCGCCGGAGGCGTCACCCAGGGCGCCGACACCGGCGTCGCCGACCTCGGACAGCCGGACCGGGAGGTCCGCGCCCGTGGCGTCCTTGACCAGGTCATCGACCGGGTCGGTGACCTGGCGGGTGTGCCGCTCGACCGGCTCGCGCACCGGTTCCACCGTCTCGCGGACGGTGTCGGTGGCGCTGTGCGCGGCGTGGCGTGCCACGGTGTCGGCGGTCTTGACCGCCTTGGCCGGGGCCGTCTTGGCTGCCGCCGCCTTGGCCGGAGCGGCCTTCGCCGGTGCTGCCTTGGCTTCCGTCGTGGCTGCCGTCGCCTTCGCCGGAACCGCCTTGGCGGCCGACTTCGCGGCGGCTCGCGTCGAGTCGACCAGGTCCGCTGCCTGGGCCTGGTGGCCCGTGACCGATCCGGTCGTCAACTCTCCCCGCTCGGCCGCCTGGGCGCTGCCCCCGAAGAGGAACGCCAGTGCCAGGAAGCCCCCGAGGAACAGCGTCGCCAGCAGCGCCCGCCGCGCGGCCACGGTGCGCGGCAGGCGCACAGCGGCAGGCAGAGCGAACGCGGCAGACAAGAGGGAGGGCCTTCCGTGGTACGGCAACAGGCGAAGCGCCAAGCGGACGGTCACATTCCACGTCCTGGCGACGGGAATGATCCTTGCACGACCCACAGGGGGCCGCGCAAGCCCCTGGCCAGTGATGGTCAGTGATGCATCGCCATGTCCGGTATCGGTGGTTGGCGCCGCTCGATCGCCGCCGCCATCACCTCCGGGAAGAGATCGGGGGTGCAGGCGAAGGCGGGTGCGCCGAGCGCGGCGAGCGCCGCCGCGTGCTCCCGGTCGTAACTCGGCGCCCCCTCGTCGGACAGCGCGAGCAGCGCCACGAACTGCACCCCGGACGCCTTCATCGCGGCGACCCGCCCCAGCATCTCGTCGCGTATCCCGCCCTCGTAGAGGTCGCTGATCAGCACGACGACGGTGTCCGCGGGCCGGGTGATCCGCGACTGGCAGTACGCGAGCGCCCGGTTGATGTCGGTGCCGCCGCCGAGCCGGGTGCCGAACAGGACGTCCACCGGATCGTCCAGATCGTCGGTCAGGTCCACCACGGAGGTGTCGAAGACGACGAGCCGGGTGGCGATCGACCGCATCGAGGCGAGCACGGCGCCGAACACGGAGGCGTACACCACGGACGCGGCCATCGACCCCGACTGGTCGACGCACAGGATGACGTCCTTCTTCACCCCGCGCGCCGCCCGTCCGTAACCGATCAGCCGCTCGGGAACCACCGTGCGGTGCTCGGGGACGTAGTTCTTGAGGTTGGCGCGGATGGTGCGGTTCCAGTCGATGTCCCGGTGGCGGGGGCGGCTGATCCGGGCGGACCGGTCGAGCGCTCCGGTGAGGGTCGCGCGGGTGCGGGTCGCGATCCGCTTCTCCAGCTCCTCGACGACCTTGCGGACGACGGCCCGCGCGGTGGTCCTGGTGGTTTCCGGCATCGCCTTGTTGAGCGAGAGCAGGGTGCCCACCAGATGCACGTCCGCCTCCACGGCCTCCAGCATCTCCGGCTCCAGCAGCAGCGCCGACAGGCCGAGCCGGTCGATGGCGTCGCGCTGCATGACCTGGACGACGGAGGTGGGGAAGTACGTACGGATGTCGCCGAGCCAGCGCGCCGCTTGCGGCGCGGAGCCGCCGAGCCCGCCCGACCGGGCGCCGCCGCCGGGGCCGGTGCCGTCTCCGTAGAGCGCTTCGAGGGTGCGGTCCATGGCGGCGTCGGTGCCGCTCAGTTCGCGGCCGGTGCCGTCGCCGGTGCCACCGCCGGTGCCGTCACCGCCGCCCTGCCCGCCGAGCACCAGCCGCCAGCGCCGCAGCCGTTCGTCCCCGCTGTCCGTGTCCGTGTCCGTGCCCGTGCCCGCGTCCGTGCCCGTGTCCATGTCCGTCATCGGGCCACCTCCGAGATGTCGTCGCGATGAGGACCAAGACCGAGCAGCAGCCGCACCGTCGGTACGGCGGCCTCCGCCCGGTCCGCATCGGTCCCCGGGCCGAAGCCGGGCGCGGCGGGCCCCGCGGGTGCCGCCTCGCCGTCCGCGTCGCTCCCGGGACCGCGCCGCACCAGCTCGCCGAGGGTGCGGCGGACGCCCGTGTCGTAGGCGGAGAAGGTGCGCCGCAGCAGCGGCAGGACATCCGTGAACGCATCGGCGGGTACGGAGGTGAGCCAGCCGTCGATGAGCCCGAGCAGCCGTTCGTCGTGGACGAGCAACATGCCGCCGCCCGCACCGCCGCCGATGAACCCCTCGATCCAGGAGGCCGCCTCGGGCGGTGCGGTGCCGGGCGAGAGCGCGAGCCGCATCAGCCGCGCCGCCTCGTCCTCGGCGAGCCGCCCGTCGTCCAGCAGCAACCGCGCGGCCCGCCCCCGGAACAGCCCCGGGACGGCGGACCCCCCGTCCCGCCCGGCGATCCCCCGCAGAACCCCCGCCCAACGCCCCCGCAGCGGCCCACCCGAAGCGGCTGCCTCGGCCGTCTTGGGCTCCGGCAGGAGGGCGAGCGCCCGGTGTACGGCCTCCAGGTGGCGGAGCATCTCGGCGGCGCCGTCCGCGTCGAGGCCCGCGCAGGCGGGCGGGAGGCCGACCAGGATCCGTTCGGCCAGGCCCGCGGCGACCTCGCCCAGCGCCGCGGTGTCGGTGCCGCGTACGTCCCCGTACCGCACCGACCGCACCAGGGCGGGCAGCGCCTGCGCCAGGTGGCCCACGTCCGCGTCGAGCGCGGCGCGGTCGGCGAGCGCGCGCATCACCACGGGGAGGGCGTCCGGGAGCGCGGCCAGCAGACAGCGCTCGGCCAGCTCGGTGACCTCGGCGAGGGCCGAGGCGCCCAGCGCCTCGGACTCGGCCTTGGCGGTGGCCGCCGACAGCACGGTGGTGCCCCACACCCCCGCCTCCGCGACCCGCACCGACAGCTCCGGCTCCCAGCTCAGCCGCCACGTCTCGCGGAACGTGCCGGTGCTGCCGCGCGAGGCCGCCGGGGTGCCCCAGCCGACCCCCAGCAGCCGCAGCCGGTGCAGCAACCTGCTGCGCGCGGCGTCCATGTCCTTGCGCAGATCCAGCTCAAGCTCCCGCTCCACGGCCTCGGGCGCCAGCCGCAGCGAACGCTGGACGCGCCGCAGGTCCCGCTGGAGCGGTACGGCCGGGGCCGACGCGGGGACCTCGCCCAGCACGTCCCCCACCACGAGCCGGTCCCGCACCAGCGCGATCGGCACGTCCGAGCCCTCGCACATGACGGCCCGCACGGCGTCCGTCGTCTCGGCGAGCCCGGCGAGCGGGCGGCCGCGCAGGGCGGCGAGGGTCTCGGCGAGCCGCACGGCCTCGATGACATGCGCGGACGACACCGCGAAGTCCTCGTCCCGGAGCAACCCGGCGACCTTGGTCAGCCAGCGCTCCAGGGGCCGGTCCGGGGCGTGGAAGAGATGGCTGTACCAGCCGGGCGAGGCGATCCCCGCCCCGTAGCCGCTGTGCCGCGCCAGCCGGCGGTGCGTCCAGGGCACCCAGCTGACCTCGGCCTTGACCTTCGGCAGCCCCTTGAGCAGCCTCCGGTCGGCGGTCACGGTGGAGCGGGCGGCCAGCGCCGGTACGTGCCAGGCCCCGCAGACGACGGCGACGGCCTCCCCGAACTCCCGCCGCGCCGCGTGCATCCGCACCCGCATGTGGGCCTCCCGGACGGCGTCGTCCTCGTGCCCACCGTCCCCGTACGCGGCCCGCAGCTCCCCCATGGCCTCGCCGACGGCGGCGAACGCCGCCGTCCCGCCGACGCTGCGGTGCTCGACGACGTCCTCCCACCAGCGCTCCGGGTCCTCGTACCCGGCTGTCCCGGCGAGGACGGCGAGCGGATCGACGCGCACCCGCTCGGCGTCGCCCGGCTGGTCCTCACCGGGCCCGGCCTCACCGGGCCCGGCCTCACCCGGCCCGGCCTCACCCGGCCCGGCCTTCGCCGTCATGGCCAGGGAGTTCGCGGCCGGGAGGTCGATGAACCGCACGGGCACATCGCGGGCCAGCGCCCACTGGATGGCCGCCCACTCCGGCGAGAACCCGGCCAGCGGCCAGAACCCGGCGCGCCCCGGGTCGTCCGCCACGTGCGCGAGCAGCGCGACGGGCGGGCGCATGCCCTCGTCGGCGGCGAGGTGCACCAACGCGTCCGCCTCCGGCGGCCCCTCGATGAGCACGACGCCGGGCTCGCACTCGTCGAGCGCCGCCCGCACGGCCCGCGCCGACCCGGGCCCGTGATGCCGCACCCCCAGCAACAAGGGCCACTCCGGCACCCGGGCGCCGGGCGTGCTCACGCGGTCACCTCTCGGCAGGCGCGGTAGAAGTCCTTCCAGCCGTCGCGCTCGCGGACGACCGCCTCCAGGTACTCCTGCCAGATGACGCGGTCGGCGGACGGGTCGCGGACGACCGCGCCCAGGATGCCCGCCGCCATGTCGCCGGGCCTCAGCACGCCGTCGCCGAAGTGGGCGGCGAGTGCCAGGCCGTTCGTCACCACGGAAATGGCCTCCGCCGTCGACAGGGTGCCGGAGGGCGACTTGAGCTTCGTACGGCCGTCGCCGGTCACGCCTTCGCGCAGCTCGCGGAAGACCGTGACGACGCGGCGGATCTCCTCCACGCCCTCCGGGGCCTCGGGGAGGTCCAGCGAGCGGCCGATCTGGGCGACGCGGCGGGCGACGATGTCGACCTCGTCCTCCGGGGTCGCGGGCAGCGGCAGCACCACCGTGTTGAAGCGGCGGCGCAGCGCGCTGGACAGCTCGTTGACGCCGCGGTCGCGGTCGTTGGCGGTGGCGATGAGGTTGAAGCCGCGGACCGCCTGGACCTCTTCTCCCAGCTCGGGGACCGGCAGGGTCTTCTCGGACAGGACGGTGATCAGCGTGTCCTGCACATCGGCCGGAATGCGCGTCAGCTCCTCCACACGCGCGGTCATGCCGTCCGCCATGGCCCGCATCACCGGGCTCGGGACGAGCGCGGCTCGGCTCGGGCCGTGGGCGAGGAGCCGGGCGTAGTCCCAGCCGTAACGGATCGCTTCCTCCGGCGTCCCGGCCGTGCCCTGGACCAGCAGCGTCGAATCGCCGCTGACCGCCGCCGCCAGGTGCTCCGAGACCCAGGTCTTGGCCGTGCCGGGGACGCCGAGCAGCAGCAGGGCGCGGTCGGTGGCGAGCGTGGTGACGGCGACCTCGACGATCCGGCGCGGGCCCACGTACTTGGGTGTGATCACGGTGCCGTCCGGCAGTGTCCCGCCGAGCAGATACGTGGCGACGGCCCACGGCGACAGCCGCCAGCGGGCCGGGCGCGGGCGGTCGTCGGCGGCGGCCAGGGCGCTCAGCTCGTCGGCGAAGGCGGTCTCGGCGTGCGGACGGATGACCTCGGCGGCCTCGCCGCTCTCGGTGATTTCAGGTGAATTGGTTCCGGACACAGTGACGGTCACAGCTCCCCCACGACTCGTTGCTCGTTCCGCTCCCGGACGCGTGTTTCACTCTGCACCACCCCACTGACAACCGGCCCGGCCTCAACGAACCCGCAGGTCAGGGCAATTGTCAGTGGGTGCCCGTACCGTCGCAGACATGAATCCGCAGGGGGAACGCTGGACGGCGGAACAGGTGCTGGCGCTGGCGCCTGACACCGCGTCACGCAAGGCGGGCGGCAAGCTCGCGGGGGTTGCTTCGTGGTCGGGCACGGGAGCCCGGGTGGGGGCCGTCTGGGGGCTGTGCGCGGGCAGCGGCGGCGCGCCGTACCGGACGGTGGTCGACCTGCACGGGCCTGCCTTCCGGTGCGGCTGCCCGAGCCGGAAGTTCCCGTGCAAGCACGCGCTCGGGCTGCTGCTTCTGTGGGGGGCGGGCGAAGCGGGGGTGCCGGAGGGCGGGGAGCCGCCCGAGTGGGCCGAGCAGTGGCTCGGCGAGCGGCGCGAGCGCGCGCGGAGCGCGGTGGGGGCCGCGCGCGGGGGTGCGGGCGCGGAAGCCGGTGCGGGCGCGGAGGCCGATGGGGGCGGCGGCGCGGGGAAGGGGGCGGGCGGTGCGGGCGGGGCCGCCGATCCGGTCGCGGCCCGCCGCCGCGCCGAGCGGCGCGCCCAGCGCATCGCGGCGGGCGCCACCGAGCTGGAGCAGCGGCTGTCGGACCTCCTGCGCGACGGTCTGGCCACGGCGGACAGCGCCGGATACGGGGCGTGGGACGAGACGGCCGCCCGCATGGTCGACGCCCAGGCCCCCGGTCTGGAGGCGCGGGTGCGGGAGTTGGGCGCGATCCCCTCCTCCGGCCCCGGCTGGCCCGCCCGTCTGCTGGAGGAATGCGCCCTGGCGCACCTGCTCGACCAGGGCTTCCTGCACCTCGACAGCCTGTCGGAGGAGCTGGCCGCCACCACGCGCGCACGGGTCGGCGTCACGATGCCGGTGGCCGAGCTGCTCGCGCACGGGCAGCCGGTCCGGGACCACTGGCTCGTCCTGGGCCGCCAGGACAGCGGCGACGGCAAGCTCACCACCCGGCGGATCTGGCTCCGTGGCCGGACCACGGGCCGGATGGCGCTGCTGCTGTCCTTCGGCGCGGCGGGGCGGCCCCCCGAGCTGGCCCTGCCGCCCGGGCTGGTGCTCGACGCGGACCTCGTCTACTACCCGGGCACGCGTCCGCTGCGGGCGGCGCTGGGCACGCGGTATCCGCCCGCCGAGCCCCCACTGCCGCCCGGGTGGCCCCCGGCGGCCCCCGAGTCCGCCACGGACGGCGGGGCGGACGCTGAAACCCTGGTGCCCGCCGGGGTGCCCGACGGCGGCGGCATCGCCGCGGCCCTCGCCGCCTACGGCGACGCGCTGAGCGACGACCCCTGGCTGGAGGGCTGGCCCGTCGTGCTCTCCGGCGTCACGCCCGTCCCCGCCGGTGAGGGCGGTTGGCAGTTGGCGGACGACGCGGCCGGGACCGCGCTCCCCGTCGACCCGAGGTGCCTCGGCCACACGAGCCTGTGGCAGCTCACGGCGATATCGGGCGGCCGCCCCCTCACCGTCTTCGGCGAGTGCGGACACCGCGGCATCACGCCCCTCACCACCTGGGATCCGGAACCCGTCCCGCTTGCCACGGGCACCGGCCCGACCTCGTACGGAGGCACGCGTTGACCAGCACCGCACCCGCACTCGCACCCGCACCCGTTTCGTGGGACGACCTCGTCGCCGCCGCCCTGCTCGGCACCGAGCGCCGCACCCCACCGGTCGCCGTCCGCCCCGGGCAGGACGCGGCGTCCGCCCTGCTGGACGCCGCCGCGCTCAGCACCGTACGGCGGCGGGCCGGGCTGCGCCCCGCTCCCGCCCGGCCGGGCCCGGCCCCCGCGCCCGAGGACCCGCGCCCTCCGCTCCCGCCCGCCGCCCGCAGCCGACTGGCGATGCTGCTCGCCGACCGCTCGTCTCCCGGGCGGAGCGGGCCGCGTTCCGCCCCCGATCTGGCCGAGCTGCTGCCCCAGTGGCTCGCCCTCGCCAACCAGCACGGCTACCGCGCGCCCGACGCGCTGCTCCCCACCCTGCTCGACGCCGCCCGCGCCCGTACCGATCTGCGGCCCGAGGCGCTCACCCTCGGCGGGCCCCGGGCGCTGTGGCTCGCCCGGCTCAACCCGGACTGGAAGTTCGCGCTGCGGGGCGGGCCCGGGCGGGGCACGGCGCCCGCGTCGGAGCCGGGCGGGGCGGCCTCTGACGACGCCGAGGTGCGGCGGAGCTGGGAGGAGGGGCTGTTCGCCGAGCGGGTGTCGCTGCTGGCCAGGACCCGCCACCGCGACCCGGCGGCCGGGCTGGCCCTGCTCAGCGGCACCTGGTCCACGGAGCGGGCGGAAGACCGGCTGATGTTCCTGGACTCTCTCCGCGACGACCTCTCGCCCTCCGACGAACCCTTCCTGGAGCAGGCGCTGTCCGACCGCAGCCGGAACGTCCGGGCGACCGCCGCCGAGCTGCTGGCCGCGCTTCCCGACTCCGCGTATGCCGCGCGGATGGCGGAGCGGTCCGCCGCCTGCGTCTCCCTGTCCCCCGCGACCGGGCTGATCGCCGTCGACCCGCCTGAGCAGTGCGACAGCGGGATGCAGCGCGACGGCGTCGTGCCCAAGCCGCCGTCCGGCCGGGGGGAGCGGTCGTGGTGGCTGAGCCAGCTGGTGGAGGCCACGCCGCTGACCCGCTGGTCCGAGTGGTTCGGCGGGCTGGACGCCGATCGGATCGTGGCCCTGCCCGTCGCCGACGGCTGGACGGGGGACCTGCACGCGGCCTGGTGCCGGGCTGCCGTGCGGCAGCGCAGCGCGGAATGGTCGCGCGCGCTCCTCGGTCCGCCGGGCTCGCCCCCGGCCACCGCGGGTGCGCCCGCGGTGGCGGCTTGGCGGGACCCGGCGAAGCTGCTGTCCGCGCTCCCCTCGGAGGAACGGGCCCGTTGGGTCGCCGACTTCATCGCCTCCCACGGGCTGTCGGACGCGTTCCGGCTGCTGGGGGTGTGCGCGGTGCCGTGGTCCGAGCGGCTGGGCGGGGCGGTGGTGGACGCGCTGGACATCGCGCGGGACGCGGGCAGCTATCCGTGGAGCTTCAGCGGGATCATGGGCCTGGCCGAGCGCTGCCTCGACCCGGCGCAGGCGGACCGCCTGGAGATGCTGACCGCGCTGCCGGATGAGCCGGAGGGGGCGGCGCCGGGGGCCGGGGGGTACTGGTCGGAGGCGTTTCAGCGGTTGGTGGGGACGCTGAGGTTGAGGGGGGCGATGCGCGCCGAACTGGCCGGGGGCTGATTCCCCGCCCCGCCCCTCCCCGAAACCGGGCTCCGCCCCGGACCCCGGCCTGCGTCCGCCCCGCAGGCGGTTACGGACGAAACCGGCGGGGGCAGCCCCGGCAGCGGTGACCGGACGGCGGGCGGGGGCTCATTCCCCTATCCCGCCCCTCCCCGAAACCGGGGCTCCGCCCCGGGCCCCGGGCTGCGTCCGCCGGTCGGCGGGAACCATGCGGGGCTGAGCCCCGCATGGGCCGCCCCTGCCCGGGGCGGGCGCGCTGAGGCGGGCGACCGGATGGCCGGGCTCCGCCGGGGCGTGGGGGCGGGGCGCGGGTTAGGCGGGGACTGGGCGGACGTTTTGGCGGACCCAGTCGACAATCGACGTCGTCGTCGCGCCGGGGGTGAAGATCTCCGCTACGCCTTGTTCCTTCAGCGGAGGGATGTCCGCCTCGGGGATGATGCCGCCGCCGAAGACCTTGATGTCCTCCGCCTCGCGCTCCCGCAGCAGCTCCAGCACCTTGGCGAACAGGGTCATATGCGCACCGGAGAGGATCGAGAGGCCGATCGCGTCGGCGTCCTCCTGGATCGCGGTGTCGACGATCTGCTCGGGGGTCTGGTGGAGGCCGGTGTAGATGACCTCCATGCCCGCGTCGCGCAGCGCCCTCGCGATGACCTTCGCGCCGCGGTCGTGGCCGTCGAGGCCCGGTTTCGCCACCACCACACGGATCGGACCGGTCACACCCATCGCAGCCTCCAAGCCCTAGCAGCGCGCGCATCCGCGTGAACGAACGTTATCTCCAGCTTCCCGCAAGCATCCCCTACCCGGCAGTTTCGCGATGTGCGGCGAGGGGGAAATCACACCTGGGACACGTTCGACCTTGGGCCGGCCACCAAGGGGAGCCGCAGCGGGGACCGTCGCACCGCGCAGCGCCGCCCGGCAGCCGCATGGACGGCGGCATGGCATGGGCATGGCGCCGCGCGGTGCGACGGCGCGGTCATCGACCCGCTACCCACACGGCACAAGGGCACAGGGCACAAAGGGGGGCGGTCGCGTGGGCCTCGTATGCAGCGGGAGTGGCGGTCGGGTTCGGGCTCTCGCGCTCGACCTGGCAATCCTCGCCGGGCACCTTCTCCTCTACCCCACCGGCCTCCGCCAGGAGCATCCACCCGCCACACCCCCACCCGACCTCCGGGGGCACCGCCCCGTGCTGCTCCTCCACGGCTTCATCGACAACCGCTCCGTCTTCGTGCTGCTGCGCCGCTCCCTCCTCCGCAACGGCCGCCAGCATGTCGAGGCCCTCAACTACTCGCCCCTGACCTGCGACCTCCGCACCGCCGCCGCGCTGCTGGCCCGCCATGTCGAGGACGTGCTGGCCCGCACCGGCCACAGCCAGGTGGACATCGTGGGGCACAGCCTGGGCGGGCTGATCGCGCGTTACTACGTCCAGCGGCTGGGCGGCGACGTCCGCGTGCACTCCGTGGTCACGTTGGGCACCCCGCACTCCGGCACCCGCGTCGCGCCCTTGTTGTCCGCACATCCGCTCGTGCGTCAGATGTGCCCGAACTCCGAGGTGATAACGGAGTTGAGGCAGCCTGCCCCCGAATGCCGTACGCGTTTCGTTTCTTTCTGGAGCGATGTGGATCAGTTGATGATCCCGGCGGAAGTCGCCCGCATAGACCATCCAGATCTGATCTTCCGCAACATCCGGGTCAGCGGTGTGGGACATCTCGCCCTGCCGGTGCACTCGGCCGTCGCCGCCGGGATCCGGGAGGCGCTGGACGCCGCCAATGCCACGCCGACGGACACTTCGGGCGCCTTCTCGGTCGCTTGATACGACCGAAAATTGCCGAACAACCGTCGAACGCCGGGCCAAGAGTGGGCGCGCAGTCAACCGAAAGAGGTCCAAATGCCCTTTCCCGTGCAGCCCAAAACTTGCTGAAGATTGTCGCTCCCGCGTACCGCCGGGTACAGTCGCCGCTAATTCTCCTGCAGCCGAGGCGAAAGAGAAGTTGGTGGTGAACGACCGTCACCCGTCGGGGGCAACCCCGGCCGTCCCCGCTCCCGACGCCTCGTACTCCTATGACGAGGCCTACGGCCAGCAGCAGGGCACAGCGCACGGTTACGCCGGGTATGACGGCTACCCCACCGGCAGCTTCGATAACCTCGGGGCCGCGTACGGTGAGGCCGATCCGCTCTTCGGCTCGCTCCCGGGCAGTTACGGGGACGGCCAGGGCGACCCGCACGGCGGGCACAGCGGCCAGTACGACGCGACCCAGTGGAACGGCGGCACCCCGTACGGCACCGGGGCCTACGACACGGGCTCGTACGACACCGGCACGTACGACACCGGCACATACGACACGGGCGCCCATGACACCGGCGCCTATGACGCCGGTGCTTACGACACGGGCGCTCACGACACCACCGCGATGTGGGCCGCCTCCGGCTATCACCTGCCCACCGACGTCCCCACCCAGCGGCAGGACGACACCGGCGGCCACTGGGACGTCGGCGCCTGGGACACCCAGTCGCAGCAAGCGCATCAGCATCAGCCCCAGTGGGACACGGGCGCATACGACACCACGGGGCAGTTCGATACCGGGCAGTTCGATACCGGGCAGTTCGATACGGGACAGGCCGATTCGGGCCACTACGACACGGGCGCGTACGACGTCATCAGTCAGAACGCCGCGTACGACACCTCCGGCGTCGACACCGGGCAGACCCAGTTCTGGGATACCTCGGCCTACGCCACCGTCGATGAATCGCCGTACGACGGGCTCCAGTACAGCGAGCTGCGGTACGACGAGCAGCCTTACGACGAGCAACAGCAGACCGCCGTCTTCGAAGCCGTCGCCGAGCCGGAACCCGATCCCGACCCGGCGGACCCCGAGCCCGTCGCCGACATCACGCCGCCGCCCGTCCCCGCGGCCGCACCCGTCACCGCCACCCGCTCCGGCAGCCGCTCCCGCCGCCGCAGCGCGCCCGCCCGCCCCAAGCGCTCCGCTCTCCTCACCGTCGCCGTCCCGTCCGTCTGCGCGCTCGGCGTCACCGCCGTGGCCGCCGCTTCCGTGAGCGGCATGTCCGGCGACAAGAAGGACGACACGACCACGCAGGCCGCGGCCCCCGACGTACAGCCCGTCAAGGCATCCGTGGCCAACAGCGAGATGGACACCCGGCTCGCCGGGGTCGACGACGGCGTCAACGACTTCCGGGACCGCGCCAGCCGTACCCAGGAGCGGATCGACCTCAAGGAGCGCCAGGAGGCCGAGAAGAAGCGCAAGGCCGCGGAGGCGGCGCGCAAGGAGGCGATGCGCCCGAAGTTCGCGCTGCCGGTGGAACAGCACGGGCTGAGCGCGGGCTACGGCCAGGCGGGCATCAACTGGATGTCCCTGCACACCGGGATCGACTTCCCGGTCAGCCAGGGCACGCCCGTCATGGCGGCGACCGACGGCACCGTGCGGACGCAGTGGAACGACGCCTACGGCAACATGGTCATATTGACCGCTCCTGACGGCACGGAGACCTGGTACTGCCACCTCAGCAGCACCAAGATCCGCTCCGGGACCGTCAAGGCCGGGGACGTCATGGCCTACTCGGGCAGCTCCGGCAACTCCACCGGCCCGCATCTGCACTTCGAGGTGCACCCGGGCGGCGGGGAGGCCGTGGACCCGACGCCGTGGCTGCAGAGCCACGGCATCAACCCCAACTAGCCGCCCCCGACCACCACAACGCTCAGAGCTTCTCGACCGGCGCGTACCGCAGCAGCAGCCGCTTCGGCTTCTCGCCGCCGAAGTCGATCGTCGCCTCCGCGTTGTCCCCGGCGCCCTTCACGGCCACCACCGTGCCGAGCCCGAACGAGTCGTGCGTCACCCGGTCCCCGATGGCCAGGGAGACCACCGGGCGGTCCTTCGCCCGCCGCGTCGCGAAACCGGACGCGGAGGACCCGCCCCTGGACCGCGACGACGACAGCCCTCCCCCGCCGCCCGACGTCATGGCGCCCATCGACGCCGACGGGGTCGCGGGCCCGGTGCGCCGCCACTGCACGTACTGGTCGGGGATCTCCTCCAGGAAGCGGGACGGCGGGTTGTACGAGGGCGTGCCCCAGGCGCTGCGCATCGTCGACCGGGACAGATACAGCCGCTCGCGGGCGCGCGTGATCCCGACGTACGCCAGCCGCCGCTCCTCCTCCAGCTCCTTGGTCTGGCCGAGCGCGCGCATGTGCGGGAAGACCCCGTCCTCCATGCCGCTGAGGAAGACCACCGGGAACTCCAGCCCCTTGGCCGTGTGCAGCGTCATCAGCGTGATGACCCCGGCGCCCTCCTCGTCCTCGTCCGGGATCTGGTCGGAGTCGGCGACGAGCGCGACCTGCTCCAGGAAGTCCGCGAGCGTGCCGGGGTTCTCCTCGCCCCGGTCCTGCTCGAACTCCAGCGCCACCGACGCCAGCTCCTGGAGGTTCTCGATGCGGGTCTCGTCCTGCGGATCGGTGGACGCCTGCAGCTCCGCCAGATAGCCGGTGCGCTCCAGCACGGCCTCCAGGACGGTCGCCGGGCCCGCGCCCGACTCCACGATGGTCCGCAGCTCCTCCATGAGCGTGTTGAACCGCTTGACCGCGTTCGCCGAGCGGGCCGCCATGCCGTACGCCTCGTCGACGCGGCGCAGCGCCTGCGGGAAGGTGATCTTCTCGCGCGACGCGAGCGCGTCGATCATCGCTTCGGCGCGGTCGCCGATGCCGCGCTTGGGCACGTTCATGATGCGGCGCAGCGGTACGGCGTCCTCGGGGTTGGCCAGCACGCGCAGGTACGCGAGGACGTCGCGGACCTCCTTGCGCTCGTAGAAGCGGACGCCGCCGACGACCTTGTACGGCAGGCCGACCCGGATGAAGATCTCCTCGAAGACACGGGACTGGGCGTTGGTGCGGTAGAAGACCGCGACGTCTCCGGCGCGGGCGTCCCCCGCGTCTGTCAGCCGGTCGATCTCGTCGGCGACGAACTGGGCCTCGTCGTGCTCGGTGTCGGCGACGTAGCCGGTGATGGTGGCGCCGGTGCCCGCCTCGGTCCACAGGTTCTTCGGGCGGCGGTTCTCGTTGCGCTCGATGACGGCGTTGGCCGCGCTCAGGATGGTCTGGGTGGAGCGGTAGTTCTGCTCCAGCAGGATCGTCCGCGCGTTGGGGTAGTCCTCCTCGAACTGGAGGATGTTACGGATCGTGGCGCCCCGGAACGCGTAGATCGACTGGTCGGCGTCGCCCACGACGCACAGCTCCCCGGCCGCCACCTCTTCGGTGTCCGTGCCGACCAGCTCGCGCACCAGCGTGTACTGAGCGTGGTTGGTGTCCTGGTACTCGTCGACCATGACGTGCCGGAAGCGGCGGCGGTAGTGCTCCGAGACATCCGGGAACGCCTGGAGCAGGTTGACCGTGGTCATGATGATGTCGTCGAAGTCGAGGGCGTTGGCCTCGCGCAGCCGCGACTGGTACATCGCGTACGCCTCGGCGAGCGTCTTCTCGAAGCCGTCCGCCGCTTGCCCGGCGAAGGTCTCCTCGTCGATCAGCTCGTTCTTCAGGTTGGAGATCTTGGCACTGAACGACTTCGGCGGGAACTTCTTCGGGTCGAGGTCGAGATCCCGGCACACCAGCGCCATCAGCCGCTTCGAGTCGGCGGCGTCGTAGATCGAGAACGATGAGGTGAAGCCCAGCTTCTTCGACTCGCGGCGCAGGATGCGCACGCACGCGCTGTGGAACGTCATCACCCACATGGCGTTCGCGCGCGGGCCGACCAGCTCCTCGACCCGCTCCTTCATCTCGCCCGCCGCCTTGTTGGTGAAGGTGATGGCGAGGATCTGACCGGGGTGCACATGGCGGGTGCCGAGCAGATACGCGATGCGGTGGGTGAGCACCCGGGTCTTGCCGGACCCGGCCCCCGCGACGATCAGCAGCGGCGAGCCGGTGTGCTCCACGGCGGCCCGCTGCTGCTCGTTCAGCCCCTCCAGGAGCGCCGCCGGGTCGATGGCGGGGCGCGGCGCGCCATCCCGGTAGTACGCCTCTCTGGGGGCGCCGCTCGGCACCGGCGCGTCGAACGCGCCCGTGAAGAGGTGGTGCGGCACCTCTTCGCCGCCGGAGTCGCCTGCATCAGCGGAACCACCGGCCGGGCCCGGGTGTGCGGAATCCTCGGGCGGCGGGGGCTCCTCGTCCGGAGGCCCGAGATTCGCCAGGAAGCTGTCGTCAAAGAGGCTGCTCATCGCTCACCGAGTCTAGGCGGCCGCACTGACAGCCTACGCATGGACCGCATATGGATGTCACGAAACGGTTCCGGGCATATCGGCCACCAGCCTTCACAGGAGCCCCACGAGTTGGCTACGGTCCTCCCTCAGGCAGTCCGTACACCCGTCGGCGAACCGCGTCGGCACGGGCCGCCTCCGCCGAGTCCGGCCACGCCGCAAGCGCCCGGAGCCGGGGACCCACAACGCAACACCGGGGTGAATCGGCCCGAGCTGCGCGGTACGACACGTACGTACGGCATGTACGACGTGACCGTCCCGCCCGCGCACGGCCGTAGGGCAACCTTCCGTACCGCCCGAACCCGACAGCTAACCCGGTAGGCGGTCCACGGAAGGAGCGCCTCCCTTGGCGTCGCACCGCAAGCCGCGGACCCGAATACCCACCTACGCCTCGTCCACCGGGCGCCGCACGGCCGTCGGATTCACCACCGCCGCCCTCGCCTCCGTCACCCTCCTGTCCCAGACCGCGAACGCCGCCCCGGGCGACCCGAAGCCCGGCACCACGCAGTCGATCGAGGCGGTCAAGGAGAAGGTGGACTCGCTCTACCACCAGGCGGAAACCGCCACCCAGCACTACAACTCCGCCAAGGAGCGCTCCGAGCAGCAGGCCACCAAGGTCAACCGGCTGCTGGACAAGGTCGCCGAGAACACGGAGAAGCTCAACGAGGCCCGCCGCACGCTCGGCACGTACGCCGCGGCCCAGTACCGCGACGGCGGCATGACGTCGAGCGCCGCGAGTCTGCTGTTCTCCAACGACCCGCAGGACCTCTTCGACCAGTCCCATCTGATGAGCCGGATGGCCGGTTCGCAGAAGCGGGCCGTCGACGACTTCCAGACGCAGGCGGCGAAGGCCGCCAAGGAGCGCCGCGAGGCCGCGCAGAGCCTGGCGTCGCTGACCGAGACCCAGCGCGAGCTGAAGACCAAGAAGAAGTCCGTCCAGGACAAGCTCACGCAGGCCCGGCAGCTGCTGGCCAACCTGACCGCCAAGGAGAAGGCGCGGCTGGCGGCGATCGAGAAGAAGAAGGACGAGGAGGCGCGGCGCAAGGCGGCCGAGCTGGCCGAGAAGCAGCGGGAGGCGGCGGCCAAGGAGAAGCAGCGGCAGGAGCAGGAGCAGCCGTCGAGCGGCGCTTCCTCTTCCGGTTCCGGAAGCAGCACCGGTTCCGGCAGCAGCACCGGTTCCGGAAGCACCACCACCGGCACCAAGGCCGCCAAGGCGATCGACTTCGCGGAGTCGCAGCTCGGCAAGCCGTACGTCTGGGGCGCCACCGGGCCCAACTCCTACGACTGCTCAGGGCTCACCCAGGCCGCCTGGAAGGCCGCCGGTGTCTCGCTGCCGCGCACCACGTGGGACCAGGTGAAGGCCGGTACGCGCGTCTCGACCTCTGAACTCATCCCCGGTGATCTCGTCTTCTTCTACGACGACATCAGCCACGTCGGGCTCTACATCGGCGACGGGATGATGATCCACGCCCCGAAGCCGGGCGACGTGGTGAAGAAGGCGCCGATCACCGAGATGCCGATCTACGGGAGCGTCCGGCCCGCATAGGCCCCACGCCGTAGTGAGCGGTGCGGCTGCCCGACCACGTGCCCGGGCAGCCGCGCTGCACTCCCTGGGTCACGTGCCCGGCTTGCGGCCGTACACGTACACGTCGTCACCGTTCCGCAACAGGCTCCAGTACTTCTTGGCGTCGCCGGAGCGCATGTTGACGCAGCCGTGGGAGCCGGGCGGGGACCAGACGCTGCCCGCGATGGAGTGGAAGGCCTGACCGCCGTCGAAGAACTGGCTGTACGGCATGGCCACGTCGTAAATCGTCGACCAGTGGTTCTTGTTCCGCCAGTAGATCTTCTTCAGCCCGGTGCGGGTCTCGTACTTGTCCCGCCCGGTGCGCACCGGCACCGGCCCGAACACCAGCCGTGAGCCGTCCTGCACCCAGCTGAGCTGGCGGGTGAGGTCGACGCAGGCGACGCGGCCCTTGTTGGTGGGGCACTTGCGCGCCGCGTTGGGGTTACGCCCCGCCGCGTTCTGCGCGTTGATCAGCTTCATGACACCCCAGGTGACGGGGCCCGCGTAGCCGATGGTCGGGCTGATGCCGTGGTTGATCTGGAACGTCCGCGTCGCGCGGCAGTCCCCCGAGGACTGCCGACCGTCGACGGGACGACCGAGGAACTTCTCCACCTGCTTCTGATACGGACCCGTGCTCGCCGTACACGCCGTCGCCGCCTGCGCCGGTGCCGCACCGAGTGCGACGGTCAGCGGCACCACCATGCCCGCCATGCCCAACGCGACCGCCGTACGGCGGCGCCATGCCGCGAATCTTCCCTCTGCCCCCATTGCGCGCTCCCTCCGGGCTTGCCCTTGACGGGTAAGACAGGCGAAGGGTGCGTCGGGTTGCGCTTACAGGTGCGATTTCCCCCATTCCGCCCCTTCGCGCCCCCTGGTCGGGGGCGCGGCGGCGTGAGACAAACTGATGGGCTGTCAGGAGAGGGTGGGTGGGGTCAGGTCCAGAGCACGGCGATGAAGATGTTCACCGTCGTCAGCGCGCCGACCGCGCCGAACACCGCGGGCTCCACCTTCTCCTCGTCCCGCTTCACGTACACCAGCCCCAGGATCACGACCAGCAGCGCCAGCTTCACGCCGATCTTGACCGTGTTCACGGTCTGATCGTCCGCCTGGTTCAGCCCGACCAGCGCGGCGCCCGTGACCAGCATGGTCAGGGCGCCGTGCAGCATCCCCGGCGTCATCCGCGCGCCGCCCCCGCGTACCGCCGTCAGCTGGGAGAGGAAGCCGCCCAGCAGCGCGGCGATGCCGACGATGTGCAGGCCGACGAACACATTGATGACTACGTCCATGGCACCGGAGACTAGCGCCGCGCATATCACCGCCAGTCACCCGGGTGCACCCTGATCGGCACATCGGTCACAGCCGCCCCGATCCCGCCCACCCCACGCCGTCCTCGTGATCAGCAGACGCCACCGGGGGACGAATCCGTCCACCTCCGTTCATCCCAGCGCGCCGCGCCGCCGACCGGCCTACCTTCCCCTCACAAGAAGCACGATCCCGTACGAAAGGTGAGTCGCCGCAGTGGCGCCGCAGCCCCCCACGAAGCCGAAGCAGCGGCACCGCACGTCGCTCACCGGAACCGCCCTCCGGACCACCACCATCCGGACCGCCGCGACCCTCGCCCTCGCGGGCGCCGCCTCCGCGACCGTCCTCCCGGGCGTCGGGCACGCCGAGCCCCGGCTGACGTCCGCCCAGGTGAAGGCGAAGGTCGACGCGTACCAGCGGGAGGCGGAGGAGGCCACCGAGAAGTACGACGGCGCCCGGGCCGCGACCGACAAGGCACGGCGGTCGCTCCACCGGTTACGCGACGAGGCGGGCCGCCGCACCGCCCGCCTCAACACGGCACGTAACGCCCTCGGCGCCTTCGCCACCGCCCAGTACCGCTCCGGCACCGTCGCCCCCGCCCTTCAGCTGGCCCTCTCCTCCTCCCCCGGCCAGTACCTCCAGCGCGCCTCGCTCGCCGACCGCGCGGGCGACCGCCAGGCGGCGACGATCGCGCGCATCACCCGCGAGGAGCGGTCGCTGCGCCGGGTCCGGGACGAGGCGACCGGCCGCCTCCGTACGCTGCGCACCGCGCAGGCTGCCGCGTCCCGCCACAAGCACACGGTCCAGGAGAAGCTGGCCGCCGCCGACGCGCTGCTGGCCAAGCTGACCCGCGAACAGCGCGACCGCCTGCGCGACGCCGCCGCCCAGGACGACGCCCGTACCGCGTCAGCGCCCCGGCACAGCGTCCCCGCCCGGACGGGCGGCCGGGCGGCCCGCGCCATCTCCTTCGCGTACGGGGCGATCGGCAAGCCGTACGTCTGGGGCGCGACCGGGCCGCACGGCTACGACTGCTCGGGGCTCACCCAGGCCGCCTGGCACGCCGCCGGGGTGGCCCTGCCGCGTACCACCTACACCCAGATCAACACCGGCCGTCGCATCTCGCGCGGCGAACTCGCCCCCGGTGACCTGGTCTTCTTCTACTCCGGCGTCAGCCATGTCGGCCTCTACATCGGCAACGGCCAGATGATCCACGCGCCGCGCCCCGGCGCTCCGGTCCGGGTGGCCCCGATCGACCAGATGCCCTTCGCGGGCGCGGCCCGCCCGGCCTGAGCGCGGAGGCGCTGCTCAACCGCTGGACCGCCCGTCACCGCGCTCGCTCGTCCTCACCGGCGGACGGGCCCGGTGGCGGCTTCCACAAGGCAGCGCGGGACGGCGCCGCGATCAGCTCACCGTGATCAGCTCGCCCTGATCGGCTCCTGTAGCTCGGTCACCCACTCGTCGTGGTTCTCCGGGCACTCCAGGTAGATCTCCCGGGGGTATCCGGCCGACCGGTAGCCGTTGGCCTCGATCCAGCGGCCCAGGGTCTGGATGGTCGGCAGGACCGTCTCCATCGAACCCCGGTGGACGATCGTCGCCGCCGCTTCGACCGGCGGCAGGTCCACGACCCGCAGGCCGTCGTCCTCCCCCACCGGGGCCGCGACCTCGATCCCGGCGTGGATGAGGACACCGCCGTCCGGGGCGTCCTCGTAGTACGCGACCCCGGGCCCGGTCGGCGTGATCCCCGCCGCCGCCAGGCGCGGCAGCAGTTCCCCGTACAGCGGCTGGATGACGGGTCCGATGGCGTCGAAACCGGTCGCCACGCCGGTCAGCTCGGCGACGCGGACGCTCGGCAGGCTCTTCACCGCGACATCGTCGGTCGACATGTGTCCCTCGCTCTCGATCGACCGGAGCCTCGCCTCGACCCGTACCAGCCGGGCCGCCGCGGCCGTCATCGCGGCCTCCAGGTCCGCCTGCCGCACCCGCAGCATGGTCCGCAGCTCCTCGGTGGTGACCTTCTCCTCCAGGATCTCCCGGATCTGCTGAAGGGTGAAGCCGAGGTCTTTGAGGGCGATGAGGCGGTTGAGGCGGGCGAGCTGGGCGGCGGTGTAGTACCGGTAGCCGGTGGCGGGATCGACGCGGGCGGGGTGCAGCAGTCCGGTCGCGTCGTAGTGGCGCAGCATCCGGACCGACACCCGCCCGTGCCGGGCGAAATCTCCGATGGTGAACATGACGTCTCTCAGTCCACGGCCTCACACGGTGTGAGAGTCAAGCGCCTACGACAGGCATGGGCTTGACCTTACCCTCAAGGGCAAGGTTTAGCGTTCGTCGAGGTGAGAGAGATGCGGATCGGTGAGCTGGCCCGCCGGGCGGGTGTGACGACCAAGGCGGTGCGCTATTACGAGTCGCTGGGGCTGCTGACGCCCGCGCGGCTGCCCAACGGCTACCGGGACTACGGCGAGCACGACGTACGGCTCGCGCGGGAGATCCGGGCGCTCAGCGGCCTCGGCATCCCCGTGGAGCGCACCCGTCCGTTCCTGGACTGCCTCGCGGTGGGCCATCGGCACGCCGACGACTGCCCGGCGTCGCTGGCCGGATACCGGCAGGCGATCGACGAGCTGTCGCAGCGCATCGCGGGGCTCACGGCCCGCCGGACGGCGCTGATCACCCACCTCCAGCAGGCCGCCCACCGCAACAGCCGCGTCTCACCGTCCGACTCCGACGACGAAGGAGAGCGCCCGATGAACGACTACCTGAGCCTCCCCGCCGAGCTGCCCGTCCCCGAGGACGACGGCGCGGCCGCCCACCTGCCCGGCACGCCCGTACCGCCCCTGGAGCTGCGCGGCAGCGGCGATACGACGGTCCGCCTCGACGCGCTCGGCGCGGGCCGCACGGTGATCTACGTCTACCCGCTCACCGGCCGCCCGGGCACCGACCTGCCCGAGGGCTGGGACGCCATCCCCGGCGCCCGTGGCTGCACCCCCGAGGCCTGCGGCTTCCGCGACCACTACCAGGAGCTGCTGGCCGCCGGTGCGGTCCGGGTGTTCGGCCTGTCCAGCCAGGACACCGACTACCAGCGCGAGGTCGTCGAACGCCTCCACCTCCCGTTCGACATGCTCTCCGACCCGCCCCTGAGCCTCGCCGGGGCGCTGGACCTGCCGACGTTCGAGGCCGCTGGCCTGACGCTCTACAAGCGGCTGACGCTGATCATCCGCGACGGCGTGATCGAGCACGTCTTCTACCCGGTCTTCCCACCGAACGACCACGCCGACCAGGTGCTGGCCTGGCTGCGCGACACCCCTCACTGACCACTGACCAGGAGCGGCCCATGTTCACCGGCCTGAGTGCCTTCCCCCTCACCCCGTTCACCGATGACGCCATCGACGAGAAGGCCTACGCGGCCTTGGTGCATCGCCTGGCCACCTCCGGAGTCGACTCGATCGGAGCACTCGGCTCCACCGGTTCGTACGCCTACCTCACCCGCGAGGAACGGGCCCGCGCGGCCCGCGTCGCCGTCGACCACGCCGACGGAACCCCCGTCATCGTGGGCATCGGCGCACTGCGCACCCGCCACGTCCTGGAGGCCGCCGAGGACGCGCAGAACGCGGGCGCGGCCGGGGTGCTGCTGGCGCCGTTGTCGTATCAGCGGCTCACCGACGACGACGTGTTCGGGCTCTACGAGGACGTCTCGGCGCACCTCTCCGTCCCGCTCGTCGTCTACGACAACCCCGGCACCACCCACGTCACCTTCACCGACGAGCTGCACGCGCGGGTGGCCGCGCTGCCCCACGTGGCGTCCATCAAGATCCCCGGCGTCCCGGCCGACCGCCCGGCCGCCCATGCCCGCGTCCAGCGGCTACGGCAGCTCCTGCCCGCCACGGTCACCGTGGGCGTGAGCGGCGACGCCTTCGCGGCGACCGGCCTGAACGCCGGGTGCGACGCCTGGTATTCGGTGCTCGCGGGCACCTTCCCCGAACCGGCCCTGGCCCTCACCCGCGCCGCCCAGTCCGGCGACGCCGACCGGGCCCGGGCCGAGTCCCAGCGCCTCCAGCCCCTCTGGGACCTCTTCGCCCGCCACGGCTCCCTCCGCGTAGTCGCCGCCGCGGCCGCCTACGACCTGCCCCTCCCCCTGCGCGGCCTCGACGCGGAGGCCCGCGCCGAGGTGGCCACGGTGCTCGAAGAGTTGGGGCTGCGCGCGTAACGGACACGGGATCAGCGGCCGGGCGCCAGCCGCCCTTCGATGTCCGTCCGCAGCCTCAGCGCCCGCGCGTCCCGGTAACCGTCCAGGGCGCGCAGGGCGTTACTCCAGTGCCGATGAGCGGCCGCCCCACCGTCGCCCTCCGCAGTGCTGCTCAGCGAGGCGGCGGCGAGGCCGTCCAGCGCGATGGCCTGCTGCCACGCGTCGCCCAACTCCTCCTGCACGGCGGCCGCCCGGCGGTGGAAGGCGGCGGCCTCGGCGTCGCGGCCGAGGCGCCGGTACGTCTCGCCGGTGCCCTGCCAGGCGAGGGCTTCGCGGCCACGATCGCCGAGTCGGCGATGCAGTACGGCGGAGCGCTGGTACGAGGTCAGCGCCTCCGCGAACCCGCCGACGGCTTGCTGGGCGTCGCCCAGGTAGAGCAGCCAGTACGCCTCCGCTACGCGATCGCGTAGCTCCAGCGCGATGTCCACGGCGTCCTGGGCCGCTTGAACGGCCTCCTCCGGCTCCCCGCGTGCGCGAAGCACCGCGCTCCGAAGCCGCAGGGCGTTGCCCGCGCTGCGCTTGTTCCCCATCCTGCGGTGGACGGCCAGGGCCTGATCGAGTTGGTTCGCCGCATCCGCCGGGCTCCCCGCCTCCAAAAACACCGTCGCCAGATTGGACCGCGTCACGGCTTCCCAATGCTCGGCGCCGAAGTCCCGGAAGAGATCCAGGGCGTGGGTGAAATGGCCCTCGGCGTCGTCCAGCCGCCTCGTGCGCAGCGCGATCAGGCCCAAGGCGTTCAGCGCGGCGGCCTCGCCCTGCGCGTCGTCCAGTTCGCGCCGGATCGTCAGCGCCTCTTGGTGCGCGTTCTGGCTTTCGTCAAGGCGGTTGAGCTGGCGGTAGGTGAAGCCCAGGCTCTGCAGAAGCCCCGCTTCCCCGGCGCGGTCGTCGACACGGCGTACGGCGCCCAGGCCGATCTCCCCCGCCGTCAGCCATTCCGCGACGGGAGCGGACGGCGCCCGGACGCTCCACAGCACCAGGGCCAACTGACACGCGTACCGGTCGAGTCCGGCGGTCTCGGCGGCGCGTACGGCGGCGAGGAGGTTGGTCCGCTCCTGGTCGGCGAACGACAGCGGGACGACCTGCTCGTCCGCCTGTTCGAGGGCGAGCCGGTCGCGGGCGGGCGCCATCGAAGCGGTCCGGGCCCGTGTGTTCCAGCAGATGCGCGCCGACGAGGACGTCGAGCCCCTGCCGGGCCTTCCGCACGCTGACTCCGGCGAGAGCGGCCACGGCCTCGATGCCGAACTCGGGCCCCGGGTGCAGGCCGAGCAGCCGGAAGAGGCGCGCCGCGTCCGGGGACAGCGCCCGGTAGGACCAGGCGAAAACGGAACGCACCGCGTCCGCGTCCTGCTCCTCTCCCGTGCTCAGCGCCTCCCACAGCCCCGACTCGTCCCGCAGATCGGCGATCAGCTCGTCCAGCCCCATGTGCGGGTGGCATGCGGCGCGCTCCGCCGCGATGCGCAGCGCCAAGGGCAGGCGGGCGCAGAGCCGGGCGAGTTCGGCCAGCTTCTCCGCGTTGTCCTCGGGCCGGTAGCCGGAGGTCACGGCCCGCAGCAGGGCCACGGCTTCGAGTTCGGGGAGGGTGCCGAGGGTGATGCGGTGCGCCCCGTCCCGTACGGAGAGCCCGGACAGCCGCCCACGGCTGGTGACGACGACGAGACAGCCGGAGTGACCGGGCAGCAGGGGCCGCACCTGGGCGGCGGCCGCGGCGTTGTCCAGGACGATGAGGATCCGGCGGTCGGCCAGCAGAGACCGGAACAGCCCGGCAGCGGACTCGGTGTTCGTGGGCACTGCGTTCGCGGGAACGCCGAGCCCGGTGAGGAAACGGTGCAGCGCCTCCTGCGCGGTGACCGGCTCGCCGGGGTCGTAGCCCCGCAGGTTGACGTAGAGCTGGCCGTCAGGGAAGTGGGCCTTCACCTGGTGCGCCCAGCGCAGGGCCAGCGAGGTCTTCCCCGCGCCCGCCGTCCCCGCGACGACGCAGAGCGCGACGACGACCGAGTCTCCGCCGTCCCTTTCGGCCAGGATCGCGTCCAGGCGGTGCAGCTCATCGGCGCGGTTGACGAAGCCCCGTACATCGGCGGGCAGTTGTCGCGGCACGACCTTGGCGGGGGCGCCACCCGGTGCCGGTCCGCTGTGGAAGTGGACGCCACCGCTGATGGCTCCGGCCTGTATGACGTCGCGGGCGGAGCCCGACAGATCGTTGTCCGTATCCTCCGGGCACCCCTCTGGTGGTGCGTCGTCCTCGTTGATCGTCCTACTCCGCTTTCATCTGTGGCGGAGGAAGGTGTGCCACCTGGCGTTCGAAGTAGGGCAGCAGGTCCTCCCCGTCTTCGTAGAGCTGCCCGATGAAGCCCTCCCAGCGCTTGATCAGGTCAGGGTCACGGAATCGGATGGCCCCGTCCAGGGCGCCTGCCTCGTTGTAGAGGACCCGGTAGAGCACCTGCCCGCCGACCACGACGACTTCGGGCAGCGGGCCGTCCGCCTCCAGCGCGCTCCACGCTCCGGGGCCGATGACGCGGATCTTCTTCCCGGACTCGGCCTGCACCCGCAGCGAGTGCAGTTCCCATTGGAGGTAGGCCGTCAGCGGTTCCTCGACGACCCGGACGCGGTGAAAGACGGTGTTGCGCTCCTGATCCTGCCGGACGCCTTCAAGAAGGCTCTCCCGCCTCTCCTCAAAGAGCCGCAGCGTTTCCTCCCAACGGCCCTGGCAGAAGGCCTCCCAGCTATCTCCCTTGTCTTCGAAATCCTGCTGCCGCTCGAACTTCCAGGAGTCCGCGTCGCGGATCGCGCCACGATGCACCCGGAAGTCGGCCCGGTAGTCGGCGACGGCCAGCCGCTCCCCCTGGGCAGGGGGCAGCTCAAGAAGGCTCCGGTCAAGCATCGGCAATGTCCGGCTTCGCCGAGCGGAGCATGACCCCTGGGATGATCACGAGGCGCTCATCCGACCTGATGGTCACATCCGCGGGCAGATGTGCCGCGTAGACGTCCGTGAGGTCCCGGCCGACGACGGCGATGTCGCCGTTGTCCAGCTCCCAGATGTCGGGGCAGCCGTCCTCGTCTTGCGTCATGCCCAGCTCCTTAGCCGACTTGCCCAAGCGCCGCGTGAATAACGCGGACGGATCGGCCTCCCACGGACGAGTCACGACGCCTCCCGCTCCACACCTCGATTGCTACAGGTCGTAGGCAACGCGACTACACACGGCAAGGTTCGCGGTCGGCCACGGACCGCCTTCACATCGGCTTGACCGATAGCCCGGCCGAGCACGCCGGTAGCGATGGCTCACCCAGGCGCCTGGTCACGCGGCCCGGATGCCGCGTCGGCGCGAGCGTCATAGGTCAGGTCGGTCTCTCCGCTGTCGATCGCGTCGAAGAGTTCCTGTCGGCGCTGCCGTTTCGCGACCTCCTGCGCAGCGGCATCGGCGGCGTCCGCCTCCGGATCTCCGCTCCTCACGAGGCGTAGTCCTTGAGCTTCTCGGTCTTGAGGCTGATCCCGACGGGATCAGGCAGCTCGACGGTCTCGCCGTAGGCCGAGACCCTCCGGTTGCGGTACCTCCCGCGCAGCGGCTCGCTGTAGACGACGAGCGTGCACGTGTCGCGGTCGACGAGGAGGTACACGGGGATGCCCGCAGCCGCGTAGCCATCGGGCTTGTCCACGTGGTCACGCCGGTTCGCGTCCGTGTCGTGGGAGGTGACCTCGACGGCCATCAGAACGCCCGCCGGATCGGCCCATTCGCCCTGGCCGACGAAATGGTCCTCGGGCGCGAGGGCGCCATCCGCGCGGGCCCGACCGCTGCGGTACGCCTCGATCTTCAGCCCCTGCTCCGGGTGCAAGACGAGTTCGGGCCGGTGCTGCATGCACTGCTTGAGGAGCCATACGACGATCGCCCCATGAGTCCCGTCCGGCACGGGCTTGACCTCTAGCTTTCCGTTGATGAATTCGAGCGTGACGGTTTCCGGCGCCGTGCGGGCGAGCTGCTCGAACTCCTCGATGCTCATCTGGGGCCGATCGGTGGTGCCAGGGGTCATGGGTTCGCCTCCTCGCACCCATGGTGCCCCGACATCGGGCGGTGCGTCCTGCAAGGTCATTCGGTCATCCCTTCGCGTTGCGGGCAGCGGCTCGCAGCCGCTCGGCCCAGTCGTGAACGTCGATGCCGCCCGGCGGCGGCGGTTCCGGCGCGCCCCGGCAGGGGCGGCAGAGGCCGCCGGGGAGGGCGGCGGGTGGGCCGGGGCGGCCGCAGTCGGTGCATTCCAGGAGGCGGCGGATGGTGATCTCCGACCGGGGCTCCGGTACGGGCTCCCGTACGGGCTCCGGCGGCAGCTTGGCCTCCAGCCGGGTGCGGGCCAGCGCGGCCGGGCTGTGCACTTGCACAGGGAGGCCGGACGTCAGCGCCTGGACGAGGCGGGCGGGGTCGGCGTCGCGCGCCAGCCAGATCGCGGCGAGGGGCTCGAGGCGGGTGCAGTCGGCGGCCGAGAGGGTCATCCGGGGGTCCGTACGGCCCAGGGACGCCAGCGTGTCGTACGCGGGGGTTCTGGTGAGGGTTCTGGTGGGGGCGACTGCCGTGCGTACGGCGGCAGGGCGGGGGTCGGGCGCGTCGTCGCCGCGTACGGCGGCGGGGCGGGGGTCGGGCGCGTCGTCGCCGCGTACGAACGCCTCCCACCAGTCCTCCCCGCGCGCCGTCCGGGAGAAGAACGTACGGGTCACCCAGCGCGCCCCGTCCTCCGTGATGTGGTGCTCGCGGACTCGCCGCAGGTGACCGGCCTCCGACAGCCGACGCAGCGCGGTCGCGCAGGCCATCTGGCCGTAGTCGGGGAGCCACTTGGCGAGCGTCTTGGCGTCAATCGCGGCGCCGTCCGGCAACCGGTCGATGTACGCGGCGATCGCCGCCTCACGCCTGGGCAAGTGTGCGAAGTCGTCCGCGCGACGAGGGGATTGGCGGGGTGCGCTCCGCTTGCCGTAGCCGGGGTTGGCCTGGGGGTGTGCGGAGGCGTGCGGGGCAGGGCTAGAGTCGTCTGAAGCCATGAGATCGAGGGCTCTTTCGATCTTGTAGGTCAGGCCCCGGATTTGGTGTTGGCGCACCACCCGGGGCCGTTTGCTTGTTGCCGCGAACGCTAGACCGATGCCACCGTGCGTGGCAACCCGGTCACATTATGTGCGCGGATGGAAGGGGAGGGTGGGTGGGTTATACAACCCACCCGTTCCTCGGAAAGAGCGCTCAGGCCTCGGCACCCGAAGCTCAACCCCAACAACTCTGTGCGCACGCACCGTTCCTTAGATAAATGCGCACAGGTCTCGGCGGGCGAGGCTCGACGCCTCCTACGATGGTCCACGACCGCAATTGGTCAGCTGATTGCCGCAGATTGACGATCGGGGCGCATGAGATGTCAGGAACAGACTGGATGTCGTCGAGGTCGGAGTTCGCCCAGCCTCGGGTCGACCTCCGCACCGACATACCGCACTCCGCCCGCGTCTACGACTACCTGATGGGCGGTAAGACCAACTACGCACCCGACCGCGCCGCCGGTGACGCGTCCGCGAAGGCGTGGCCCAGCCTGCCGACGTCCATGAAGCAGGCGCGCAACTTCATGCACCGGTCGGTCCGCGACCTGGTGCGGGAGCACGGCATCCGCCAGTTCCTGGACATCGGCACCGGCATCCCGACCTCCCCGAACCTCCACGAGGTCGCGCAGGGGATCGCCCCCGACGCTCGGGTCGTGTACGTCGACAACGACCCCATCGTCCTCACCCACGCCCGTCACCTGATGACGAGTACGCCGGAGGGACGAACCGAGTACATCGACGCCGACATCCGCGACCTCGACTCCATCCTCGACGCGGACCAGCTGCACGACACCCTGGACTTGAAGCAGCCGGTCGTGCTGTCCCTGATCTCGATCGTGCACTTCGTCATGGACGAGGACGATCCGCAGGGTCTCGTGCGGCGGTTGATGGCCGAGCTGGCGCCGGGCAGCGCGCTGGCCATGACCATCTTCAGCGGCGACACGGCCCCCGAGGCGGTCGCGGGGGTCGGCCGCGAGTACAACGAGCGCGGTATCCCCCTCCAGATCAGGGACAAGGCCGAGGCCGAGCGGTTCTTCGACGGCCTGGAACTGATCGACCCCGGCGTGACCCTGCTCCACCACTGGCGCCCGGACGCCACGGCTGAGGGCGTCCGGGACGAGGAAGTGGCGATGTACGGAGGCGTGGCGATCAAGCGGGGCTGACGGCGGCGGTGGCGGCGAAGGCTATGAACTCCGCCCAGGCGCCCGGGGCCAGGGCCAGCTGAGGGCTGGCCGCCCCGTGCTTCGAGTCCCGGACGTGGATGGTGTGGGGGCAGGTGCTGACCTCGACACACTCGCCCCCCTCGCTGTTGCTGTAGCTGGACTTGGCCCAGGGGACTGCAACCTCTACGCAGTTGCCGCCCTGGGTGTCGCTGTAGCTGGACTTACGCCAGGACAGGGCGACCTCGACGCAGTTGCCGCCCTCGCTATTGCTGTAGCTGGACTTGAACCACGCAAGCTCGTTGCTCATAGCTCCTCCGCCAACTTTCTGATGAAGTCTGCCGACGCCTCGGGGCTGAGGGCCTGCCGGAGGATCATGGCATGGCGCTGGTTGATGATGCTGACCTTCGGCGGGTCGGCATACAGCACGCCCGTGGTCTGCCCCTCCTCGTACACAAGGTGCTCGTGCTCGGGCGTCTCCAGCAGCACGAAGGGCCCCAGCAGCCCTGGGTGTGTCCCGCCGAACGGCACGACCTGGATCGTCACGTTGCGCCGCTTCCCCACCTCCAGCAAGTGGTGCAACTGCCGTACGTGCATCTCCTTGTCGCGGATCGGGAAGCGCAGCGCGGCCTCGCCGATCAAGAAGTTGAACGCCCTGGTCTGCTTGTCCAGCAGAGCCTGACGCTCCAGCCGGGCAGAGACCCGCGCTTCGATGGTTTCGTCATCCAGCGGAGGACAGTGGTCACCGATCAGCGCCTCGGCGTACTCCCTCGTCTGAAGCAGCCCTGGGATGACCAGTGCCTCGAAACCGTTGAGAACGATCGCCTCGGCCTCGTACCGGATGAAGTCCTCCGAGTACGACGCGAACTTATCCGGCTTCAGGTACTCCTGACCCGCCAGCAACAGCCCCCGCGCCCCGAACATCTGGTCCGCGACCTGGAGCAGCCGCAGCGCGGGCTTTCGGCGGCCCTGCTCCATGGACTTGATGGTCTCGTACTCGTAGTTGGCCTCTTTGCCCAGCGCCTCACGGCTGACCCCGGCCTGCATGCGCCACAGTTTGATCTGGTTTCCGCAGTACCGCCAGGACATCGGCGTCTGCGAACCACCCTCCATCACACTCATCGCGCCCTCTCTCCCTGAGGCACCTGCGGTACGCATACGCTGCGTACCGATGTCGTTACTGCGGCACAGTACGCCTGACCAGCAGCATTCCGGTCATGAATGCACCAACTCCCCCACTTCCGATGGACATCGAATGGCGGCTGCCCCGCCACCCCCGCAGCGTTGGGCGGGCGCGGGCGCTGCTGCGTGAACAGGCTCGTACGTGGCAGATCGCGGAGGCACAGGCGGAGGTCGCCGTGCTGCTGATCAGCGAGCTGGTGACCAACGCCTGCCGCCACGCGCGCGTTTCCCCTGGTCGGCAAGTACGCGCACGCTGCGTGGTGCGTGACGGGAAACTGCGGGTCGAGGTGTCGGACGCGAGCGAGGTGATGCCTCGGCCGCGTCAGGCGACGGCGGAGGACGAGTCGGGGCGGGGGCTGGAGCTGATCGCGGCGCTCGCGGACGCGTGGGACGCGCATCCGAGGGAGTGCGGCATCGGCAAGACGGTGTGGTTCGAGCTGAAGTTGACCGTGGTTACGTGAGCGCCGCGAGGCCGTTCGCCAGCAGGTCGAAGGCCTGCTCGGCGTCGCGTACGGCGCCCGGGTAGCGGGCGTCGGAGGTCTCGCCGTCCACCAGGCGCTGGAAGTTGTCGGTGGACAGCGCCCATTGGACGCCGATGATCTGGACGGCGGCCATGCGGGCGGTGAGGTCCGGCGCGTCGCTGGTCTCGCGCAGGGCCTCGGCGAGGGCCTGTTCGCCGCCCGCCTTGAAGCGCTGCATGCGGTCGATCAGGGCCGGGGTCTCGAAGATCAGCTCGGTGAGGCTGATGGCCGCTGGGTGATCGCTGATGCCGGTGATCGGATCGCGGCGGCGCAGGCCGTCGAGGAAGTGGTCACGCAGGGCGGTGAGCGGGGTGGTGTGCGCGGGGCGGTCGCGGACCACGCGCGCCGCTTCCTGCTCGTGGTCGGCCATGCGGTGCACGACGAGGTCTTCCTTGGTCGGGAAGTACGCGAAGAGCGTGCGCTTGGAGACCTCGGCGGCGTGGGCGATCTCGGCGACGGAGACATGGGCGAAGCCACGGTCGAGGAAGAGGTCGATGGCGGCGTCGGAGATCGCCGTGCGTGTGCGCTGCTTCTTGAGTTCGCGGAGCCCTGGTTTGCCGGTCGTCGTCACTCGTTCAAGCTACCTCACCAAACTGCACTGGGAATATTTCTGCACCTGGTGTAGAAATATACCGAGTGCAGTTGAGGACAGGGAGTGTGGCATGACGGATGTAGTGATCGTGGGGGCCGGGCCGACGGGGTTGGCGCTGGCACACGAACTGGCGCTGGCCGGGGTCCGGACGCTGGTGCTGGAGAAGCTGCCCAGCCGCAACCGGCAGGTGAAGGGCGGGGCCATCCAGCCTCGTACGGCCGAGTTGCTGGAGTCGCGCGGGCTGCTGGAGGCGATGCGGCGCCGGGCGATCCCCGGCCCTCCGGTCGGCGCGAACTTCGCGCTGCTGCCGGTGCCGCTGGACTGCGAGCCCTGGGACACCCGGTATCCGTCCCCGGTCATGCTCCCGCAGTGGGAGATCGAAGAGGTGCTGGAGGAGCGGGCCACCGCCCTCGGCGCGCGGGTACGGCGCGACGCCGCCGTGACAGCCGTCGAGCCGGACGACGACGGGGTGACCGTGACCACGGCGGACGGCGGCCCGCAGGTGCGGGCGCGGTATCTGGTGGCGTGCGACGGGGGCCGCAGCGCCGTACGCAAGATGCTCGGGGTGCCGTTCCCGGGGCGGTCCGGGACGTATCTGGCCGTGCTCGCCGACATCCGGCTGTCGGCGGCGTCGCCGCTGGTGCCGCGCGAGCGGGCGCAGATCAGCACGCTGACACGCCAGGCGAACGGCTACTGGTCCATGCTCATCCCGCTCGGCGACGACCGCTACCGGCTCACCTACGGGCACTTCGGGGCCGACGAGCGGTCGGACCTCACCCGGGACACCCCGGTCACTTCGGAGGAGATCGCCGCCGCGCTGCGGGCCGTGTACGGGGAGGAGACGGTCCTCGGCGGGGTGGACAACTCCTCGCGGTTCTCGGACGCGACGCGGCAGGTCGAGCGGTACCGGGAGGGGCGGGTGCTGTTCGCCGGGGACGCCGCGCACATCCACGCGCCGCTGGGCGCCCAGGGGTTGAACCTCGGCGTCCAGGACGCGTTCAACCTGGGCTGGAAGCTGGCGGCGACCGTCCAGGGCCGGGCGCCTGCCGGGCTATTGGACAGCTACCACGCCGAACGGCACCCGGTCGCGGCCCAGGTCTGCCACCACACCTCGGCCCAGCGGGTGCTGGCGGACCCGCGCCCCAGCGAGGACGTGGCGGCCCTGCGGGAGATCTTCACCGACCTGATGCGGCTGCCCGACACCAACCGGTATCTGTCCGGCCTGATTTCCGGGCTGGCGCTGCGCTACGACGTACCCGGCGCGCACCCCCTCACCGGGCACCGGGTCCCGGACGCCGAACTGGTCACCCCGGCCGGACCGACCCGGCTGTCGGCGCTCTTCGGCGCGGGCCACGCCGTGCTGCTGGACGTGGCCGGGCTCGTCCCGGACGACGTACGGCTACCGGGACGAGTCGACCTCGTACGTGCGAAGTCCCCGGCCGAAACCGACCTGGGCGCGGGGGCGCTGCTCCTCCGCCCTGACGGCTACGTCTGCTGGGCGGCGGACGGCGCGGAGGCGTGCCGCGAGGAGTTGCCGCGTGCGATCGCCGCGCATCTGATCGAGGAGGTCGCCTAGACGCCGGACAGGCGGCCCGTCGCGGAGGCGAAGCCCAGCCAGGTGTGGCGGTTGTTCGCCCAGCACCAGCCCACCTTGGGGGCGTCGCGGCGCTCGCGGCCGTCCCGTCCGGTGCCGTTGCTGATCCAAATCGCCGGGGTGCGGGAGTCCAGGGCGCCGTCTGCTTTACGCAGCCGGGAGCCGATGGTCATGAAGCAGTGGTTGCGCTCCAGAACGGCGGGCTGCTGAAGCACCCAGTGCACGCCCTCGGTGAGCAGCAACGGGGTGCGGGCCTTGGCGGTGAGGTCCGGCAGCGCCTCGTTCGGGCTCCAGTTGGCCAGCTGGTCGCCACGGTCGAGGCAGGTGAGGAGGTAGAGCGGGGCATCGGGCAACGCGACCGTGTCGAGCGGGGCGAAGAGGTCGACGTCGGGCATGTCGGTGACGACGAAACCCGGCTTGTCACCGCGCCGGAGCAGCGGCGCGAGGGCGGAGGCGGGGGCTCGGTCCGGGTGAACGGCGAGCAGGGCGCCCTCGCCGCCCGCGCCACCCGCGACGGCCTGGGCGGCTGCGGCGAACGTACGGATCTCGGCGGCGGGCAACCCCGCGATCTCGTGCACCCCCAGCTCGATCAGCCGCTCGGCCTGCGTGCTCAGTGGAGGTACGGGGATGGTGGTGGGCGTGGTTGCGGGCACGATGCTCCCAGGGCAGCGGCGTGAACGGGCCCTGGGGCAACGCGGCCGCCCACCGGAACGTTCCCCGCCGCTTGGTGTCGGAGTCGAGGTCGGGGTCAGACCAGGCGGCGGGCGGTGGCCCAGCGGGTGAGTTCGTGGCGGTTGGAGAGCTGGAGCTTGCGCAGGACCGCCGAGACGTGGCTCTCCACCGTCTTCACCGAGATGAACAGCTGCTTGGCGATCTCCTTGTAGGCGTAGCCGCGCGCGATCAGGCGCAGCACCTCGCGTTCGCGCTGGGTGAGGCGGTCCATGTCCTCGTCCACGGGCGGAGCGTCGGTGGACGCGAAGGCGTCCAGGACGAAACCGGCGAGGCGCGGGGAGAACACCGCGTCGCCCTCGGAGACGCGGAAGATCGCGTCGACCAGGTCGGTGCCGGTGATCGTCTTCGTGACGTAGCCGCGGGCGCCGCCTCGGATGACGCCGATGACGTCCTCGGCGGCGTCCGACACGGACAGGGCGAGGAAGCGCACCGGGCGCTCCGCGGCCGCCATCAGCGCGGCGCTGCGGCGCAGCACCTCGACCCCGCCGCCGCCGGGGAGGTGGACGTCGAGCAGGACCACCTCGGGGCGGGTCGCGGTGATCACGGTGACGGCCTGGTCGACGTCGGCCGCCTCGCCGACCACCTCGACGCCGGTGCGGGCCGTCTCGCCGATCTCGGCCTGGACGCCGGTGCGGAACATGCGGTGGTCGTCGACGAGGACGACGCGGACCCGGCGGGCGTCCGGCGCGCCGGGTGCGCCCGTTGAGCTGGTCGCGTTCGTGCCCTCGTCCGTTGGCTCGGTCATGTCGTCGCCGCCCTCTCCGTCTCCAGCTCCACTACCGTGCCCCCGTCGGGCGCGGACCTCAGCCTGGCCGTGCCGCCGTTGCGCTGCATTCTGCCGATGATCGACTCCCGGACGCCCATGCGGTCGTCCGGCACCGCGTCCAGGTCGAAGCCCGGGCCGTGGTCGCGTACCGAGACGAAGACCGTGGCGCCCTCGACTTCGGCGAACACCTGGACCGCGCCGCCGTCGCCACCGTACTTGGCGGCGTTCACCATCGCCTCGCGTGCGGCCTGCATCTGTGCGCCCAGTCTCTCGTCCAGCGGGCAGTCGCCGACCACCACGACCTCGATCGGGACGCCGTGGTGGTCCTCGACCTCCGCCGCCGTCGCCTTGACCGCCTCCGCGAGGGTGTCCGGCTCGTCCGCCTCGTCCTTGCCGGTGCCCTCCGGCTTGTAGAGCCAGGCGCGCAGCTCCCGTTCCTGGGCGCGGGCCAGCCGGGCCACTTCGCGCGGGTCCTCGGCGCTGCGCTGGATCAGGGTGAGGGTGTGCAGTACGGAGTCGTGGACGTGCGCCGCGACCTCGGCGCGCTCCTGGGCGCGGATGCGCATCAGGCGCTCCTCGGAGAGGTCCTGCGTCATCCGGATCACGTACGGGCCCGCCAGCAGCGCGATGCCGACGATCACGGCGAGCGCGGCCTGGAGGACGGCGCCCAGGTGCCGGGCCGAGCCCTGCAGGACGAGGATGCCGGTCACCCCCGCGCCGACCAGCACCACCCCCGCCCCCGCGCGGGCCAGCGGCAGCACCCGCTTGCTGCGGCTCAGCTCCACCCACTGGGCGCGGCGGGCGTTGTCGGCCTGCCGCCAGAAGAGCGCGACGCCCGCCCCCACGAGGAGCAGCGGCCAGATGTAGGTGTTGGCGCGGCCGAGCTGGAAGCCCTGGACGAAGATGCCCATCCCGATGAAGAGGGCGACCAGGGCGATGATCTGGCCGCGCTCCGGCCTGCGGGCCAGGATCCGGCGGCGGCCGTCCGGGCCGAGGGTGGTGAGCGGGCGGGTCGTCTCGCCGACGCCGCCTACGCCGAGGGGGACGATGAACCAGAAGAGCGCGTAGAGGAGGGTGCCGAAGCCCTCCGCCATGATCAGCGCGATGAAGGCGATCCGTACCCAGGAGACCGGCAGCCCCAGATGCCCGGCGAGCCCGCGTGCCACGCCGCCGAGGAGTCGGCCCTCGGCGCTGCGGTACAGCTTGCGCGGGGGTGGCTCGACGGGGGTGGTCGGGGGTGCGGCGGCGGTCATGCCCCGATCGTCACACGGCCCCCGCGTTCCGGACATCAGGGTCGACCCTGATCGTTCCCGGAGCGGGGCGGGTGGGCAAGCGCCTGCGGCAGGCCGTCCCCCACCCCGCCCCTTCCCGAATCCGGGGCTCCGCCCCAGACCCCGTTGGGGGCTCCGCCCCCCACCCCCGCCGGGGCTCCGCCCCTGGACCCCGCGGCCCGGGGCCGACAACGCCACGCCCACGGCACTGCCGACCGGGCACGCCCCGGCGGGGTCCATGGGCGGAGCCCAGTGGGAGTTGGGGCGGAGCCCCGGCGGGGTGTGGGGCGGAGCCCCCGGGCGAGGGGCAGGGCCTCGGCCGCGCTCTGGGACGCAGCCCCGGTGGGGGTGTGGGGGCGGAGCCCCCTGCCGGAGTCTGGGACGCCGCCCCGGTACGGGGTCTGGGGCGCAGCCCCAGTTTCGGGGAGGGGCGGGGTGGGGGACAGCCCGCCGCAGGCGTTCCTCGGAGGTCAGGGGAGGCGGATGCCGTCTCTTACCTTGTCGAAGATCGGGCGGTACTGGCTCCACTGGGCTTCCGGCGCGCTCAAGTAGATCGCGTACTCCTTGTCGCCCTCGTTCCCGAAGCCCAGGTCGATCGCCCGGAACCAGCGGGCGCGGCCCTTGAAGCGGAACTCCCAGATCGCGGCGGGCATGCCGCGGAACGTGGTCTCCTGCAGGCGGGTCCGCTCGTACTCGTCCTCCGCGAAGCTGCGCTTGAACGCGGTCTCGACGTCCTCCAGGTGCTTGACCTGGTCCTTGGACGCGAAGTCCAGGACGTTGACCGACAGGCGGCCCATCTTGGCGGGGTCGAGGTAGCGGATCTCCTGGGTCTCGTCCACGATCCCCTCCTCGTCCGCGTCGGGCTTCCAGGTGTTGGGGACCGGGAAGGAGACGCCGAGGCCCTTCGCCAGGTGGTAGCCCTTCGGGACCGGGGACGGGGTGAACGAGGGCGTGGCCGAGGTGTCGGGGGCCGCGTTGGAGGAGAACGAGGGGGTGACTCCCTCCTTCGACCACACGTAAGCGCCGCCCGCCACGATCACGACCGCCAGCGCCGTCCCGATGGCGGTCCATCGAGCCTTGCGGGGGGTGGCGGCCTTCGGCTGATGAGGGGGGATGGGCGTGGGGACGGGGGCCGTCACGGGTTCGGGAGCGGGGGCCGGGGTGGGAGCCGGGGTGGGGACGCGTGGCACCTGTTGGGTGCGGTGCGTGGGGGGTGTGGGGTTTGTGGGGTGTTGCGGCTGGGGGGTCGGCTCGGGGGCCGGGGGCTGGGGGCGGAGCTTCGTCAGGGCCATCGTCGTCCGGGTCGTCCGGTCGTGCACCGGATACGTCGTCGTCTCCGGCTCCGACGCCGGGCCGCGCAGCGCCCGTTCCGTCTCCTCCGCCGTCGGCCGCCGCTCCGGCTCCTTCTCCAGCAGCGCCTCGATCAGCGGGGCCAGCGTGCCCGCCCGCTTCGGCGGCTCCAGGGGGTCCACGGCGATCGCGTACCCGGTCTCGATCGGCGTCGGCTTACGGAACGGAGCCCGGCCCTCCACCGCCTGATAGAGCGTCGCGCCCAGCGCCCACAGGTCGGACGCCGGGCCGGGGGTGCGGCCGCGCACCCGCTCCGGGGCTATGTAGTCGATGGAGCCGACGACCTCGCCGGTCTTGGTGAGCGTGGACGTGCCGGTGGCCATGGCGATGCCGAAGTCCGTGAGCACGACCCGGCCGTCGCGGCCGAGCAGCACGTTGCCGGGCTTGACGTCACGGTGCAGGACGCCCGCCGCGTGGGCGGCGCGCAGGGCGGCGATCATGCCGCGGCCGACGCGGGCGGTCTCGACGGGGGAGAGCGTTCCGCCCTCCTTGAGCAGATCGCCGAGGGTCGTGGACGGGACGTACTCCATGACGATGCACGGCAGCCCGTCGTCGTCCACGACGTCATGGACCACGACCACGTTGGGGTGGGCGATGCGGGCCGCGCTCCGCGCCTCACGGCGGGTGCGCTCGTGCATCGTCGTCAGTTCTTCCTCGGTGATGTGCGGCGAGACGTGCAGCTGCTTGAGAGCGACCTGACGGTCCAGCAGTTCGTCCTCGGCGCGCCAGACCGTACCCATGCCGCCGCGGCCGATCTGTTCGGCCAGCCGGTACCGTCCGGCAATCAGCCGCCCTACGTCCGACACCGCACTCCCCTCCCGCTCCACGGCGGCCCTGATCCCCCGCGCGTCTCACGCATGTTCGATCCGCCACGATAGTCGCCACGACATCGGGGATGATCTCAGGGAAGGCCCAGGGTTTCACCGGATGTCGCCGGAACGACCGTCTTGTCACCATGGACACATGACCGATGCACCCACCGTGGCGGACGACAGCGAGGGCTCGGCCGGTTCCGGGGAGCCCCGGGGCGCGGCCGCTCCGCTGCGGCGCAGCCGCGACCAGAAGATGATCTCAGGGGTGTGCGGCGGGCTCGGCCGCTACTGCGACCTCGACCCGGTGATCTTCCGGATCGTCCTGTCCGTCCTCTCCCTCGCGGGCGGGCTCGGTCTGATCGTGTACGGCTTCTGCTGGCTGCTCGTCCCCCTGGGCGGGGAGGACGAGAACGAGGGGCGGCGGCTGCTCTCCGGGCGTGTCGAGGGCCCGGCGCTGACGGCGGTGCTGTGCGCGCTGGTCGGCTGCGGGCTGTTCCTGTCGATGCTCAACAACGGCGGCGTGATGTGGTTCTCCTTCATGCTGATCCTCGCTACGGGCGGCGCCGGTTATTGGTCGCACCAGCGGCGGCACGCGGAGAGCGGCGGCGCGGTGGACGCGGCCACGGCGCAGGCCGTCGCGGACGCGCCCCCGGAAGCCAAGGCTCCGCCGACGCGGGGCGGGCCGGGGCCGTCGTGGTGGCGGGATCCGATCGTCAAGGACGGTACGACGGGGTCGGCGGGGCGTGCGGGGTATCTGTGGGGACCGGACGACGGTCCGTACGACAGGGCCACCGCGCGGGCGGGCCGGGCCCGGCGGATCCGCGACCGGTCCTCCATCGGCGGCTGGATCTTCCTGGCCGCCCTCGCTGTCGCGGCCGCCGGGGTACGGCTGTCCTGGCACCACCAACCGCTCGGCACCAGCCTGGAGATCGGCCTCGTGGGCGCGCTGGCGGTCTTCGGGCTCGGGATGCTGGTCAGCTGCTGGTACGGGCGGACGGGGGTGGGGACCGCCATCATGACCGTCGTCACCTGCGCGCTGCTGGCCGCCGCCACGGCGCTCCCCCGGTCCGTCACGACCGACTGGTCCCGCGAGACCTGGGCCCCCGCGTCGGCGGGCGCCGTACGGTCCTCGTACGAGCTGGGCGGGGGCGTCGGCGAACTGAAACTGGACCGCTTCCGGCTGACGGACGACCAGACCGTCCGGACCCGGGCCGACGTGGGCGCCGGGAAACTGACCGTGACCGTGCCACGGGACGTCCGCCTCAAACTGACGATCCGGACCGGGCTCGGCGACATCCGGCTGCCGGGCGAACGGGGCGATGACATCGACATCGAGCCGAGGCGGGAACGGAACGTGACCATCGACCCGGAGGGCGGCGCGAGCGCGGCGCGCGGAACGCTGGAGCTGCGGCTGTCGATCGGGCTGGGGAATGTGGAGGTGAAGCGCTCGTGAAGCGGCATCCGGTGGAGCCGGGGAAGCTGGTGGCGGGGCTCGTCGTGCTGGGCGTGGCGACGGTGTACGGGCTGGATGCGGCCGGGGAGTGGGATGTGCGGTCGCTTGTGCCGCTGATGGTGCTGGTGGGGGGCTTGGGCGCGGCGGGGTTCGTGTCGGCCCTGACGTACCTGGCCCGCCGCCGCACCCGCACCCCGGACCGCCCCTCACAGCCGTAGCCCCAGCCCGCCGAGCACCGGGGCGCCGAGCACCGGAGGGATGTCCCCCACCCCGCCCCTTCCCGAAACCGGGGGCTCCCCCGGCCCCCCGCCGCTGCGCGGAGCCTGCGGCCCCTGCCGGTGCGACCGGCCACCGCCCCGACGAGGCCCGACGAGGCCCGCTGGGGCGCGGCACGGGGTCGGCGCCGCGGGGCAGGCTGTCGAGAGCGGGGCGGGAGCCGCAACCGGGCCGCCGCTCAGCTCGGACCGCCGCCGCGCGCGGGGTGCAGTCGGGCGGGAACCGCAGCCCTGCCACCACCGCCGGGGGCGCGGCGCGGGCCCGGCCGCTGCTCGGCGCACGGGGTGCCGTGGGGCCGGGTGCCCGCCGGAGGCGGGCCGTGGTCGGCTCGGGGCGAGGGTGCTGCGGGGGTGCGGGCGCTGAGGTTGGGGGTCAGGTGAAGAGTTGGGAGTTCTGGCGGCGGCGGTGCTTGGACCAGGTCGTGTCCAGGGACAGGTAGGGGGCGCCCGCGAGGATCAGGGGGAGCCAGGCGATCAGGTAGGCCAGGTCGTTGCCGTAGTAGTACGGCTCCGTCTGCCAGCTCACCGTCAGCCACAGGCTCAGCGAGATCAGCGCGCCGCCCAGGGCCGCCACGCGGGAGAGGAGGCCGAAGAGGGTGCCGAGGCCGACCGCCAGCTCTCCGTAGGCCATGACGTAGCCGAAGGTGGTCGGGGAGTTCAGGGCCTGGTCGACCATCCAGGGCACGGCCGACGTGTCGCGCACCTGGCTCATCAGCTGGCCGATCGAGCCCGCGCCGCTGTCGGCGAGGAAGGCCGAATCCGTGAGCTTGTCGATCCCGGCGTAGATGAAGGTGACGCCCAGGAAAATCCGTAGGGGTAGGAGGGAGTAGCGGGCGGCCATGGCGCGCACGCCGCCCGTGGGCGGGCCGCCGCCTATGCCGCTCACGACGTTCACACTGCCCGCGTCTCCCGCGGGGCCCCCTCCGACCGTTCGGTCCGCATGCCTCATGACGCCCGCCTCTCCCATCGCGTAGTCATCAAAACCATACGGAGGGGAGGGGGATTCGTACTCAGCCGGTGTCAGTCGTACTCAGCCGAGGTCGGACCTGGTCAGTCAAGTACGTCGATCTGGTAGCGGTTCGTCTCCGCCCCCGACGCCGTCACCACCTGCACGTCCACCCGGCCGGGCTCCACGTCCACCGGGACCGGCACGGTCAGGGCCGTATCGGTCGGGTTGCTGAAGCCGCCCGCGACCGGGATCAGGGGGACGTGGACGTGGACGGCGCCGATGCGGACGACCATCCGGGCCAGCCGGTCGGGGTCCTGCGCGCCCGGCGGGACGAAGCCGTTGCCGCGGATCTCGATGTCGTCGCCGGTGCGGATCGGGGCGTCGCGGTCGATGCCGCCCTCCTCGGGGCGGACCCGGACGACGGACAGGACGGTCGGACGGCCGCCCTCCGCGTACTTGCCGGTGAGATACATCAGCACGGAGACCACGGCGAGCAGCACCAGACCCCACGGCAGCTCCGGCAGCCGCCACGGTTCGCGGGCGAGCCGGACGGCGGCGAAGGCGAGGGCGACCGCGTGGACGACGACGTACTGGACGTCGGCGAAGCTGCCGCGGCCCGCGTCGTCCGTGAGCAGGTCGGCGGCGCGCGGGCGGGCCGCGCGGACCTTCTGCAGCCGCTGCGCCCGCACCCGGGCCGCGACGACGAGCCGGGCGAGCACCGCGGCCACGCAGGTCAGCCCGGCGACCGTGAGCAGCCCGGCGGCGTGGCCCAGGGACAGGCCCCCGGCGATCCGGTCCCGGTCGCCGGGGTCGACGGCCAGCTCGACGGCCAGGACGAGCACCGAGAAGACGGCCAGCAGCAGCCAGGCGGCCGCGAGGGAGCGGGAGGTGGACATCCGGTTGTCCTCGCCGACGAGCGGCGCGAGCGGGCCGCCGTTCGCGTAGTGCAGCCGGGCGGTGAGGGTCAGCAGCGCGCCGGTGACGAGGGCGGCGGTGAGCCCGGCGGTGCGGGCGACCGACCACCCGGCGCCGAGCGCCGTCGCCAACTGCCCGACCAGCAGCGCCCCGACCGCGCCCCAGACCACCAGCAGGGTGCGCCGCCACACCGCGTCGCGCCACGCGGTGCTCTCGGCCTGACCGCAGTCGACGAGCGTACGGGCGGCGTGGGCGAGTTCGTCCGACACCCACTGCCGGGACGCCCCGGCCGAGTGCGCGAGGGCCGCCGGAACGCCCTCTCCGGCCGCGAAACGCTCCCGCATGGCCACGAACGCGGCCACCGCCCGCCGGTGCCCCTCACGGGCGCCCTGGGGGCACTCACAGCCCGCCGGGCCGTGGTCCGCATGACTGTCCCCGTGGGGGCCGTTCGCCTTCACTTTCGCCTTCGTGGCGTCTTTCGTCGTGTCCACCGCCACGAGGTCTCACCGCTCCGTCGTTCACTCGTTCTGTACGTCCAACTGACAGGTATAGAGGGAGGATTGTGCCGCACCGCGAGGGGTCTCAGTTGAGCAGGTCCGGCTCACCGCGGGTGATCTGCAGGTACAGAGGTTGATAGTTGATCCACGCCACAAGATCGCTTCCTAGCTGCTCACGGATCCGCGCGGCGCTCTCGTGATCGACGGGAACCGGCTTGCCCGCCGCCTTCGCCGCCAGCTGCGCCTGGCACGCGCGCTCCATCGCGATGAACCACCAGGCGGCCGCGTCGACCGAGTCCCCGACCGTCAGCAGACCGCGATTGCGCAGGATGAGGGCCTTGTACGCGCCGAGCGCCGCCGCGATCCTGCGGCCCTCCCCCTCGTCCACGACGACGCCCGTGCTGCTGTCGTAGAGCCCGTGGTCCTCGAAGAAGGCGCACACGTCCTGGGTGATCGGCTCCAGCAGCTCGCCGAGCGCGGACAGGGCCCGGCCGTGCACGGAACGGGTGTGGGCGACGGCCACCACATCCGGCCGGGCCCGATGCACGGACGAGTGAACGACGAAGGCCGCCTGGTTGACGTGGTAGCGCCCCTGGACCACCTGGCCCGCCTCGTTGACGAGGATCAGGTCGCTCACGGTGATGTGGGCGAAGGGCATTCCGAACGGGTTCACCCAGAAATGGTCGGTGAGTTCCGGGTCGCGCACGGTTATGTGCCCCGCGACGCCCTCCTCGTACCCGTACCGCCCGAAGACGCGCAGCGCCGCCGCCAGCCGCTCCTTGCGGTACCGCCGCTCGTCGGCCGGGGAGGCGTGGGTGGGCGGCATGGTGATGTGCAGCTGGTCGGCCGGTATGGGCTCGGGGTTCGGCCGCGGTATCGGCATCGTCATCTCGGCAGCTCCCTCCTCGGGGCCTTCAAGGCTCCGAGGCGGAAGCTACCTCTGGGTATGACAGGAGGCCAGTGTCAGGGCCTACGGGGGTTGATCCCGGTGAGGTCGATGTCGATGGGGAACGGGACGCTCAGAATGAGCTTGCTGTGGTAGATGCCGGTGGTTTGGTACGCATCCAGAGCGGGGTCCAGCTCGTAGACGTAGACCACGGGGAGGCCGCCCTCCTCCTCCACCCGCCAGAAATGCGGTACACCCGCACGAGCGTATTTGCGCGGCTTGACGTCACGGTCACGCTCCCTGGAATCCGGCGACACGACCTCCACGGCCAGCAGGACTTGCTGAGGGCCGTACCAGGTCTGGTGCGCGTCGAGAAACTCATACGCCCGCGTCACCAGGACATCCGGCTCGACCCGGTTCTTGTCATCGATCCGGACGGTCATCTCCCGCAGGACCTCTGACTCGTCCGGCGCCTGGGTCTCCAAGGCGAACTCAAGCAGTTTCATGACACGTGCGTGGAACGCGGCCTGCGGACTCACGAGGACGAGACTCCCGTCGATCAGCTCCGTGTGCGGAGGAAGATTCGGAAGCCGGTCGAGATCGTCCGCCGTCCAGCCGCCCTGCGGCGGGCGGGCCCACTCGTACTGCTCGTCCAGCTCGTACTCGCGTGCGGCGCTCATGATTGCTCCCATGGGACGGAGTCTCGCCTCTCCGGTCAGAGTACCCAGCACAAACAGCGACGCCGCCACCCAAACGTATGAGCGACGGCGTCGGTGTTGACGATCAGATGATGATCAGGAGTGGGCGGTCACTCCCATTCGATGGTGCCGGGCGGCTTGCTGGTGATGTCCAGGACCACCCGGTTGACCTCGTCCACCTCGTTGGTGATCCGGGTCGAGATCCGCGACAGCACGTCGTACGGCAGGCGCGACCAGTCGGCCGTCATGGCGTCCTCGGAGGACACCGGGCGCAGCACGATGGGGTGGCCGTAGGTGCGGCCGTCGCCCTGGACGCCGACCGAGCGGACGTCGGCGAGCAGGACCACCGGGCACTGCCAGATCTCGCGGTCCAGACCGGCGGCGGTCAGCTCCTCGCGGGCGATCGCGTCGGCCTCGCGGAGCAGGTCCAGGCGGTCCTTGGTGACCTCGCCGATGATGCGGATGCCGAGGCCCGGGCCCGGGAAGGGCTGGCGGTGGACGATGTCCTCCGGGAGGCCCAGCTCCTGGCCGACGTTGCGTACCTCGTCCTTGAAGAGCCGCCGCAGCGGCTCGACCAGCTGGAACTCGATGTCGTCGGGGAGCCCGCCCACGTTGTGGTGGGACTTGATGTTGGCGGTGCCGGTGCCGCCGCCGGACTCCACCACGTCCGGGTAGAGGGTGCCCTGGACCAGGAACTCCACGGCCTCACCGGCCGCGCCCGCCTCGGCCACCAGCTCGGCCTGGGCCTGCTCGAAGACCCGGATGAACTCCCGGCCGATGATCTTCCGCTTCTCCTCGGGGTCGGACACCCCGGCGAGCGCGTCGAGGAAGCGCTGCTCGGCCTCGACGACCTTCAGCTGGACGCCGGTGGCGGCCACGAAGTCCTTCTCGACCTGCTCGGACTCGCCCTTGCGCATCAGCCCGTGGTCGACGTACACGCAGGTGAGCTGGTCGCCGATGGCCTTCTGGACGAGGGCGGCGGCGACGGCGGAGTCCACTCCGCCCGACAGCCCGCAGATCGCGCGCTTGGTGCCGACCTGCTCGCGGATGGCCGCCACGGACTCCTCGACCACATTGGAGGTGGTCCAGGTGGGCGACAGGCCCGCGCCCCGGTACAGGAAGTGCTCCAGGACCTGCTGGCCGTGGGTGGAGTGCATCACCTCGGGGTGGTGCTGTACGCCGTACAGCTTGCGCTCGTCGCATTCGAACGCCGCGACCGGCACCTGGTCGGTGGACGCGGTGACGGTGAAGCCCTCGGGCGCGGCCGAGCAGGCGTCGCCGTGCGACATCCACACCTGCTGCTGCTCGGGGGTGCCCGCGAAGAGCGTCGAGCCCTGCTTGGTCACGCTCAGGTCGGTACGGCCGTACTCGCGCGCACCGTTGTTGTCGACGGTGCCGCCGAGCGTCACGGCCATCAGCTGGAAGCCGTAGCACATGCCGAAGACGGGGATCCCGGCCTCGAAGATCGCCCGGTCGAGCCGGGGCGCTCCCTCGGCGTAGACCGACGACGGCCCGCCGGAGAGGATGATCGCCTTCGGGTTCTTGGCGAGCATCTCGGCCACCGGCATGGTGGACGGGACGATCTCGCTGTAGACCCGGGCCTCACGGACTCGTCGGGCGATGAGCTGTGCGTACTGCGCGCCGAAGTCGACGACCAGGACGGTGTCGGGGGCGGCAGCAGGGGACGCTGATGGCACTTCGGCGGCCTTCCGGCGGTGGAACTGGAGGGTTGGACTTTCGATTCTAACCAGCCCATAATCGGCCTCATGTCCACGCGCATGACCTTCGTCTTTATCTATGGCACCGGCCCGTCCGGCTGCCATGGTCGTGCTGCTTGAACTACTGACAAGCGACTTCCCAGGCGCCCCGGGCCGGTACAAGGCCCGGGGCGCTGGTGCGTTTGGCTTCGGGTCTCAGCCGGTTCCGGGCTCCTCTGATCGATGAGAGACCAGGAGATACGGATATGAGCACGAGCACGACTTCAGATGTGATCGGTTCCGCGCGCGAGCGGATCGACGCCCTCGACGGACGGATCCTCGACCTCGTCCGGGAACGGATGGCGGTCTCGGCCTCCATCCAGGAGGCGCGGATCGCGGCGGGCGGGCGGCGGGTGCACCTCTCCCGCGAGATGGAGATCCTCGACCGCTACCGCCAGTCGCTCGGCAAGCCCGGTACGACCCTCGCCATGACGCTGCTGGAGCTGTGCCGGGGGCGGGCCTGACGGGGGCGCGCGTGACGCGGGCGCCCCGGCTCCCCGTCACCCGTACGGCGCGTGACCGGCTCGCGAACGGGCTCGTTGAGCCCGGTGCCGCGTCGGCGAGGTGACCGGTCGGCAGGGGACAGCAGCCCGGTCACCATCCACAGGGCGGTCGGTCCCGGGGACGCCTGGGACCGACCGTATCCAGTCGAAACGGTTGCGCCCGGAGCGATGCATCCACCACGATGCAGTGAGGGAAAACACCCCGGGTCAGCACCCGTCATTGGTCCGACCACGGCCTGATCACGAGTCCGGCCGCGCGGGCGTACGCCCCTGACGCACCTTCCTCCTCCCCCATACTTTTCTTTCGTTTTTCTTTTGTTCGCTCACCCCGAGCCCGCGGCGCAACCCCCCGGCGCCGCCCCTTCAGCACCGGCGCTGCCCTGACGCCGGTGCTGACCGCCTAGGGCCCCGGGACGCCCGCCTCGTCGGACGTCCCGGGGCCCTACGCCCGTTCCGGGCCATGCCCGCTGAGGCTCTTGCGGGTTCTGTGACCATTCTGTGAGCAACTGTGAAGGCAACCTTTCGGCCAGCGGGTTGGTCATGTACGTGCAAACCGAACGCACGGCCACTCCGCGCCCCACCGCGACGGCCTTCCAGAAGAGGTCTTCATGAAGATTCGCCGCACACTGGTGGCCGCCGTTGCTACGGCCGCCATCGCTCCCGCCGCGTTGCTCGCCGCGCCTGCCGCGTTCGCCGACGACGACCCGCCGACGCCCAGCCCGTCAGCCACCGCGCCGGATGACGGCACCCCGACCGAGGAGCCGTCGATACCGCCGTCGGAGGAGCCGCCGGGTGGGCCGAGTGGTGAGCCCAGTGATGAGCCGACGGACGAGCCGACCGATGAGCCCACGGACGAGCCCACGGATGAGCCGACCGATGAGCCCACGGACGAGCCGACAGACGAGCCCACCGACGAGCCGACGGGAACGCCCACGGCTACGCCCACGGCGGGGCCGACCGACCCGGAGACGTGCGAGGAGTCGTCCCTGGAGGAATCCGTCACCACCGAGCTGCGCGGGCTGCCCACCAAGATCGTGGCCGGTTCCGGCTGGGTGCCGTTCACCTTCCGGACGACCAACACCTCCGACAAGGCGATGAAGTCGGTCGACGCGTATGTGGAGTTCGCCGCCGTCGACAAGGACGATCTGGAAGACGTCTCGAAGCTGATCACCGTGCAGTTCTACGACGAGGACAGCGGCAGCTGGAAGACCATCAGCAACGAGCTGGAGTACTTCGGCACGATCGGCGAGCTGAAGCCGGGTGAGTACGCGGACGCCAAGCTGCGGTTGAAGGCCGACGCCAAGACTCCCGGTAGCTACGGGGTCGGGCTCGCGGCCGGTGCGTACCACGACGAGGACAACGTCTGCGGGTACTCCGAGGTCATGGACTACGAGTTCGAGGTCCTGGTCGCGGGCAGCAAGCCGGGGCCGGTCGACGAGGCGGAGGGTAAGCCGGGGGGTAAGGGCAACCGGCCCTCGCCCACGGGGGGCACGGAGCTGAGCAAGTTGCCGGTGACTGGGCAGCTTGCGTCTACGGGGTCGTCTTCCGCGCTGCCGATGATTGGGCTTATCGGTGGGGTGGCCATGGCTGTTGGTGGCGGGGCCGTGTTTGTTGTTCGGCGGCGCCGTTCCGCTTGAGCGTAGGTCGTGGGGTCACCCCTCGGTGGGTGGCCCCACGGCGTTGCCCCCTGGGGTTTCGGGGGCGGGTGCGGGCCGGTGGGTGGGTTGTGCCCACCCGTTCCGCCCAGCGGAACGATTGCCCACAACGGGGGGTATCAGTGCGGCGGTAGCCGCAGGGCGGCGTAGGCCGTCGCGGGGACTGTTGGGGTTGTTGGGGGCACGGGGGTTACGCGGGCGTACGGTTCGTTCTGGGTGGGGCGAGGGTCTTGCTCGTTTTTGTTGGGCCACAGGGACATCGCTCGTTCCGCCTGGGCCGTGATCGTCAGGGACGGGTTCACGCCCAGGTTGGCCGAGACCGCCGCGCCGTCCACCACGCTGATCCCCGGGTGTCCGTACAGCCGGTGGTACGGGTCGATAACGCCCTCCTCCGCCGACGCCCCGATCGGGCAGCCGCCCAGGAAGTGGGCGGTCAGCGGGGTGCCCATCAGCTCGCCGACGTTGCTGCCCGGGAAGCCGTTGATCGACTCGGCGATGTGGCGCGCCGCCGCCGCGCCCTCGGGGATGTGGTCCGGGTTGGGCGTGCCGTGGCCCTGGCGGGCGGTCAGCAGGCCCTTGCCGGGGCCCTTCGGCTTGCGGTACGTGGTCAGCGAGTTGTCGTGGGTCTGCATGACCAGGCCGATGATGGTGCGTTCCGACCAGCGCCGGTTGGACAGGGAGCGGGCGGCCAGCGTCGGGTGGCGGAGGGTCGCGCTGAGGAAGCGCAGCCAGCGCGGGCCACGGCCGTCCGGGATCTGCAGGATGGACATCATGCCCATCGCGTTGGAGCCCTTGCCGTAGCGGACGGGCTCGATGTGGGTGTTGGCGTCCGGGTGGACGGACGAGGTGATCGCGACGCCCCGGCTGAAGTCGGGCCGCTGCCCGCTGCGGGCGCGGTAGCGGCGGTCGGTGGTCTGGGCGCCGACCAGGGCCTCGGAGTTGGTGCGGGTCAGCATCCCGAGCCGGTCCGACAGGCGGGGCAGCAGGCCCCGGTCGCGCATCGTGTGCAGCAGGGTCTGGGTGCCGTACGTACCGGCGGCGAGGACGACGTACCGCGCGCGCAGCGTCTTCGGCTCGCGCTTGCCCCTGCGGCGGTTCGCGGTGGGGACGGTGGCGACGTCGTAGCCGCCGTCCGTCCCATGACCACCGGCGTCGCGCAGGGCGACCACGGTGGTCATGGGGTGGACGACGGCACCGGCCCGCTCGGCGAGGTAGAGGTAGTTCTCGTTGAGGGTGTTCTTGGCACCCCGGCGGCATCCGGTCATGCACTCGCCGCACTGGGTGCACGCCCGGCGGGCCGGGCCCGCGCCGCCGAAGTACGGGTCGGGGGCCTCCTGCCCCGGCGCGGCCTTCGCCGATCCGTCCGCGTCCTCGCCGTCCCCGAAGAAGACGCCGACGGGCGCCATGTGGAACGTGTCGCCCACGCCCATCTTCTCGGCGGCCGCCTTGAGGTGGACGTCGGAGGGGGTCATCGTCCGGTTGAGCCGGGCGCCGAGCATCCGCCTCGCCTGGTCGTAGTACGGCTCCAGCTCGTCCTGCCAGTCGGTGATGCGGCCCCACTGCGGGTCCCGGAAGAACGGCTCGGGCGGCACGTACAGCGTGTTGGCGTAGTTGAGCGAACCGCCCCCGACCCCGGCGCCCGCCAGCACCATCACCTTGCCGAGGAGATGGATGCGCTGGATGCCGAAGAGGCCGAGGGCCGGGGCCCAGAGGTAGTTGCGGAGGTCCCAGGAGTTCTTGGGCAGGGTCTCGGGCGTGAAGCGGCGGCCCGCCTCCAGGATGCCGACCCGGTATCCCTTCTCGGTCAGCCGGAGGGCCGAGACGGCTCCTCCGAAGCCCGATCCGATGACGATGACGTCGTAGTCGTACGTGTCGTCAGCACAATCACCGGTCGTGTCGGCGTGTTTGTCCCGCTTGTCCCCTGACACCGGGTACCTCCCGTTCGATGCGTACCGGTCAGCGCAGCCGCAGGGCCTTCATCGCGCGCAGGCTGCGGCTCATGAACTCCGCGTACTTCTCGTCCGTCAGGCCGAAGGACGGGCCGAGCGGCATCAGCCGCTGCTGGGCGACCGTCTGCGCCTCGGTGTACTTGAGGATGCCCTCCGAGCCGTGGCGGCGCCCGAGACCGGAGTCGCCCATGCCGCCCATCGGGGACGCGACGCTGCCGTACGCGGCGGCGTACGCCTCGTTGACGTTGACGGTGCCCGCGCGCAGCCGGGCGGCGACCGCGCGGCCGCGCCGGGCGTCCTTGGACCAGACGCTGGCGTTGAGGCCGTACGGGGTGGCGTTGGCGCGCTCGACCGCCTCGTCCTCGTCGGAGAAGCGGTAGATGGAGACGACCGGGCCGAAGGTCTCCTCGGTGCACACCGCCATCGGCGCCTCGACGCCGTCCAGGATCGTCGGCTCGTAGAAGTACGGGCCGATGTCCGGGCGGGGGCGGCCGCCCGCGACGACTGTGGCGCCCTTGGAGACGGCCTCCTCCACATGGCGGGTGACGGTCTCCAGCTGGCGGTCGGAGACGAGGGAGCCCATCTCGGCGCCGTAGGCGAGGGCCAAGCCGAGCCGCATGGCCTTCGTACGGGCCGCGAACCGCTCGATGAAGTCATCAGCGACCGACTCGTGGACGTACAGCCGCTCGATGGAGATGCACAGCTGCCCGGCGGAGGCGAAGCACGCGCGGACGGCGCCTTCGGCGGCCCGGTCGAGGTCGGCGTCGCGCAGCACCAGCATGGCGTTCTTGCCGCCGAGTTCGAGCGAGCAGCCCACCAGGCGGGCGGCGGCGGCCTGGGCCACGCCCCGGCCGGTGCGGGTGGAGCCGGTGAACGAGACGTAGTCGGCGTGCTCGACGACGGCCGGGCCGACCACCGGGCCGTCCCCGACGACGATCTGCCACACGCCGGGCGGCATTCCGGCCTCCAGCATCAGTTCGCGCGCCCACAGGGCGGTCAGCACGGTCTCGGTGTCCGGCTTCATGACGACCGCGTTGCCCGCGACGAAGGCGGGTATCGCGTCCCCGACCGACAGCTCCAGCGGGTAGTTCCACGGCACGATCTGGCCGATGACGCCGCGCGGCTGGCGCAGTTCGGTGACCTTGGTGAGCGTCGGCACGACGCCCACATGCGACTTGGGACGCAGATAGGCATGCGCCTTGCGGCCGTAGTGGCGGGCGGCCAGGACGACGCCCTGGATCTCCTCGTGGGCGTGCAGCCGGGTCTTGCCGGTCTCCAGCTGGATGAGGTCCAGGACCTCCGACTGGCGGCGCAGGATGAGGTCGTGGAAGCGCAGGAAGACGGCGGCGCGGGTGCGCACGGGGGTCGCGGCCCAGGCGCGCTGGGCCGCGCGGGCCTGCTCGTAGGCGGTGGCGACGTCCTCGGGCGTGGACTCGGGCAACCCGGAGGCCAGGACCTCCCCGGTGAACGGGGTGTGGTTGACGGTGCTGCCGCTGCCCACGATGGACCGGGCGAGCCGGGCGACCAGCTCGGGGGTGACGACGTCGGCGGCGGTCCGGTTTCCCTTGGCGGCCACCGGGTTTCCGTCTGCGGGGGCCGCCATGGCCTGGTCCTGTGCGCTGTCCCGGTCCTGTGCGCTGTCCTGCGAGTCGGTCATGGGGGCGAGCGTAGGCCCCGGCCGGGCGGTTTGGGTACCCGGCGGTAACTATTTGTGGATGCCGCTCAGATGCCCTCGATCTTGAGGTTCTTCACGACGTCCTCGTACAGCGTGTCGCCGGTCCCCCGGGCGTCGCCCCGGGCGGGCATCGTCACGGTCAGCTGCCAGGCGATGTGATCGTCGCTGACGAAGAGGTGATCGCGCTTCAGATAGAGGATGCGGTTCTCGTCGCTGCTGGTGCCGGGCTTGTAGTAGGTGGTGCTCAGGTCCTTCGCCGGTTCGCCCTGCTGCGTCGTCTTCGTCGGCTTCTCGCCGCGCACCTCCTCCATCGTCGACAGGGCGCCGCTCTTGTAGTACGCGGCGACCTCCCCTGCCAGACCGGTGGTGTCGGTGATCTTCCGCTCCGGGTCGGAGACCAGCTTGGTGAGGGTGATGGTGTAGACGCCGCTGGGGTCGCCGAAGGTGACGCTCGGCTCGCTCTCGTCGCTGTCGTCCTGCACCCGCTTGTACGCGCTCGGCACCGCCAGCGAGGCGGCCACCACATCGCGCTCCTCGCGGACCGTCCAGCCGGACGGCAGCGGGTCCTCGCTCGCGAACGGCTTGACGAAGACCAGCACGCATACGGCGGCGATCACGACGAGGGTGGCGCCGAGGCCGAACTGCGCCGGGCGGTTCTTGTGGAGGATCGGCGGGACGAAGCGGTTGCCGCTGTGCACCGCGCCGCCCTGCGCCTGCGGAGGGCCGTAGCCGCCCGCCGTGGGCATGGGCATCGCGGGAGGCGTCGGCACCGGCCGTACGACCGACTCCAGCGCCTCGCGCGTCTCGGCCGCCGAGGGGCGCAGGGCCGGGTCCTTGAGCAGCAGTCGCATGGTGATGGAGCCGAGCGCGTCCGGGCCCCGCGCCGGCCGCTGCGGTTCGGCCGACAGCACGGCCTGGAGGGTCGCGGGGGTGTGCGAGCGGCGGAACGGGGACATGCCCTCGACCGCCGCGTACAGCACGACGCCCAGCGACCACAGGTCCGACGCCGGGCCCGGCCGCTGGCCCAGCACCCGCTCCGGCGAGATGAATTCGGGCGAGCCGACGAAGCCGCCGGTCTCGGTCAGGCCCTGTTCGCCCTCGATGTGCGCGATGCCGAAGTCGGTGAGGACGACCCGGTCGCCCCGGCCGAGCAGCACGTTGTCCGGCTTGACGTCGCGGTGCAGTACGCCCGCCTCGTGCGCGGCCGACAGCGCGCCCAGCACGGCGAGCCCGATCCGGGCCGCCTCGCGCGGGTCGAGCGTGCCCTCGGCCAGCCGGTCGGCCAGCGAGGCGCCGTGCACCAGCTCCATGACGATCCAGGGGCGGCCGTCCTCCACGACGACGTCGTGGACGGTGACCACGGAGGGGTGGTCGATCCGGGCGGCGGCGCGCGCCTCGCGCTCCATCCGCTGGTAGACGGTCTGCCGCTCGCGGTCCGGCAGATGGGCCGGAACGCGCGGCTCCTTGACCGCCACCTCCCGGTCCACGATCTGGTCGTGCGCCGTCCATACGGTGCCCATGCCGCCGTGGCCGAGGCGGCCGAGGAGGCGGTAGCGGCCGCCGATGAGCCGCCCGGTGTCGGAGCCGTCTGTGGCAGGGCCGCCTTGTGCGCCGTGGCCCGCGCGCGGGTCGTTCGGTGCGTCGGCGGCGGGGCGCTGCCCGGATGCCTGCGTGGGTTCGTACGCACCGGGCCCCGTCGCCTGTCGCGGCGGCTGCGCGGGCGGAGCCACCTGCGGCGTCGCCTGCGGAGCCGCCTGCTGTGGCGTCGCCTGCTGCGGCGGCCGCAGGTCGTAGCTGGTGGGCTCGTTCGCCCGTCGTCCCCCGTCGTTCGTCATGCGCAAATCATTACCCGGTCGGCGGTGAACACCGCCACCCGCCGACGGGCCCCGGGGACGGCTCGTGACAAAGCCGTTGCGAGGAGGTCAGCGCGTTGCGCCGGTCCGTTTGAACGTGGCGACCGCCGTATCGAAGTAACGTTTCCCTTCGGACTTCTTCCCGACCGGGGCGGAAAGCCACAGGTCGTACATCTTGCCGCCCTCGTTCCAGCTCAGGTCGAAGGTCTGCCGGGAGCCGCCGTCGTCGGCCGAACCGTTCCAGACGAACGCCCACAGCGCCGCCGGGTGGCCGTTCTGCGTGGTCCGGATGACCTGGCCGTTGCGGTAGCCCTCGTAGTCGCTCGGCCCCTTGGCGTTCGCCGCCCGGCTCACCGCGAGCGGACCCCTCGGGTCCGGCTCCTGGGCGTGGATGCCGATGCGGAACTCCAGGCCGGGCGAGTTGTAGTACACCCGGGGCCCCTTGGCCTCGCGGGCGAAGCCCTTCGGTACGGCGAGCGAGAACCCGGAGGGGTCGTGGACCCGCTCGAACCCCTCGGGCACCCCGCCCGGGCCGGAGGGCGCGGACGCCTCGGGGGTCGTGGACGCCTTCGGGTTCGCGGCGTCCGGGGACGCCTTCGGGTCCGGGGAGTCCTTCGGGTTCGGGGAAGCGGTCCCGGTCGGTTCCGCGTCGCCGTCCGGGCGCGCGTCCTCGCCGCCGTCCTTCTCCGCGACCTGGCCCGCGCCGCCACGGGCCGTCGTGTCCTTGCCGCCGTCGTCCAGCAGCGCCATCGTGCCCGCGCCCAGCCCGGCGAGGGCGACGACCGCCGCGACGGCCATCCAGACCGTACGGCGCTTGGGGGAACGCCTCCCCGACGCGGACGCGGACCCGGACCCGGACCCGGACGCGGGGACCGTAGGAGCGACCGGCGTGGCCGGGGTGGCCGCCGACGACGCGAGCGGCGTGCCGGGCTGCGTCGGGGTGCGCCGTACGGAGAACCCGGAGGTGTCCCCCGAGCCCAGGTACGTACGCAGCATCCGCGCCGCCTCGTCCGCCGTCAGCCGCGTCTCGACGTCGCGCCGCAACAGCCCCTCGACGAGCGGCCGCAGCGGACCGGCGGCCTCCGGTACGTGGACGTCGTCGTAGACGACGGCGTGCAGCACCCCCGCCATGGAGTCCCGGTGGAACGGCGACTCGCCGCTCACCAGCGTGCACAGCAGCACGCCGAGCGACCACAGGTCCGACTCGGGCCCGGTACGGCGCCCCGTCATCCGCTCCGGCGCCGTGTACTCCGGGGAGCCCACGAACGCGCCGGTCTCGGTGAGCGTCGTCGCGCCGTCGACCTGCGCGATGCCGAAGTCCGTCAGCACGACGCGCTCGGTGCCCGACTCGATCAGGACGTTGGCCGGTTTGATGTCCCGGTGCAGCACCCCGCGCGCGTGCGCCACCCGCAGCGCGTCCAGCAGCGCCGCCGCCACCCGGCCCGCCTCGTGCGCCCCGAGCGGGCCGCGCGCGCCCATCCGGTCGGCGAGCGAGGCGCCGTCGACCAGCTCCATCACGATCCACGGATGGCCGTCCTGCTCGACCACGTCGTGCAGGACGATCACATTGGGGTGCTTGATCTGGGCGACCGTACGGGCTTCGCGCAGCGCGCGTTCGCCGCGCAGCCGGTTGTCGGGCCCGTAGCCCTCGTCCACGTGGAGTTCCTTGACCGCGACATCGCGGCCCAGCAATTCGTCGACGGCCCGCCAGACCGTGCCCATGCCGCCGCGGCCGAGCCGCGAGCCCAGCCGATAACGCCCGGCCAGCAGGCCGGTGTTTCCCCCGGAGTTACCCATGGGCTCATCTTGCCTCACGGGTTCGGCGGCCTTTCGTCCGGTAGGCGGCACCGGCGCCTTGTGGGATGAGCCGCGCGCCGGTGGAACGCGCGCCTGCGCGCTCGCCCTTGGGGGCGATTGAGCGGACGGGCCGCGTCGGGGATCGTAGAGCGTGCCGATGTTACAGGGGCGGACCGCGGCCGCCCCGCATCGACCAGCCTTGGATGCGTTCGGCCCTCGGGTGCCCCCGCTCGGCGAGTGAGCCGAAGGGGCGCGCCGCTGTCGAAAGGGAGAGCGCGCGCAGGCCCCGAGGAACGAGGGGCCGAGCACGGTCGACCGTCGACAGGGGCTTTTGCGCCCCGGAGGCGAACCGAGCCCAAAAAAAGGGGCCGCCCCGCGGCGGGGGTCCACGGGGCGGCGGTTCAGGGGCGGCCGTCCATGCGGCGGCGGCTGGGTGCGCGTCAGCTGGTGGGCGGGACCTTCCAGGTGCGGGAGTCGGTCAGCAGCTTGCGCAGCGCGGGGTCCTTCACCGCGCGGGAGGTGTCCGCGGCCTTGGCCATGACGGTGTGCGGCCGACCGTCGGACGGGACGCCGAGGGACGCGGGGGTGACGGTCTTCTCGCCGCGCGCCGCGGTGACTTCGGTGCCGTCCACGTACCAGCTGAGCGAGGCGGACTTCGGGACGCTCACCGTGAGGCTCGCCGCCCGGGCGGCAGCGGCGCCGGTGCGGCTGCTGAGCACGCTGGCGTGGCGGTAGAAGCCCGCGATCATCGCTTCGCGCCCGGGCAGGCTGTACTCACGGCCGAGGGTGCGCATGATCGAGTTCTCGGTGGGGCGGTTGAGGCCCTTGGGGTAGTAGCGGCCGCCCTCGTACGCGCCGACCTTGCCGCCGTCCGGTGAGGTCTGGCCGATCCAGCGGTACCACTTCCGCTTCTCCGCGGTGAGCTGGGCGGCGCTCAGCTTGGTGGCGTTGGACTCGCGGGGCTCGGCGCCGGTGTAGGTGCCGTTCGTGGCGTAGACGTACTCGTCGGCGAGGTCACCGACCGAGTGGCCGGTCTCGTGGACGGCGACCTGGTCGGAGTCGGGGTGGTCGGAGGAGGCGGTGGCGATGCCGTCGTAGCCGACGCCCGAGCTGATCGCGTAGCCCGCGCCGCCGTACTTGGCGGAGTTGGACAGCACGATCACCAGGTCGGCTTCGGGCGCCTTCGCCGCGTACGACTCGACCTTGCCGGTGTCGACGCACAGCAGCCGTTCGGTGCCGTCGCACCAGAAGTACGAGTCGAGGGCGGTGTCCTTGACGACGCCCTTGGACGGGTCGCCGGAGACGCCGGACTGGTTGGAGACGGCGTCCACGGACCAGACGTTGAAGAGGCTCCGGTAGGCGGCGTACGGCTCGACGGCGGAGATCTGCGCCCACTTGGAGCGCACGTCGGCGTGGAAGTCGTCCTGCTGGGCGGCGGTGTAACCGTCGCCGACGAAGACGACGTCGACCTTGTCGGCCGGGGCGCCGTTGTCGATGACGGACGCGACATCGCCGTCGGCGGCGGTTTCGGCGCGGGAGAGCGCGCGGTCGCCCCGGGTGAGCCGGGCGGGGGTGGCGGCCGGGACCTCGGTGTGCCGGGGGTGGGCGCCGGGGCCGGTGAAGTACTCCACCTCATGGGTGCGCCCCGCCGACCCGGCGGCGGTCGCGGATGGCGCGGCGGGGCTCAGGGTCGCGGCGACCGCCGCCGTCAGCGCCAGGCCTCCGGCGACGACAGCGGAGCGTAAGGGGGTGTGGCGGCCTCGCCATATCCCTCTGCGCACGGGGGCTCCCGAGTGTGCTCCGTAAGCGGCCTGTTAAACACGATTAATTCGCCGCTCAACCTAGGGCCAAAGAATGGCCCGAGCAATGGGAACTAGGGGATTCGCTAAAGAAATCGACCATCAGGCCCTATGTCCTGGCTCGTCCCCCCGGCGGCGACCCACCCGCACCCCGCCCGCATCCCCCGATGGGTGACTCACCGTCACACCGTCAGGACGCTTCGTCCCGCGCCAGCGCCAGCAGCCGGTCCAGCACCCGGCGGCCTCCGGCCCGCACTCCGTCGTGCTCGAACTCGTCCGTCACCCAGGTCCGCAGGCCCCGGATCGCGCGGGCGGTGGCCAGCGAGTGCGCGGTGTCCACGTACAGATCGTCGTGGTAGATCGCGGCGGCCACCGGGACGGTGTTGCGGGCGAGCCGTTCCGGGTCGTACAGCGGGCCCCAGCCGGTACGCGTCGCCAGCAGCTCGGCGGTGCGGCGCAGCGGGCGCAGCGCGGCGTGGGTGTCCAGCATCCAGGGGTGGACGGTCTCCGCCGTGAGCAGGACGGGAGCGTCCTCGGCGACCGCCCGTACGGCGTCGAAGCGCGGGAATTCGTCCCGTACGCGGTGCGCGGACCAGGCGGTGGCACTGCCGCCCTGGGCGTAGACGGACTCGTGGAGCAGGGTGTACAGGGGGCTTCCGGCGCGGGAGAGCACGGCGGCGACCTGCTCGGCGAACGCGTCGGCCAGGCGCGGTCCGGCGGCGGTCTCCACGAAGGCGCCCTCCAGGAGGTAGTGGAGGCGGTGCGATCCGTCGCCGGTGCCGAGCAGGATGCCGAGCTGCTGGAACGCCTCCGGGGTCAGCCGGGTGCCCTCCGGCAGCACCTCGTCGTGCGCGGCGAGATGGCGGACGACGCGGCGGACGGTGTCGGCGTCGCCGGGGTAACGGTCGTAGTGGGCGAGGGTCTTGCGCTCCATCCGCGGATAGGCGGCCCGGTACACCGCGTCCGCGTCGGCGGTGAGCCCGGGCAGCCCGCCGGTGATCAGCACGGTGTCGAGCCCTTCGGGCGCGTACGAGAGGTAGCTGACCGCGCAGAAGCCACCGAAGCTCTGGCCGAGGACGGTCCAGGGGCGGCCGCCGGTCAGCCGGGTCCGGATCAGCTCGCAGTCGCGGACGATGGAGTCGGCGCGGAAGTGGGCCAGGTAGTCGGCCTGCTGCTCGGGGGTGCCGCGCGACGGCAGGGTCTGGCGGGTGGCGGGCGTGGAGCGGCCGGTGCCGCGCTGGTCGAGGAGGAGCACCCGGTACTCGTCGAGCGCGCGGTCGAGCCAGCCGGAGCGGCCCACCGGGCGGTCGGCGCCGAAACCGGGGCCGCCCTGGAGGTAGAGCAGCCACGGCAGCCGCTCGCGCTGGGCGTCCGAGGTGCCCGCGGCGACCACCTCTCGGCCGTAAAGCCGGATCCGTTCGCCTTCCGGAGCCTTATGGTCAAGCGGTACGTCGAAATGATGGTCGGTGAGACGCAGTCCCGGCTGATGGACGGTCGCCGTGGCGTCCGACCCGTCCGGTGCTGTATCCATCGCCTGCTGCATCTTTTTAATCCTCACGTAAATGGACTTAGCTCGGCGATTAAGTTACCGCCGGGGAGAAGAGGGCACGGTGGCCGAAAAGAGCGCCGGAGACGGTCGGGCGGCGGGGGCGGCAGGGGCGGAGGGCACGGCGGAGATCGGGCGCCGGGTGCTCAGGCTGCGTACGGAACGCGGGTTCACCCAGCGGCAGCTGGCCGAACCGGCGTACACCGCCGCGTATGTCTCCACGCTGGAGTCCGGGAAGGTCCGCCCCTCCGAGGCCGCCCTGCGCCACCTCGCCGACCGGCTCGGCATCACCTACGAGGAGCTGTCCACCGGCCGTTCGCCGCAGGACGCCACCCGGCTGCGCGCCGGGCTCACCGACGCCCGGCGCACGCTGGCCACCGGCGACACCGAGGACGCGGCCGCCCGCTTCGCGGCGCTCGGCGCCGAGGCCGACCGGCTCGGCTTCACCGAGGAGCGGGCCGCGGCCCTGCTGGGGTCCGGCGACTGCGCCATGGAGACCGGCGAACTGATCGTCGCCCGCGACCACTTCGAGGCCGCCGAGAAGCTGCTCGCCGACGAGCCGCTGCCGCGCCGCGTCCCGGCGCTCCGCGGCCGCGCCGTCTCCCATCTGCTCGCGGGCGAACTGCGCTACTCCTGCTATCTGCTGGAGAGCGCCATCGACGAGCTGAACGCGTCCGGAATGCACGACCCGAACGCCCTGCTGCTGCTCTACACCGCCTCGATCGCCCCGTACATGGACATGGGGGCGCATGGGCGGGCGGTGCGCGCCGCGGAACTCTCCCTCGCGCTGGCGCCCAGCGTGGACAACCCGGAACTGGTCGCCCAGATGCACCGCGGGGTGGCCCGCACCCTGATAGCCGAGGGCCGCACCGCCGAGGCCGACGCGTCGCTGGCCAAGGCGCAGGAGCTGTACGAACAGCTGCGGCTGCGCACCGATCTGGCCCACTGCCACTGGATGCGCGGCTACGTCCACGCGCAGGACGGCGACCTGGAGCGCGCGGAGAGCGAACTGCGCACCGCCCGCGACATGCTGGCGTCCAAGCGGGCCGCGCTGTTCATGGTGCAGGTGGAGGTGGAGCTGGCGGACGTGCTGCGGCGGCGCGGCCGTACCGCCGAGGCGGAGGCGCTGCTGCGGCCGCTGCTGGCGAGATCCGGCGATACCGGAGCCGATGCCGTCGAACTCACCGCGGAGCAACTCACCGCGGAGCGCGGCGCGGTGCACGCGGGCGGCGCGCACCGGCTGCTCGGGCTGATAGCCGACGAGCGCGGCGACGCGGAGGGGGCGGAGGAGCACTACTGCGCGGCGCTGTCGCTGCTGGAGCGCACCGGCGCCGCCGGTGACCTGGCCGACCTGTGCCGGTTGCTGGGCGATCTGCTGCGCCGCGAGGGGCGGTTGGAGGCCGCGATGGACGCATACCGGACGGGCCTGGGGCACCGGGCCGCACCGGGCACCACCACGCTGGGCCCGGCCCCGGCCGAACCGCCCATCGGGCACTGATCCCGGGAAGACGTACGGCACGGGCGATGGGTGCGCCCGCCGGGCCGGGGCAGCTCGGGGGTGGTCAGGCCCCGATGGGCCGGTCCTCCCCCAGCGAGGGCCGGTCGACACGGCTCGGCGGGCGGGTCAAAGGGTGAACAGGCCGCCGCGTGTGGGGGTCGCGGCGGCCTGTCCGGCGCCGTAGCGCCCCGCTGTCCACCCCACGCCACGGCCATTTTCGGCCACGGCGGTTACGGCGCGCCGAGAGGCCGTACGACGCGCTGTCGGGGCGGGGGGTCGGGTGTACCCCGCGGAGTGGTGCGGCATGTGATCCACTGTGCCCGGCCGCGAAAGTGCGGTCATCCGCCCGTGGTCTTCCCTCGCCCCCCGCCGATCGGAGGGGTGATCCCCCCAACAGGGCGGAGGAGACCACTCCATATTGGCGCTCCGATGCGGCAGGCTGTGCGGACAATGCGCATGACAGCCGAGGGAGGGGAGCTGCCGGTGATCCGTGTTGCGGTGGTCGACGACGAGGCACTCGTACGGTCCGGCCTGAGGCTGATCCTGGGCACGGCCCCGGACATCGACGTGGTCGCCGACTGTTCCGGCGGAACGGCGGTCGAGACGGTGCTCGACAGCGAGGCCGACGTGGTCCTCCTCGACATCCGGATGCCCGACGCCGACGGGCTCACCGTACTCGGTCAGTTGCGGGCCGCGCCCCGCTCCCCCACCGTCGCCATGCTGACCACCTTCGACGCCCAGGAGTATCTGACCGCCGCGCTGCGCGCCGGGGCCGCCGGGTTCCTCCTCAAGGACACCGACCCGGAACAACTGGTCCGCGCGGTACGCACCCTCGCCCAGGGCGGCAGCGTCCTCGACCCCGGCGTCACCGGGGCGGTGATCGGCGGCTATCTCGCCGCCGAGGCCGAGGCGACCTCCGCCACCGCCGTCGACGCCCTCACCCCGCGCGAACGCGAAGTGCTCGCGCTGCTGGGCGAGGGGCTGGCCAACCCGCAGATAGCCGAACGGATGGGGCTCGCGCCCAGCACCGTCAAGGACCATGTGCGGGCGGTGCTCGGCAAGCTGGGCGGGCTCAACCGGGTGCAGGCCGCCATCGTCGCCGACCGGGCCGGGCTGATCGCCAGCCGCCCGGGGACGGGCGGCCCGCGGTGACCCCGGCCGCCGCCCCGATGTCGCTGCCGAAGTCGGCGCCGTCATCGGAGGCGCAGTCCTCAGCGCAGTCCTCGGCGCAGTCGGCGTCGCCGTCGTCGGGGCGGCGGAGGCTGCCGGGGTGGGTGCGGAAGTGGGGGCCGCTGCTGGTCCCCGTCGTGCTCGCCGTGGCCGACGCACTGCTCGTCAACGGCGTCACCCTCGGCCTGGAGCTGAACGTCTCCCTGGTCGCGGCGGCCGCCCTGCTGCTGCGCCGCCGCTTCCCGGCGCCGGTCTTCCTGGTCACCCTGCCGGGCATCCTCATCGGCTACATCTGGTTCGCGCCGATGATCGCGCTCTATACGGTGGCCGAACGCCGCCCCGGCCCACGGCTGCTCGGCGTCTCGGCGCTGCTGCTGGCCGCCGCGCACTTCGTCCCGTGGCCGGTTTCCGACTTCGAGCCGACCGCGTACCGCGAGAACACGCTCACGCTCATCGACGCGTCCATCACCTCCGTCGGGCCCATCGCGCTCGGCCTGCTGGTGCGCACCCGGGGCGAACTCGCCGCCCGGCTGGACGATCTGACCCGCAGCCGCCGCCGCGCCGACGAGCTGATCGCCGAGCAGGTGCTGAGCACCGAACGCGCGCGGCTCGCCCGCGAGATGCACGACGTCGTCGCCCATCAGGTCAGCCTGATCAGCCTGCAGGCCGGGGCGGTGCAGATCAGCGCGGAGGACCAGCAGGCGCGGGAGAGCGCGCGGACGATCCGCGAGCTGTCCGTACGGACGCTGGACGAGCTGCGCCACATGGTCGGCATCCTGCGGGCGGCGGGCGGCGATCTGGAACAGCTCACCCCGCAGCCCCGGCTGGCGGATCTGCCGCGGCTGATCGAGCTGAGCGCGCTGGACGTGGCGTACGAGGAGGCCGACGACGCGCGGCGCGCGGGGCGGCCGGAGGCGGTGGAGCGGGCCGCGTTCCGCATCGTGCAGGAGGCGTTGACCAATGTGCGCAAGCACGCGCCGGGGGCGCGGGTGACGGTACGGATCGCGGAAGCGGCCGCCGAGGGGCGGGGGCTGCGGGTGGAGGTCCGTAACGGGCCGCCGGACGCGTCCGCTGTGGCGCCGGGGCTGCCGGGGGGTGGGCACGGGCTGGTGGGGCTGCGGGAGCGGGCGGTGCTGCTGGGCGGCACGCTGTCGGCGGAGCCGACGGAGGAGGGGGGCTTCGTGGTGCTGGCGGACTTTCCTGAGGTGCCGCCGCTGCCGTAGGGGGTACGGGGGTTTTGTTCCCCACCCCGCCCCTTCCCGAACCGGGGTAAGCCCCGGACCCCGGACGCCCTTCGGGCGTGGCCTCAAACGCCGGCCGGGCTGGAAGAGCCGAACATCGGGGCGGAATGGAACGGTCGGCTTCGGGCCGGAGCGGCCGACGGGCCGGGACGCCAGGTGGGTCGGTGACTAGGCTGACAGGGAATTCGCGGTGTTTCGTTCTTCGTCGTCCGGTTCCGTCGCCACCATCAGGTTGGGATAGACGTCGAACAGGCGGCGGACGCCCAGGGCCGCGAGGACGCGGTGCACATGCGAACCGTGGGCCGCGTCCTGCGGCGGGAGGATCAGCCGGAGCTTGCCCGAGCACGACCGCATCAGCCGACGCGCGGCGATCAGGACGCCGACGCCGCTCGAGTCGCAGAACCGGACCTCGGAGAGGTCGAGCACCAGTGAGTGGCGGCCCTCGGCGACCGCGTCGTGGACGTGCTGCCGGACTGCGGGCGAGGTCACGAGGTCCATCTCGCCGGAGACCTGCAGGACGACCCACTCCCCCCGTCCGTCCTCCATCACCTTCAACGTCACGCGCTCGAAGCCCTTCGCTCGCAGCTAACCGGAATTTGCTGTTCCAAGGCGGCTGCCCGCCCGGCACCGCATAAAACTCCCCCCAGTCTCAAGCCGTACAACGACCCTATGCCCCGCCGAAGCGTTTCGTCCCACCGGTTCTGCGCACCGTGAGCGGCCCAATACCATCCGCAGCCGCGTTGTGCCGCACTTTGCCGCATGGAGGCGCGTTGTGTCAGCCCCCGGCACTACATTCGATATGAAGGTGGGCATAGTGCCAGGAGACCCGGCCGACGAACAGGGATGGGGGCCGCATGGCGAACGACGCACCGCCCCGCTGGGACCGCAGGATGCAGCAGCGGCTGGCGCGCGGGGAAGCCGCCGCACTCGGCGAGCTGTACGACCGCTTCGCCTCCCTCATCCACCATCTCGCCCATCGCGTCCTGGAAGACGAGGACGCGGCCGACCGCATCACCCGCGAGGTCTTCGCCTACGTCTGGGAGAACCCGGACGCGTACGACCCCAAACAGGGCTCCCTGCGCTCCTGGATCGCCACCCTCGCCCACCGCCAGGCGGTGCACCGGCTCCGGTCGCGGACCACCGAAGACAGCGACAGCGAAGGCGAAGGCGGGGGCGATGACGTCGCCGTCGAGGAGCGCGTCCGGGACGCCTCCGTCGCGGCCCGCGCCGACTACATCGTCACGTCCATGCCCGCCCCGCTGCGCGCCGCCCTGGAACTGGCCTACTTCGACCGCCGCGACTACCGCCAGGCGGCCGCCGCACTCGGCGTGACCGAGGACGAGGCCAGGCGCCGTCTGCGGCTCGGGCTTCAACTGCTGTCCACGGCCTACGTCCCGCCGCCGCGCACCACGGCGCCTCCCGGCTACGGGCGGGCGCTATGAGCGGCGCGGGCGGCCCGGAGCGGTGCGACCCCGGCGACTTTCCCGAGTACGGCCGCGGTGATGGCCGCGGCGACGACCACGGCGACGGCAGAGACGGGCCTGGCGACACTTCGGGCATTCCACCCGAACCGGCCGGGCCGCCCCGCATCCCGACGCCGCGATCCGCCGCGGAGGACGCCAGCGGCTGGCCGGGCCCCCTGATGCCGCTGCCCGAACCAGCCGACCCGCCCGATACCGATCCGCCCGATACCGATCCACCGGACGACCAACCCCACACCGAGCAGCCCGCCGCCGCGCTGGAGCGCACCACCGCTCCGCCGCCCACGCATGACGTCTGCGGTCGCTCCTCGGCGCCTGGGCGCTCACCGCCTGCTCCCCCGACGAGACAGCCGCCGTCGAAGCGCACCTCAACCACTGCCCCTCCTGCGCCGAAGAGGCGCTGCGGCTGCGCGAGGCCGTGGGGCTGCTGCACGCCGAGCACAGCCTCGACCTCGACCCGCTGCTCCGCTCCCGGGTGCTGGCCGGATGCCTCGGCCGCCGCCCGGCGCGGATACCGGTGCCCGGCTGGGCCGCCGCGTACGACGCGGAGGCCGCCCGGCTGGACGCGCTGCTGCGGGACATGGGCGAGGCCGAATGGCGCGCTCCAGTGCGGCTCAAGTGGTTCGACGGGCTGCGCCTCACCGGCCGGAACACCACCGTCGCCGGGGTGATCGGACATCTGATGGTGGTGGACGGCGCCGTCGCCGCCGCCCTCGGACTGCCCGACCCGCTCGGAGACTACGAGCAAGAGCACGAGCACGAGTACGAGCCCGGCACGCCCTCGGCCCGTACGGAGGCGTACTGGCACGCGGAGCCCGACGTCGCGGGCGGGACCGGCCCGTCCACCCTGCTGCGGGAGTTGTGGCGGGAGCAGGGGCACGCGCTGGTCCGTACGGTGTCGTTCGCCGGGCGCGGGGCCTCGGATCTCGCCGTTCCGTTCGGGGACTTCACCCTGCCGGTCCGCGACGCGTTCCTGGACCGCGCCTTCGAGTGCTGGGTGCACGCCGGGGACATCGCCGAGGCCGTCGACTACCCGTATGAACTCCCGTCCTCCGCCCACCTCAAGGCCATGATCGACCTGTGCGCCCGGCTGCTGCCCGACGCGCTGGCCGAGCGGCGCCGGGCCGGGCTCGCCGCCCCGCCGCGCCGCCTGGTGGAGGCGGGCGCCCCGGGCCGTACGCTCCATCTGGAGGTCGAGGGCCCCGGCGGCGGCGAATGGTTCATCGCGCTGGACTCACCGGCCGCCGTGGGCACGAGGGAGGAGACGGTGGCCCAGATCGCGCTGGACCCCGAGACGTTCCACCAGCTGGCCGCCGGGCATGTGCCGCCGCAGGAGGCGGCGGTGGGGCAGCTGGGGGACGTGGAGGCGATCCGCGACGTGCTGTTCGCGACGGCCTCGCTGTCGCGGATGTAGCCGCCCGGCCGTCCCGTACCGCCGTCAGCCGAAGACGACCGTCCGGTGGCCGTTCAGCAGCACGCGGCGCTCGCTGTGCCACTTCACCGCCCGCGCCAGCGCCTGGCACTCGACGTCGCGGCCGACCGCGACCAGCTGGTCCGGGGTCAGGTCGTGGCCGACGCGCTCGACCTCCTGCTCGATGATCGGGCCCTCGTCCAGGTCGGCCGTCACATAGTGCGCCGTCGCGCCGATCAGCTTCACCCCGCGCGCATGGGCCTGGTGATACGGCTTGGCGCCCTTGAAGCTCGGGAGGAAGGAGTGGTGGATGTTGATGATCCGGCCGGACAGCTGGGTGCACAGGTCGTCCGAGAGCACCTGCATATAGCGGGCCAGCACCACCAGCTCGACGTTCTCCGCGCGCACCAGCTTCAGCAGCTCCGCCTCGGCCTGCGCCTTGGTGTCCCTGGTCACCGGGATGTGCCGGAACGGGACCCCGTACGAGCCCACCAGCTCCTCGAAGTCGGTGTGGTTGGAGACCACCGCCGCGATCTCCACCGGGAGCGCGCCGATCCGGGAGCGGAAGAGCAGGTCGTTCAGGCAGTGCCCGAACTTGCTGACCATCAGCACGACGCGCATCTTCTGGTCGGCCCGGTGGATCTGCCAGTCCATCCCGAAGGAGTCGCCGACCGCCGCGAAGCTCGCCCGCAGGTCCTCGACCTTGACCGGGGAGACGGCGCGGAAGTGCACGCGCATGAAGAAGAGCCCCGTGTCCCGGTCCCCGAACTGCTGGCTGTCCTCGATGTTGCAGCCGGTCATGAAGAGGAAACTCGACACGGCGTGCACGATGCCCTGCTTGTCAGGGCAGGACAGCGTGAGGATGTACTGGTCGGGGACGGAATGCGACTGGCTCATGACTCCATAGCGTCGCACACCCGCGACACTCCTCAGGACCGCCGCCCAGGCCGGAGTACCTAGGCGACCTGCGTCATGATCGACAGCACCTCCAGGGTGCGCGGCGGCACGTCCGGGTCCTCGCCGTCGTTGGAGGCCAGCAGGACATGGGCGTCGCGGGCCGCCCGCACCGCCTCCGGCCAGCCGTGATGTTCGATGTACGCCGAGACCTGGGCGTCCGCGCCGACCTGGTGGAGGATCCTCAGCACCCGCAGTACGGCGACATCGACGAGCGCCGCCTCCTGGGAGTCCCGGAAGATCGTCCCGACGTACTTCTCGGCTGACCAGTTGTCCAGCCAGGTGTCCTCGACCAGTCGGTACACGGCGTCGGTGACGTCACCGTATCCGGATCGCCCGGCCAGCCAGCACTCCTGCTGGAAGACCGGGTCAGAGAGCATGTGCAGCCCCGAGCGCACATTGGTACGCCAGCGCCACCACGGCATGTCGTTGACAGGCATACCGCCCATGGTGGTCGAGCGATGGCCGCGACGGGAAGACTTCTCCGAACCTTGCACAGTCACCGATCGTACGTTCTTCACACAGAGGGCCGCATAACCCCCCGTGTGTTCACCTTCCCGATACCCGCGCGTTCCCCGGCATAGCGGTCGCGTTCCGACCGGAGCACCAGGCTCGCATACCATGACCGGACGGCGACGCCCCTCCTCCCGCCCCCTCCGAGCAGCCGTCGCCACCGCACTGTGCACCGCAGCGGGCGCGTCCTCGCTGACCGGATGCGGCTCGCTGCCAGGATTGGCGAAGGGGCCGGACAAGAAGCCCATCGTCGTGATGACATGGGCCCCCGAGGGCACCAAAGCGACCAATATGCCGGGAATGCCCGCCATGGCGCAGGCGTACGCCCGCTGGGTCAACGCCAGCGGCGGCATCCACGGCCGCAAGCTCAAGGTGATCACCTGCAACGAGCGCAACGACTCGGTCCAGGCCGCGCGCTGCGCGCAGGACGCGGCCAAGGCCAAGGCCGTCGCCGTCGTCGGCTCGTACAGCCAGCACGGCCGGTCCTTCACCTCCCCGCTGGAGGTCGCGGGCATCCCGTACATCGGCGGCTACGGGCTGACCCAGGAGGAGTTCAACAGCCCGTACTCCTACCCGGTCAACGGCGGCCAGGCCACGCTGCTCGCGGGCAACGGCCGCCAGCTCGCCTCCCGCTGCGACCGCGTCTCGCTGGTCCGCCCCGACACCATCGCGGGCGACGAACTCCCCGAACTCCTCGACGCCGGGCTCAAGGCGGCGGGCCGCCAGCCCGCGCACGACATACGCGCCCCCGAGGACGCGGGCGACTACAGCTCGCAGGCCACCACCGCCCTCACGGACGTCGGCGCCGACAGCTCCCTGGGCTCCGCCACCGCGGGCGCCGAGATGGACAACGCCTGCGTCACCGCCGCGCTCGGCAACCGCACGGGCACCTTCTTCGACTCCTTCCGGCGCGTCCAGGAGGACCACCCGAAGGTGCGGATCGCCTCCATCATGGGCAGCGTCCGGCAGTCCCTGGTCGACAGCACGGGCGGCAGCAGCAGCCCGCTGGAGGGGACGTACGCCACGGGCTGGTACCCGGCGCCGGACGATCCGCGCTGGGGCCCCATGAAGAAGGTCATCAACAAGTACGCCTTCGACGACAACCGCATCGACCCTGACGACGCGGGCACCCAGACCACCTGGATCGCCTACACCGCGCTGCGCTCCGCGCTGATGTCCCTGAACCCCGATGACATCAGCGCGCGCACCCTGCGCAATGCCCTGGACCACGGCCACAAGGTCGACACGGGCGGCCTCACGCCCCCGCTGCGCTGGGGCTACAACGACCCGCTGAACGTGCGGGACTATCCGCGGATCGTGAACGCCGACGTCACCTATCAGGTGGTGCGCGACGGGCGGCTGGTCGCGGTGCGCAAGGGGTTCGTCAACGTGGCGAAGACGCTGGAGCGGTACGGCCCCCGGGACTGACCTGACCCCGTCCCGGGGACCGCCGGGCTGCCTCTACAGCTGAGTGGCCTCGTGCTTGGTGAGGCCGTACTTCCCGGCGAGCGGGTTCCACAGCTCGGCCGCCTTCCGCTTGGCCGCCGTCGCCTCGCCGCTCGCCCGCTCGGCCGCGCCGACCCGTCCGGTCCGGCGGGCCTGGCCCTTGGGGCAGCCCTTCTTGCCACGGGTCTGATCGGCCCACGCCGCGTACTGGTTGTCGGCCTGCGCGGAGGACTTCCACGCCTTGGTCAGCGACGCGGTCAGCTGGGTGTGGTTCGGCAGCTTGTCGACGGACAGCTTGCCGAGCCGCGTCACCAGGCCGTTGCGCTGCCCGGCGGCCGTCCGCAGGTCGGATGCCGCCTTGGGCAGGTTCTTGCAGGTCTTGATGCTGTTGACGGCGTTGATCACCGCCGAGCGGCTGTTGTTGCTGTCCTTGAGCAGCGCGTCCAGCGCCTTCGCCTGCGGCTGCGCGGGATCGGCGGACTTGGACGACTCGCCCGGCTCGCTCGACTCGTCCTCCCCGGCGTTCGGCTCCGAGCTGGAGCCCAGCGTCGCGTTGTCATCCTTCTTCTCGTCGTCGCCGCCCGCGCTGAGCGCGGCTCCGGCGGCGAGCCCGGCGATCCCGCAGCCCGCGACCACGATGCCGATGAGCACGGCGGGCGACATCCGGCGACGGCGGCCACCACCCCGGCTGCCACGGCCGCCGTGCCCGCCGCCGTCCGCCGGGGCCGTGGCGGGGGCCGGGGCGGTGAACTGCGGCATCTGCTGCGTCTCGCCGGGAGAGTCGGCGCCTGCGGGGGCGTCGCCGTCGGCCCGGAAGAGACCGTCGAACTCGGAGGGCGGCGGCCGGTCGCCCGGACGGCCGGGGCGGATCGCGAAGGGGGAGCCGGTGGGCTTCGGCGGCTGTTGCTGCTGCCGACCGCGCCGGGAGGGGGCGGGGGCGGCGGCCGGGATCGGTGCCGGGAGGACGGACGTCTCCTCGGTGTCCCCCGCCGGGGCGGCGGGGGGGGGCCGGGTGCCGGGCCCCCCCGGGGCGCCCCGCCCCGCGGGCCCCCGGGGCGAGTGGGGGGTGGGGGGGCCCCCGGCGCACGCCCGCGGCCGGCCGCGGAAGGGGGGCGCCGGCG